>JBBRMF010000160.1:0-11928 GCA_038230975.1 Tepidisphaerales bacterium
GCCCGCTTGATCCCTAGAATTGCGTCCCAATGAGCCAGTACCCCAATCCTCAACAACCCCCGTATTCACCCCCGCCGACGGGATATCCACCGTTTGCGTACCCGCCAGGGCAGACTCCGATCGATCCCATGGCACCGGCGCGGCGGGCATCGATGCTCATGTTTATTCTCGGGGGTTTGACGACAGCATTGGGGCTCTGCATGGGGGCGTTTGCGTTCATGGATCTGGAACACCTGGCGGCTCAGGGGGGTCGGCCATTGCCGCCACTTCCCCAGGGAATGTCCTGGACCGTGGTGTCCGCAGTGTTTGGGGTTATCGCTCTGATGGTAGGTGTTACGCAGCTTGTAGTCGCGGGATTTGTACGGCGGGCGACAACAACGCCCATCGTCTTTGGCATCGTCATGTCCGGATTGCTCTTGCTCTATTTTCTGGTCAATACATTTTACGGTTTTACCAGGGGCCAGCCTGATGCGGGGGTACTTAGCCTCATCGCATTTTCGATCTATGCATTACAATTTTACTTTTTGATGCAGGCACTCCGCACAGTTCCGATTCTTAAACAAATGCAGGCGGCGTATCAGGCACAGTATTGGCAGTATGTACAGCAGCAACAGGCGTATCAGAGCAGCCAACCTTCTGCGGGTGGAACGGGAATTTATAGTCAGACGGCATATAACGCCCCACCCGCCGTATCACCACAGCCGCCGCAGAGCCAAAGCGGCTGGCAATGGCCCGCGCCACCACCCCCACCGCCTAATCTTTCACTGCCGCAAAACCCGCAAAAACTGGGAGAGACTCATGGGCAAGGCTCTCAGCAATAGATCGAGTATCGCGGCTGGGTCGATCGCAGAGGCACGACCTTTCCAACAGGCCGCCCTGTGTGCCCGATTCATCGGAGTCGCCGCCTTAACCTTAGGCGCGATCTCCTTGTATGCCGGCCGCCAATCTGCCGCCGATTCAAATCACGATGCAAGCACGGCTTATGTCATTTTTGCGCTCATGTTTATTGTGCCCGGAGCACTTTATCTGGCATTAGCCAGCTTTGTCGTTAAACAAAGACGATGGGCGGTCATCGCCAGTCTTCTGCTGGCCATGTTAGATATAACGTTGCTGGGGATTTTGTTTGTGACTTCCTGGGGCGCTCCAGGCGCGGCGATGATGTGTCTGCTGGCCGGGTTGTTTGTTGTGGCGCTGGCCGTAATGACCACCTTTCTGGGCCGTTCCCTGGAATCAATCAAGCAAAATCTAAGTTCATCTGCCAGTTCGTAACGATCCTGAAGATTTTGGCCGATAAATAAAAGCGATGGCTACCTACATGCGCAGCAAATCATTCGCCTCCACTCCGTCGAACGCTCCCGATGCCCGGCCGGCCGGTCAATCTGACTCCCCTCACGGCCGAAAACACAATGCCCCGCAGGACGATATCCCAGATTCGCCACCACCGGCGCTTCGGGGTGAGTATCTAAAAGTGAGCTGGGCGTACGTTTACTGGTGCATCGGAATGCTTGTCTGGTCCGCGCTCTGCGTCGTCTATTTCGTGATGACACGGCAGACAACGAACATGCTCATCGGCATCGCCTTAAGCGTGTTACTTGTCGCGATGATCGTTTTGCCCACCATGCTGTTTGGTGGCAGCACCTGGTACAAGCGGCTGGGGTGGATGATGCTGCTCCTGTCGATGTTCGCAGCAATGTGGATTTATCCCTTCGCCGTGGTCAGTCTCGGCATCAAAAAACGCATCGCCGAAGGCCGATATCATCACATGACTACCGACGATATCTGGCACACCGCCTTGACCTGCCTCACCGTCGTCATCAGCGCCTGGACGCTAACCGTCACCTGGCGCTGTGGCCGGTTGGTCCGCCAACTCTACCGCGGGGAATATGGCGTCACGGATGTAAAAGTACGCCATTAAGGGTGTAGGTTGGGTGTACTTACCCAACGATTTGCCGAGTGACACGGATGATGGGCGGGTACTACAAACTATGGACAATTAGGCCTTGTAACGATACGCTTTCGATCCGGTGACGATTGAAGTCTACCTCATCCTCGAGGAGGAACTCGCGCTGCGAGAGAAGGCACGCGCTGAGGGCCTCGATCTTCCCACATACGCCACCAACATGCTCAAACGCGATGCCCGGCAACCCGCGCGTACGTTTGAGCGCATCTCCGCCGATATCGAAGCTCGACGGGGCGGACCGCTGGACATGCCCGAGGAAGAAATCTCCGAAATGCTGGAAAAGGCCAAGCATGAGAGGCGGTCCGAGCGCCGAGTCCGGGACGTTCCATGAGCAGCGCGGATCGGGTCGTTTTCGACTGTAACGTCTTCGCCCAAGCGCTGTTGACACCACGCGGCGCGGCGAATCAATGCTGTGAATCTCGCCGTTGCCGTTGACGCAAAACTCATCTTATCCGGGGACTTGCACCTTTTGAACCTCACCGATCCAAACAAGCCGTGGTCGAGGGAGTTCCGGGAACGGTTCCCCCCACTCAAGGTATTGCGTCCGCACGAGTACTTGAAGGAGCGCGCCGTGAAATGACAGTTTCTTCAATCTCGTTCTATAGAACAGCTCCTGCTGTTTACATTTTCCCGTCAATCCGTCTATCCTCACCCGCATGCCCGGTGACGACCCAAGCGTTCTTCCGTCTTCTTCAAGCCCGGACGCGCGCGCAAAAATAAAATTCTTCCTTCGCGCATTCCGCTCGCGCAACTACCGGCTTTATTTTGCAGGTCAGCTTGTCTCGATGATGGGCACCTGGCTCACCATCACCGCCACCAGTTGGCTGGTCTACCGTCTGGCAAAACAAACCATGCCCGGCCGCGAGGCAATGGCGCTGGGAATCGTCAATTTCGCGGCGCAGATCCCAATCTTTCTTTTTGCCCCCTTTGGTGGTGTGTGGGTGGACCGCCTCAACTGTCATCGTATTTTGATCGTCACGCAGACACTTTCGATGTTGCAGTCCTTCGCGTTAGCCTACCTTGCGTTACGGCAGATCATCACCATCCCACAGGTGATCGCGCTTCAAGCGTTTCAAGGAGTCATCAACGCGCTCGATGTGCCCGCAAGGCAATCATTCGTGATCGACCTGGTCGAAAGTCGCGAAGATCTGCCGAACGCCATCGCGATGAGTTCGTCAATCGTGCATGCCGCCCGGTTGATCGGACCCACCATTGCCGGTTACCTCATCTACCAATTCAAAAATGAAGGGTACTGTTTTCTGCTCGACGGGTGCAGCTATCTGGCCGTGCTTTTAGCCCTGTTGCTGATGCAGGTTGCCCCGCGCATACGCAACGGCAAACCCCTGCGAGTCCTGCATGCATTTAAGGAAGGGTTCGTCTATTCATTTGGGTTCGCTCCCATTCGCGTCATTCTCCTGCTCGTGGCGTTGACGAGCCTGATGGCCATCTCCCTCTCGACGCTCATGCCCATTTTTGCCGACACGATTCTCGGTGGAAAAGAGCGATTGTACGGAATGCTTCTGGGCGCATCCGGCATCGGTGCCTTCATCGGGACCATGTATCTTGCCTCGCGAAAATCCGTGCTCGGACTCGGCAAAGTCATTGCGATTGCCAATGCACTATTGGGTTTGGGAATGATCGCGTTTTCTCGATCACACTTCCTCTGGCTTTCGCTGCCGATTCTGGTTGTCACCGGTGGCTCCATGGTCGTTCAAATGGCCGCCTGCAACACCGTGCTTCAAACGCTCGTCGAGGATGACAAGCGCGGCCGTGTCATGAGCATCTTCTCCATGTGCTTCATGGGAATCACCCCCTTCGGAAGCCTGCTCGCCGGTTACGCCGCCCGGCACCTCGGCCCCGCCCGATCAATCGCCTGGGCCGGACTGACCTGCGTCGTCGGTGGCGCAATGTTCGGCCTCAAGCTTAACACCCTGCGTCCCCTCGTCCGACCCATTTACGTGAAGCGCGGAATACTCCCTGAAGTCGCCCAAGGCGTGCAATCCACCGACGCCGCCGCAAGCACCGGACAGGATTAAAAAAACAATTAGCCACAGATGGGGCACGGATGAACACAGATAAAGACAAATTTTATGTAGGTAAAAACAAAATGAATTTATCTGTGTTCATCTGTGCCCCATCTGTGGCTAAATTGCTTTCATTCGTTTTGCCGTGGCAACTTTCATCGACTGACCGGCGTGTTCTGATATAACCCACCCCGTGTCACTCAAGGCTCTGGAAAACTCGCTCAAGGATCTTCCGCGCGTCGGAACGCTCGTGAAAGATCGTGGATATCGCCAGATTTGGCGGTTCGAACACGAAAGCAAGGGGTACTATCTCAAGTTCTATCCTCGCCAGAGATCACCGCTGGCGAAGCTGAAACAACTTTTTCGCGGCAACCCGGCGATGCGTGAATTTCTGCGGCTTCAATGGCTCCAAAAAGCCAACATCGCCGCGCCGCATGCCGTCGCCGTACTGATGGGATTTCGCATCAAGGATTCCATCGGAGATGCAGTGCTTCTTGATGCCATCGAACCGGCCGTGCAGTTGGATCGATATCTAAACCGCTTGCATCTGGCCGGTGAGCGGCCTGCCGAATCGCGGCAGTTGGCAGCCAAGGTCATCAATTTGGTGCATACCCTCGGCAAGGCAAAACTCGGCCATTCTGATCTGCATTTAGGAAACTTCTTACTTCAAGGTGACCAACTGCACCTGCTGGACGGTTACGCAGTTCGCCGCGAAGGGCTACGAAAGAAAGATGTCCTTCAGCTCGGTCACAGCTCGGCTCGATACGGTACGACGACGGATCACGTCCGTGGATGGATCAAGTTGGGTGATGGCGCGATGCCGGTGGAAAACCCGATCAGTCGGCGCATCTGGAGAAAGTTTCTCGAGCGCGCTCAGGGTGGGAACCGTTACTTTGGAAAAATTCAAAGCGAAGGATGGAATGGAATATTTTTCAGCCAGTTCAAGTACCCTCACCGCTGGTCCGCCGCCAGCCGGCTGGAAATCTCAGAGAAAGACTGGTTACGCGAATGGCCTGCGTTACTGAAGCAGATTGAAGGCGACGGTTTGGAAGTACTGAAACGAAGTCGCAGCGGAGATGTGCTGGCCGCCGACATCGTGCTGGCCGGCAAACCGGTATCGGTCATCATTAAGCGTCCCAAGCGTCGATATTGGTATCGCTATCTCAACGAAATCGGCCGCGGTGCACGGGCACGACGCGCTTGGAACAAAGCCTGGAACCTCATCGTCCGCAATATCCCCACCGCTTGGCCGTTGTTGCTGATGGAAAAACGCCGATTGGGATATGTGACCGATACCGTCATCGTCTGCGAACGCGTTCCAGGTAAAGATATGGCCGTCGTGAACCTCGATGCAATGGAGCCCGATCGGCGTGACATGCTTTTTCGCCGAACCGGAAAAATCTTACGGAAGATCGAAAAACATGGCTTCTCTCATTTCGATGCCAAGGCAAGTAACTGGATCGTGTATGACGATGAAAAAACCGGCCCGCAGCCAATCCTGGTCGATGTCGATGGAATTCGCCGACGCCAGTGGGTCGCGCTCGGCATCCAACGCCTCCTGAAAAGCATGAAAGAACACCCGGAATATACGCCGGCGGATTCGTTGTCGCTCTGCCAGGGATATGCGCCGCTGGCACAGTTTGTTAGAGAGGAAATGGGAAATGAAGAATCCGGGGAGAATGATGAATTACCGAATGACGAATCAATGACGAAATCCGAATGACGAAAAAATACCCGCCAACTTCATTCGTCATTCGGACATTCGTCGTTGATTCGTCATTCGGATTTCGCCATTCGTCATTTTCACCGTTATCCATCTGAACCCGCAGACCGCCATGAAGCCTCTCGTCTTTAAATCTTCTCCGCAACGCATCCTGCTGATCAAACCCAGCGCCATCGGCGATGTGGTTCACGCATTGCCTGTGCTCAATCTGCTGAGAAAGAAGTGGCCAGACTCTAAAATAAGTTGGCTGGTAACTCCCGCGTGCGCAGATTTGATCCAAGGGCACCCGCAGTTGGATGATGTGATTTTATTCGAGCGAAAACGACTCGCCCACGCCTGGAAAAACTCGGGCGCTGCCAAGGCACTCCACCGATTTTCGCGCAATCTGCGAGATCGCGAGTTTGATCTGGTAATCGATCTTCAGGGCCTTTTACGCAGCGGTTGGCTTGCCTGGCAAACCCGCGCCGCCACGCGTATTGGATTCCGAAATGCACGCGAACTCGGCTGGATTTTCTATACCCATCGCGTGCCGATTGACACTCCCGATCAACATGCGGTGGATCGATACCTGGCTATCGCCGCCGCACTCGGTTGCCCGAAAGAGCCGGTAGAATTTCACTTCGCCACAACCGATGAAGATCGCGCCGCGGTTGCCAAATTGATCCCCACCGATCATCGCTTTGCGGTACTGTTGCCGGGAACCAATTGGCTGACCAAACGATGGCCCATCGAGCATTTTGCGGCGTGCGTTGAGCCTTTAAAATCGCGATTGGGATTGGAAACGGTCGTCGCCGGCTCCCCAGCGGATTCACCGCTAGGAGCCAAAATCGCCGGCCTGAACCTCTGCGGCAAAACCACGCTGCGACAGTTGGTTGCACTCCTCGAACGCGCCGAACTGGTCATCGCCAATGACAGTGGCCCCATGCATATCGCCGCCGCGCTCGGCAAACCCCTCATCACACCCTACGGACCGACCAATCCGATTCGAACCGGTCCGTACCGGCGAATGGATTCCGTCATCCGTGTCGATATTCCTTGCAGCCCCTGCTATTCACGCCGCTGTTCGCACCAGAGCTGTTTGCAATGGTTACAGCCCGAATCCGTCCTGCAGAAAGCGGCCGAACAACTCGTTCAAGTGCGCACCCGAACCTGAAAAAACTCGTGGCATGGGCGTCTCGCCCGTGCTCTTTTTTGTTTCATGCCCTCTCAAAAAACGCGGGCGAGACGCCCACGCCACACAAATCACAGACCGCTTTCATTCACCGCCACTCCATGCGCCTTCAGCGTATTGATCTGCACCAGCTTCGCGGTTTTCGGGTCAACAATATTATCACTATGGCAAACCGCTTTTTCCCCTTTGTGCGCCAACTTGTGAATTTCTTCCTGGGTCAGCACGCCGCGCTTTTGTAATACTTCGGCACCCGCATCATTCACGCCCGGTGACGCGATTGCTTTTTTCTCAGGCTGGCTCGCCTCATCTTTCCCGCTGTAGAAGTCGACGATTTCCTTACTGATGCGAACCGAGCACCAGTCATGGCCGCACATCGCACAGAAATCCGTGTCGACTTCCAGATCCTCATCGTGATACGCACGAGCCAGATCGGGATCGAACGATAGATCGAAATGCTTTTGCCAGTTGAGAGCCGCGCGAGCTTTGGTGAGTTCATCATCCCGATCACGGCTGCCGGGGATTCCGAGCGCCACATCCGCCGCATGTGCCGCAATCTTGTACGCAACGCAACCCTGCTTCACATCATCCTTCTTCGGTAAACCCAGATGTTCTTTCGGCGTGACGTAGCACAACATGCTCGCCCCATGGTACGCGGCCGACGTCGCCCCGATGCAACTGGTGATGTGGTCATATCCCGGAAAAATATCGGTCACCAACGGCCCGAGCACGTAAAACGGCGCACCGTGACAAAGCTTCCGCTGAAGCTTCATGTTGTACTCAATCTGATCGAATGGCACGTGGCCGGGCCCTTCAACCATCACCTGCACGCCCTTGGCCCAGGCGCGCTCGGTCAATTCACCCAGGGTTACCAGTTCGCGCAACTGTGCTTCATCGGAAGCATCCGCCAAGCCGCCGGGTCGCAGTCCGTCACCGAGGCTGAAGCTCACATCGTACTGTCGCATGATGTCGCAGATCTCATCGAAAATCTCGTACATCGGATTCTGTTTATTGTGGTGGATCATCCACTTGGCCAGCAGCGATCCGCCACGACTGACAATCCCAATCAACCGCTTTCGCACATAAGGCAAATGCTCTTTCAACACTCCGGCGTGAATGGTGAAATAGTCGACGCCCTGCTTCGCCTGCTTCTCCAACTCTTTGAGAATCGTCTTGTAATCAAGGTCTTCGATCGACCGACCTAAAATCATGGAATAAATGGGGACAGTTCCGATCGGCACGGTGGAATTGCGAATGATCGCCTCACGGCAGGCATCCAGATCGCCGCCGGTGGAAAGGTCCATCACCGTATCCGCGCCCCATTTTTCCGCCCAGCGAAGTTTTTCAACCTCTTCGTCCGTTCCAGATGAAACCGGCGACGCCCCCATGTTGGCGTTGATTTTCGTGAGGCTCGCGCGGCCGATGGCCATCGGTTCAAGTTTGTACTTCAAGTGAACTTTATTAGCCGGGATTATCATCCGGCCGGAAGCAACTTCAACGCGAATTTGCTCGGCTGTCAGATGCGGTTCGCGCGTTGCGACGTGCTTCATCTCACGGCTGGTTTTCCCGGCACGGGCCTCTTCCAACTGCGTTTTTCCCTCACGATCGCGCTCGTTCGCGAAATCCATCGCAGTGATGTCAGAGACTCCTGGCATGCCCGGCGTGTCTGGCGAGCTAAACGTATGCGCCGTACCCACGCGACCGATATTTGCGAATGAACCCGGCGATGTCCCCTGTCGCTCCGTTGAAGGATTATGGCCCACCGGCGGCAGTACGAACGATTCTTCCTTCTTCAATTGTTGCGACATCGTCACTCCTCAATCAACACAAGTAAATCGAGGGAAATCGAAGACGTGCCAAGGAGGCGGTGTCATTCGCTTCCCTACGCCGGTAATGCCGGATCAGGTTCTAAGGGTGTAATCTCAGTCCCGGTCGGCCGGGACACCCCTAGCGAACTGCCAGAAGTGTAGGCCGATCGGCCCATGTTCGCAACATATAGAATTGACGCGCTTTGGCAAAAATTAAATCTTCACCTTCCGCGGCCATTGCTGATTGGCTTCGTAATACGTCTTTTTCAACTTGATTGCAGGCTCATCCGATGCCGGCTGAATCGTCGCCTTCGAATCGATGCCGCGCGATACAAGCGTATGTTCGCCGGGCTTCGCATCCTTCCAATCAAAGCTCCAAAATCGCCAGGTATACGGCTCGGTATTCGATTGATCGATCTTCGCGCTTCGCCATTCGCCGTCATCGACTTTGACCTCCACTGCCTTGACGGGTGATAGCCCGGACCACGCAGCTCCGAAAATAGTCACGCCGCCTTCCTTACGCCGAACCACTTTCGCGATCATCGATTTGATATTCATCGGACCGACCGAAGATTCCTTCCAGGAAACGGTCCCATCCGGTAGTTCTTCGCCCCGGAGGGTCACATAGTCTTTGGCCATGAAGCGCGTCATCAGACGATGATCGCGCGCTTCAATACGGTGCAGCCATTTCACCCAGGCGATCCCATACCAGCCGGGTACGACCAGGCGAACGGGCGCGCCGTGACCAGCGGTGAGAGGTTGGCCGTTCATTTCATAGGCAAGAATAATGTCATCCCGCATGGCGTCTTGAAGCGAAAGGGCGCGGGCGAAATGTTGATCGTAGTCACCCCCGCGAATTTTTTCGCTCTTGTGGTCGGCCCCGTAGAATCCAATTTCAATCGTTTCTGGCGCGAGTCCGCATTCCTTCAACAGCGGAGCCAACGGTGTCCCGGCCCATTTGGCATTACCCACTGCGCCGCAAAATGTCTTGCTCGATCCATTGCCTGAGCATTCGAGAGTCGCGGTGATTTCTTTCCGCGGAAGCTTCCGAAGATCCTCGACCGAAAGACTGCGCGGCTTCTCCATCAAGCCGTCGATCTCCAGCTTATATCCATCGACCACTTTTTCAGGATTCGCGTAGTGGTTCACGCTGAAGAACTGATCCATCGGCGTAATCCAATCTTTCAACTGATCCCAATGCAGCATCGCGCGGCCGGGTTCGGTCGTCAGGGGCTCCATGAATGCAATGGCTTGATCTCCCGCCAACTCCTGCTGACCGAATGCGAATTGCGGCAGGCGGGAAAGTGCAATCGCCGCCGCCCCCCACAAACCCTGCTGCACCATTTCACGACGACTCAAACCGCGAGTTGATTGATCCTGCATAGTGGAACTCCGTTCATGTCGAAAAAGCGAAATTGAATTTCAGAGACATAGTCTGACGAGGAGCGAAAGCAGAAGCAATCGCATCGATCCGCTGCCAACCCATTTACTCATGGGGGGAGGACTCGTTGAATTATTTAGCCGGTTCGCTTGCGAACCGTGTCTAGCGGCGGTCTGAAGCCCTCAGACGCGAGTCGCAAGCGACCCGGCTAAATAATGCGACCACCTCAGTACCAAGGGGAGGGACCGGAAAAATCAACCGTGATTGTACCGTCATTTTTATCAGACGCACTGCCGAATTTTCCGATGCACAAATCTCATTTGCTCACGGCAGGATTGAATCGTAAATCACAGTGAGCCCGTTCGCCACTGGCTGAAGGAGATCGAAAATGCCGCTCAATCAATCGCAAAATGCTGGGAAACTAAATCGTGGAACTGATCCTCAGCTTGATCGAACCTTCCTGTCCGCCCCGCAGGAATGGCCAACAAATGCGCCTGCTGTTCTGGTGGCTGCCGCCAACCCCGCCCACGGATGCTGCGATGAAGAATCTTCGGAAGTGGGCGATCGCTGGGATGGTTTGTCGTAATTCGATCGGTAAATTCCAAATCATTTCACAAGCCCAGATTGCGCCGGTTGGTCAATTCGACAGAAGGCGACCGACACAGCCGGCGCACGTTCCAGAGAAACCAATCATTATGCTGCCGATCGCAAACACTCCCTGAAAAAACGGGACTAACCAAATAAAAAACGTTGCGGTCTTATTGCTCGAGCGCCCACCAAAGGCGAAATTCATGTGCGATATCAACATCGCCAGAAAATTAGCCGCAACCCCAACGCCGGCGATTAATCCCATGACCACGAACCATACCGCGCTCGGCCTTCGATCGACCGGGCGCAACCCATAAACCAGCAGCACAAGCAACGCCGGATAAAGGCCAGCGAACATTCCGGAGAGGCCCAGTAATGCTAATCCTACTCTCTCCGCGTTCAACCGCGCCGGCATTTCGCTCCAGAATTTTCGATAGACCGCGCCCAAAGTCGTCGGCCGAAAACTCTCCGGTTCGCGGCGATGCTGCGGCGCGAAAAAGATCATCGCCGCGCTCACCGCGAGCACGAATAAAAAAATGATGCCTGTTTTCATAGTCACTTTCCTGCGGTCAATCGCTTACGTTTTTTTTTGCGAGACTTCCCAGTAAACTGCCAATACAAGTCGAACTCAATGACACTTTTGCGAAGGAGACCCTATGGGATTGCAGGAACGTCGGAAAATTCAGGAGTTGCAGACCGTCGGTTTCCCACAGCGCGTGAAGGAAATCGAAGAGATTTGCGGCAAGGAAATTCCCTACGAAGTCGATTGGGACAGCCTCGCCGACGATCTTGAAGGGCTCAACTTCATCGACAATCTCTCGTGTCATCGGCTCAACATGGCCCTCCGCGTGATCTGCCAGGATGATATGGGAAAAGAAGCGGTCCGCGATGGGCTCAAAAAAATCAAACTCAAGAACGTAAAAGACAAGGCCGCCATGAAGATGACCTTTGACGGCGGCATCCTTGAAATGCACTGCGCCTATGCGCTACACACCGATGGTATGTTCAACGACAATGACATCCGCGCACTGCTCGTAAAGAAACTTTAGCAGATTCGGCTTCGAGCATCTTTCAGGATGTAGGGTGGGTGTACTCACCCACCGATTTGCCGAGGCACGCGGATGGTGGGTGAGTACCACTCCTTCCGCGTACTTCTTGACGCGCAAGTCCTTTCGCGCTGAAATCTTGCAACACAAGGAGATTCGGCATGGATGCTTTCAATCGAGAGTTGATGCGGCGATCGCCGCTGGCGGCGGCGGTTCTGGAGACGTGCGAC
>JBBRMF010000161.1:0-11841 GCA_038230975.1 Tepidisphaerales bacterium
AAGACACAGGTCTCGGAGTACCGCGACCCGTGGCACCCGACATCGGGCAACCTGCCAACCTGAAAGATGCTCTAGCATCCCTCCCCTTCCTTCCCCCACCGTTTCCGTATATTTTCATCCCCGCTCCATCACGGCTCACACAGATTGAATACCGAATGTCCACTGAATCACCACCCCCCGCTCCCCGTGCCATGCTTTACGCGGCGTTTCTCGCCGTCTACATCATCTGGGGCTCCACGTACCTCGCGATCCGGGTGGCGGTCGAGACGTTGCCGCCCTTCCTGATGGCCGCCACCCGCTTTCTCTTCGCCGGACTGTTGATGTTTGCCTTGCTGCGCGTCCGTCGCCTGCCGATGCCGACGCGGTCGCAATGGTTGGCCGCCCTCGTCTCCGGCAACCTCCTGCTCGTCGGTGGAAATGGGCTGGTCGTGTGGGCGGAGCAAACCGTTCCCTCCGGTCGCGCCGCACTCGTCATCGCCACCACCCCTGTCTGGTTCGCGATCCTGGAATGGCTCCGCCCCGGGGGTCGCCGTCCCAAGCTCCAGGCGGTCATCGGCATCGCCATCGGATTCATCGGCGTGATCCTGCTCATCAACCCCGCCACCACTTCCACCGCGCCGACGGCAAACTCGATGCGTATACTCGCCGTCGTTGCCGCCACCGCCGCGTGGGCCGCCGGTTCTCTCTACTCCAAACACAGCACCAAACCCGCCTCCCCGTGGATGAGCGTCGCCATCCAGATGATCGCCGGCGGCGCAGGCCTGTTACTGGTCGGACTGTGCATGGGCGAATCGCAAGCCATCCATGTCAGCCGCTTTTCCGCTCACTCCCTGTATGCTCTGGCCTACCTCATCGTCTTCGGTTCCTGGATCGCTTTCAGTGCCTACGTCTGGCTCCTGAAGCACACCACCCCCGCCAAACTTTCCACCTATGCCTACGTCAACCCCGTCATCGCCGTCTTCCTGGGATGGATGTTTTTGCACGAACCGCTGAACCCCAGAACGATCCTCGCCGCCGCAGTGATTTTGGCGGGCGTCATCATTATCACGCTGCCGTCCGGAATCATCGACATTTTCCTGAGAAGACCCGCGATCGCTCCATCTGCCGTCGATTCATAAAGGGGCCGCGACCCATTAAAGGATGCAAGCGTCCTCTTTGCTTCAGATTTAATCCGTTTTCCCGGACAACTTTCCCGATAATCACGTCTTCATCGACCCAATGAAAGGGCACCCCTTCAGACAACCCCACACTGGGACAAATCCGCGAAACCGATGAATTGTGCTGGATTCGGCGCCTTCACAAAACTGTTGCATTTTGTTTCATTTTGTTGCATTCGCTAATCAGAAACCGGCTGCGGTGTGAACCCTATTTGGATATTGCATTCGCACTTAGCCCGTAGGTTTGGCGTGCTCACCTTGCTCACCGTCGCGCTTTTGCCAGATTCTCGCGAACCTGCCGTTTCAATGTCTCATCCGCTTCGGGCATCCGCAAAATCGCTTCGCAGTCGGCAATGTATTGATTGTATTGCGTTGGGTTTGTGCAGAGATTCGATCGTTCGACCAACGCTGTAAGCAATAGATCACGCGGGGGATTCGACATTTGGATCAAGGACGTGAAAGCGACGATCGCCGGCCCGTATTCATGTATTTTCTTCCTGTTTCGTCCCATCTCCATGAGGGCTCGGGCGCGAAGGGCAGGTGGGGTGCTCAAGTCGTTGCCGAGGCTGGCAAAATCCTTGTAGGCCTCCGTCTCCATGCCCGACTTCTCGTAGTTCCTGGCGCGCAAAAATTTGGCTTTATCGATTTGTTCCCGCGTCGCTTTTTTCGTTGCGATCACTTTCGAAAAATCATTCAGCGCGTCGTGGTTGATATACAGGTCGCCGTGAATCACATGGGGCTCGCGCAATTCATAGGCCTCGCCACGAAACAGCAGCGCATCGGCCAGCATTTCGTCAGACAGTCCCTTGCTGTTCACCACGGCGGTCAAATCCGCCAGGCTTTTCTCGCGGTCGTTCATCTCCAGGTAAGCCACGCCGCGCGTCAGGGTCGCCATCAATATTTCCTCATCAGAAATATTTTTCACTTCCAGAATCGCCGCGCAACACGCGGCCACATCCACCCATCGCGCCAGCTTCTGTTGATTGCCCATCAACGCATTCAGTTTCTTCACAACTGTATTTTTGTAGATATTGTCATCGGCGATAGTCGCCTTGTAATCCGCAATCGCCATCGCCGACTTATTTTGTTGTGCATAAATATCCCCGCGCAGGAAAAGGGCATCACACTTTTCCACGCCGATGTCGGTTTCTTCGCTATTGATCACTTTCGTGAAATCGTCGATCGCGCTTTTCAACCCGTCCTGCACCGAAGCAGATGTGAGCGGCTTTGCGTCGCGCGTGCCCCCTTTCTCCGAGGCAGTTGCTCGAACCTGATACGCCCGCCCCCGCCCTATCAGCGCCACCGCCACTTCATTCGACGATGCCCACTTCGATTCAATCACGGCCGTGAAATCTACAATGGCTTGATCCACCCCATGCCCCTCACGATACTTTTCCGTGTCCTCCAGCATTTTAGTTTGGGCATCGGACAGAGGAAGATCCTTCCCCGGTTTCCGATCCGCCGCCAGCGACACATTCAATGACGTTCCCCACAAGCCGATCAGTAGCAGGCTCATCATCCAACCAGCGCGGGTCCCCAGGAAAACCCGCCGCGTATCGATCGTATTCATCATGGAACCGTTTCCCTTTACGCAGACATTCTTGCCTGCCAAGAAAAAAGGCAGGCAAGAATGTCTGCCCCACTACACCAATCTGAGAAACGCTCTAAAACGGCGGAGCTTCGCCGTTCTTCCACCAGTCATCCTCGCGATGGGACTTGCGGTCTTCGTGATCGTCATCATCCGATTCAGCCAGACCGTTCTCATCGTCATCGTTTTTCTGGGCATCGCGAACGACGCTCGCCAGGGATAACGCGAACAACGGGCTGACGGTTTTAAGCGTGTGGATATCCTCTTCCACGAAACCTTTGTTGGCGTCGCGAAAAAGGACGATCACTGCCAGCGTTTCGCCAAGGTAGGTGCAGTTCGTGGCGAGGATGTCCTGGTCGGCCAGATAATCCAGCTCGGCAGGTGTCAGGGTTTCCTGGAGTTCATCGCCGGAGAGGCGGATGAATGACTCCTTGTCGGTGACTTTGACGATGCCGTTCTTCATCGCCTCGGTCAGACCTTCTTCACCGGCAATCGTGAATTTCATGTACGCGCCAAGCTGGAATTCAGCCGGTTTGTCCCCGGCAAGCCAGATGGCGATATTGCAGTAACCCATCTGCCGCATGATGTAATCCATCGTATGGCAGAGCAGTTGCTCAAGATCTTTCATGTTGCCGAGGAAGTTTTTAAATCCTTCCTGCGTGCGCACAATATCAAGTTGGCGCGAGAGCTCGCCGTACGCGGTGATCAGATCGTTGCAAAGCAGGTCGACCTTCTTCGTCACCACTTTGCGCGCTTCGTTCAATCGCCGCACCGCGTGGCGCAGCTTGTCGATGCGCTTCCCGTTTTTCACCGCCACGGCCTGCTGCTTCAAAGCGCGCTCGACGCGTTCAGAAAGCTCAGTCATCGTGAACGGTTTCTTCAGGAAATCGACAGCCCCGTTCCGCAAGGCGGCGATGGCACCGTCAACGCTCGGTGAACCGCTGATGACAATCGCGTTGGCGTCGGGTTGCTCGCGGCGAAGCAGCGGTAGCAGCGTGGTTCCGTCGCCGTCCGGTAGGCAAACATCCGTTACCAGAAGTTCGACCGGCTGGGTTTGGAGAATACGCTGCGCTTCACTGAGAGTTTTGGCTTGAATGAGCCGGAAAGGATTCTCCTTGCCGAACGCCGTGGAAATAATGCTGAGAATGTCGGCCTCGTCGTCGACGATCAATACTCGAGGTTTGATCGCCGTTTTGGACTCGGCTTGAATGGCTGTTGCACCCATTGGTTTCTTCTCTCCCGTTCCTTCGATTTCGCTTAACCTTCAACTGCTTCCCGCGTCTCCTCTTGTCTTGCACTGACGGGTGCGGCAGACAGGAGAATCATCGTTCGCGTCCCCAGACCGACACGGCTTTCAAGCCGAATCGATCCGCCGCTGGCTTCTATCCAGCGGAGTGTTTTCGCCAGCCCCATGCCACGTCGCCTTCCGGCAGGCTTGCTGCTGAAGAATGGATCGAACGCCCGCTTGAGCGTCTCTTCATCCATTCCGCACCCATTGTCGTTGATGCTCATCACCACTTGACCGCTGTACGAATCGTACGCGGTATGAATGGTGACGTGCCCTCGAACCGGGTCGGTCGCCTGGATGGCGTTGCTGATCACTTCCGTCAGCGCGGCCGTTACTTGCTTCGGATCGACCCTCACGGTTGGTACATCCGCAATGGTCACCTCTATGGACCTATCGGCGGGATCGGACAACAACTTAGCCTCGTGAAGCGCCTGCTCGACCAGCTCCGCCAAGTCCATTTCGATGACCTGCGGCGGCACGGGTTGAGCGAAATCCATCAGCTCTGTAATGATCTCACTAAGTCGATGGCTCTGTTCGTAAATCTGCTTCGCCGCATGCTTTTGCTTCGGGTCCGTTAATTGCGATGCCAGCAATTGTGAACGCCCGGAAATGACCGCCAGCGGGTTGTTCATCTCGTGGGCCGCGCCCTTGGCCATTTCACCTACGCAGATGATGGTCTTGCTTCGCTGGATCTCTTCCTGTGCCGATTGAAGTCGTCGATTGGCCTCGGCAAGTTGTTCAGAAAGCGTTCGGGATTCTTCGCGAATTTGCGCCGTCCGAAGCGTTAAACCCCACCCAACCGCTAAAGCCGATAGCTCTTCAACCTGATTGGCCAGGCGCTGCGATTCCCCGACCGTTGCGCCCCAGACCACGCCGCCAATGCATTGTCCATCGGCTTCGAGATTGATCCAGTAACGTTGATTGGAGGCCAGTCGGGGCGACACGTTCGCGAGCAACCATTCCAGTTCCGCGCTCGCGGCCAGTACCGGGCCATCACTGCCGGAGACATTCGCCAACGGCTTCGGACATTCGACCACCGAGTGCTGGAAGACATCCCCTTGATGGTCGAACAAAAGCACTTCGGCGAACCCCTGCCCGGGGATGGCCGAGAATACCGCGGCGCTGGTGACATCGAGTACTTTCACCGCCGTCTGCCCAAGTGCCGCCAGCACGGCCTGGGGCTGGGCATCGGCGCGAAGCTCACTTTGAAAATGACTGAGCGCATCAAAATAACGCGACCGCACGGAGAGCCGTTTGTTCTTCGCGGTCATCTGCGTGGTCATTCGACCGAGCTCTTTATTCGCTTGCGTCAGGGCGTCAAGATAAAGCTCATCGGTGCTGGTCTGACCCAACCCGAGGGCACTGGCCCGGGGTTCGATATGCGCGACTAAATGTTTCAAAACCGCGTCAACCGCCTCCGAAGTCAGCCCCACGGTTTCGATCAACCCGGATCGCGATAGATTGAAGGAGTAGTTCCCGCTGTAGCCCAGATGTTGCTCGCGAACGAGCAGATCTGCGAGCGTGATCAGATTGACCAGCCGTGGGCTTTTGACGTTGGCCGGGAGCGCGCCTGGGGCCTGACCGTGCAGCCAAATGCTTTCTCGCAGTGAGATCGGCAGCCCCCATCGTTCGGCGAGACGTTTACCGACGACCATGTGATCGAGACCAATGATGCTTCGCTCGAGATCCGCAATATTGCCGCGCAGCAAGTCCGTGGCTTCCACCACGCGATCGAAGCTTTTCGGTAACGCGGCATCCAGGGCCACCTTGCCAATATCGTGAAGGAGCCCACAGACAAAGGCCTCCGGTGGAGTGATCCCGTATTCTCGAGCCGCCGAGCCCATCGCCTCGGCCAATAGTTCGGCACAGCACGCCGTGGCGACGGCATGTTTCCAAAACTCATCTCGATTGAAGTGAACCGCTTTCTTGCGCGTGCCCTGCCCAAGCGTTTGAAACACCGACACAGCCAGCGTCATGCAGCGCACGGCTTCGAAGCCTAGTAGCACCACCGCTCGATCGACGGAGTTGATATCCGCGCGCGCCCCGGAGTCCGCGCGATGCAGCAGTTGTAGAATTTTCGTGGTGAGGGATGGATCGCTCGATATGAGTTCGATAACCGCTTTGGCAGAGCTATCATCGCTGGCGGTTGCCTCCAGCACGCGAACGGCAACGGCCGGCAGAGTGGGTAACTCCTCCAACTGTTGAAGAATCAGATCAACACGTTTCTCGCGAAGTGGATCAGGCATGGGAGTTCAGGAAGCGTTGACTCCATGGAGTTCGAAACGTTCATCTCGGAAGTGATCGCGGCTTTCAAGATTCCGTAACGTTCGTCGCAGGTTCGCGTGAGAGCTCGAGAATTTGCAGGTGGCGTGGGCGTCTCGCCCGCGTTTTCTTCAGCAAAAAGCACGGGCGAGACGCCCATGCCACCATCATCTCCCGTGCTCACAGCGGACCCTGAAAATTTTGAGGCGCGTCATCGCGCACCGTTATTTAGACGGTCAGCAACTCACCAATCTGCTCAATGATCTTCTCGATATTGAACGGCTTCTTGATAAACTCATCCGCACCGCTCTTGATCAAATCCGTGATCTCGTCCTGATTGACGACACCGCTGACAATGATGATCTTAGTATGCTCGAACTCCGGTTTTTGGCGGATCGTTGCGCAGACCACATTGCCGTTGATGTCCGGCAGCATGTAATCCAGAATGATCAAGTCCGGACCGAACTCCTGAGTAATCATCCCGGCATCGTAACCCGTGCTGGCCGTTCGGACCTCAAAGCGGCCATCGCGCTCCAGCACATCGACAAACAATTCCACAATCTCTGGATCGTCATCAACCACCAGAATCTTGCGTTTGCCGGAATCCAGTGAATCGGGGGGGATTCCGTTGTCTTTCATGAAGGCGATCAGCGCTTCGCGTGGGATGCGTCGAAATCGACTTCCCGGAACGCGGAAGCCTTTGAGACGCCCGCTGTCGAAGCAACGAATAATCGTCTGCTGCGACACCTTGCAGATTTCAGCCGCTTCTCCAGTGGTAAAAACGCTCTTCATAAAATCCTCAATCTGCGGTCAACCCCAACTGCCTTATCCCACCGATCATTACGGTCCAAACGCCAGGGATGGACGGAATTCATTATCCTTCTTATCCATACCCCCCATTTAAACATCGGTGCGTACTTCCCGCAACTTGAGGGGTTGACGCCACGGATATGTAAAATTGCGGGATGGACGCTCGATTATAGGACCCCTTTTGTCGCACCCGCTCGGTCGATGGACGCATTGAACTACTCGTCTGAACAAATCCGTACATCAAACGCCATTGCGGTCGGTATAAAGTCTGATATAGCACGGTTCATCGGAGGCTGGTCATGGTTGTACGTTCGCGGTGGATCAAGTGCGTTGCAGGAATTCTGTTCCTTCACATTACTATTGCTGCGTTGGCGGCAGGCCCGGCAACGTTAAGGTCAACGCTACCGCCGGAGTACCGGACGGTCGAAACCGCGATTCCCGCTGCCACGCAACCCAGCCCCCGCAGTGCCCGCCCGATTGGGTATCTGGGGATTGCCGTGAAGCGCGATGCCGTCGGAAAGATATCGGTTCAGCACGTCGACCCCGTATCCCCCGCCGCCAGCGCGGGTATCCAGGAAAATGACATCGTTCTCCGTTTCGGCAATGAAGATCTCACGCGTGCTGAATCTCTGCAGGAGCATCTCCTGGCGCTTTCTGCCGGTGATACCATTCAACTGACGGTTCTGCGCGACGGCAAAAAGCTCAACCTGTCGGCGGTGCTGGTTCCGCTGAGTCGACCCATGAAACTTCCCGGCCAGCGCGCCTTAATGGGTTTGCAGCTCCGCGATGGGCCGTTGGGTTCCGGAGTGATGATCCAAAGCGTTCAACCCGATATGCCTGCGGAAAAAGCAGGTGTGAAAGCCGGTGACATTGTCGTGGAATTTGACGGTGTCGCCGTTCCCGCACGACAGGCGTTGACGGATGCTTTGGCGACTCATTCACCGGATGAAGAAGTGAAACTCACGCTCAAGCGCGATGGGAAGCTCGAAGAAATCCGGCTCAAGCTCGTGGCCGACCGGAGTCCGCGCTCAATCCTCGCAGCCATCGAACGAGGGCCGGGGCTTTTTAAGAAAGACGTCTATCGACTGGCCATCATCGGCGTCGATTTCCCAGACGTGAAGCACAACTCCAAAATCGCCACGGCAAACTGGGAGCAGTCTTTTTTCAGCAAAGGGGTCTACAACCAGAGCAGCATCACCGGCCAGCCTGCATTCGGCAGCGTGAATGACTATTACATCGAAGTATCCAACAGCAAATTCCACCTCGAAGGCACAATGTTCGATTGGATCGAGGTCGGTAAAAAACGCGCCGACTACGCCCCCGGTTCCGGTGACACACTCAAAATGCTTCCCGAAGCCCTCGACAAACTACTCGCCCGCAACGGAAAGAATGCTCTCGATGAATTCGATGGCATTGCTTTCATTTACGCCGGTGAACGCCTGCCGACCAATCGGGGTGGATTGTTCTGGCCCCACAAAGGACTCGTGCCGCATGACGGTAAACGATGGAATTACATCATCGTCCAGGAAGGCGGTTCGAAGATGACGAATATCAGCGTATTCACGCACGAATTCGGCCCTCTGCTGGGTTTGACGGACCTGTACGCCCGGCCTGAAAACCCCGGAAGCGAAGGACTGGGCATCTGGTGCCTGATGTCCAACCAGACACCCAACGGCCGCCCGCAGCACATGTCTGCCTGGTGTAAAGAACAATTGGGCTGGCTGAAACCGACGGTGATCGATCCGGCAGTTCCACAGAAATTAGTGCTGTCCCCAATAGAAGGCTCCAACCGCGAATGCTTCAAGATTCCCCTTCGTGCAGATGGCTCTGAATATCTCCTGCTCGAAAACCGACGATCCAAAGGCTTCGACGCTGATTTGCCAGGTGAAGGACTTTTGATCTGGCGCGTGGTCGGCAATCGGCCCTACCTTGTGGAAAGCCACGGCATCGAAGGGCCCGCCGGCCCGCGAAGTTATTTAAAGGATGTCCCGTTCCCGAGTAGCTCCAACCGCGCCTTCACACCGTTCACGACACCTTCGAGTCATTCAATTATGGGCGGCGGATCTCCGGTTTTTATCACGGAGATCGAACGATTGGCGGACGGTAGAATCATATTTGCCGTGGGATATCCTTCATACTAATCAATAGCTCGTACATTGATCATGCCGAGGCGCAATTAAGGACAACGATTCAAAAACCCTTTGCCGGCATCTTAAATCCAGATACAATTTACAGTGGTGTTGGAGATGCGCGTTGCCATTGGGTTCATCTTTGAAATCCCGAATAGTATTCGATTTCTTCGGAACCTCGCCCGGCTCTTATTAAGCCCAATCACTTCTTATCCCGCATTTAAGGAGATGGTGCAGTGAGCAAACTTATCCTCATCGCGGTGTTGTCGGCTTTTATCAACTTCGTTGCAACCGATGCTGGCGGTGCAGAAATCTTCCTGAACATCCCCGTTATTCCCGGCGAAAATCCGACGCCGGGATTTCCCGGGGCCATAGCAACTGATTTCCTGAACATCGCCTTGCCAAGTGTTTCAGTCGCAAAGTTCGTCGATAAAGCTTCGCCGAAGCTGGTGCAGGCTGTAATCAACGGCACTAATCTGGGAACCGTGCAGGCACTGCTGTACAACAGCAGTTCACCCAGCGGGCCTCCAGACGCGATTCTGCCATTGACGAACACGATCGCCAGCAGCGTGGCCTCATTGGGCGGCATGCCTCCGCGTGAATCCCTGACGATGAACGTGACCGCCCCGCAATCCATTTACCTGGAGTTGCCGGGAATTAACGGCCCCGCGAGCACGCCCGGCCATCCGGGAGTGATGCCCATTCATTCGTTGGCGATTTCAGGTAACAGCCTGACGGTCGTGAAGAATGTCGACTCGGCATCCCCCGGAATCCTCGCTGAAATTCTCGCAGGTATGCCTGCCTTCGATGCAAGCCTGCTGTTCTACAATTCGTCGGTGCCGGGGGGTGCGCCAGACACGGTCGTAATGTTCAGCCAGGCACTGGGAACCAGTTCGGTGCTGTTACCCGGCGGCGACGTTCCGAAGGAACGGAATTCATTCAATTTCGTGAGCGTGAGTCAACCCGTTCCAGAACCAGGAACTTTGAGCTTGATAGGCTCGCTCGTTTTCTTTGTTGCCATGCGTCAACAGCCAAGTTGCGATCTGCTTCGAAACAGGAAGAACCTTTCTCAAAGTTTCGAACCTCGGCGTCGTATGTAATACATAGATGACAAAAAAAGGGGGAAACCCTAAATTTCGCGGCATGTCCCACTGAATTGGGAGTTGTCTCTCTGATTCTCGCCAGCGGTACGAGCCCACTCATCCAACGTCCTCGCCAGGTCAATCCTTCTTCTGCCTCTTCCAGACGCTGTACGTCTGTCCATCCCCTTGCTTTCCTTCAAATGTCCTGGGACGCGGCTTGTCCGGCAAGCCCATGCAAGATTTGAACGTGTCGCCGTCGAGTTCGTAGATCCCCTTTCGCACCTTCCCTTTGTCCGGACCTTCCGCGATCACGTAGTCGATCTCTGCGGGTTCCTTCGTCGCATCCATCGAGACAGTGGCCTTCAGAAAGATGAAGTCTCCGAATCGAACCGTGAGATCCTTGTCCTTCAATATGCGTTGGCCGTTCTTCACATAGGCATCCGGCAGTGGTTTGCCGTCCATTTCCCCTGATACTGCGGACCACTCACCCTGAAGCTTGCCCAGATCGTCTTTGGCATCCGCAGCCGCGCTGCAACGAACGATCGCGCAGAGCAGGGCTGGCACCAAAACCGCGAAACGAGTTATGTTCATGATTGATCTCCTGATCGTCGATACCGCATCCTCACCCACTGGCTTGGATCAGGAAATCTTAGCCGACACACGCGGCCAATACCACCTCACCATTGCCATGCGGCAAGACGATTTCATCCAACTCAAGTGAGAACAGGAGACGTTCAACTGTAGGCCTCATCTCCAGCCTCTCTTTTCGCCGCGCAAAGGTGAGCATCCTCTTTTTTTGCCGTTTCTGAGAAGTTCCGATCGCTCAATCGCACCGCTCACGACGCCTTCGAGTCATTCGATTATTGGGGGGGTGGGACGCCGGTTTTCATCACAGAGATTGAACGATTGGCGGATGGCAGAATCATATTTCCCGTGGGATATCCTTCATACTAATCAGTAGCTGTTGCATTCGATCAAGCCGGAGGCTTGGGGCATACTGAGGGTACAATCGCTGCATGGAAAACGGCTTACCGTCAGAGCAAAAATGCCCTTCCTGACGATGTGAATCCAATTCAGGCTGCCAAATTCACAATAACATGAACCGAATTTTGGACTCTCCAGCGGAGATTTTGCGTCTGACGGTAAACCGGTATCGGGGCGCGTTTCATTTCTCACTTCACGTTATCTGACCGTTCCGATTTTCGCGAATCGGCGTGAGCGATGGACCATTCCTGTCAATACGAACACCGCAAGTAGCGCCGTGCTTGGCTCAGGCACCGGCGCGGTGTTTACCGCCGAGAACACATTCGCGATCAGTGCGCCGCGTGCATTGTTCGCATCGACCGCGAATACGCTCATTGTGGTCAGTGCCGCGTCGCCGGCGTTGTTAAGATCCGCTCCATTCATCACGGGTTCCAGCGGATGGGCCGCAATCCAAGCCACCGGGTCGACAATGATCGGATCGGTGATATCGTGGGCTTCACCGTCAATCCCCAATGCCTGTCCCGGGCGGAGTAGTGCCCCG
>JBBRMF010000162.1:0-11812 GCA_038230975.1 Tepidisphaerales bacterium
GCAACAGATCAGTAATAAATCGAACAGGATGGGCAAACGCCGCCCGGCTGCCCGTGGGCACATCCAGCAACATGAGGCAAGTCGTCGAAACGTACTGCACGATCAAAAGCTTGAAGGCACGCGCCCAGATACGCTTGTAAATAGATCTCGCTGAACCCATCTCTCGATTCTTGGCAATCGCTTTGGGCAGGAAGATGGTCCCGACCAACAGCCCGGACAGGAAAACAAAACCGCCTGCTGCAAAGCGCGTGTAATCCGTAAGAACGGACCCCAAAAAATCCCCGAATTGCACGTTCGCGTAAATCAGGTGAACGAGCACCATGTCGATCAGACAAAGACCGCGCCAAAAATCCAGACGGGTGTCCCGGCCCTTCGAATCGAGGGATGGATTGGACTTGAGTGTTGCACCTTCAGGCAAACCAGCACCACCTTCATGGCCCATGCGGAGAAAGCAGGCAGAACCTCTCCTTCCTGCCGCAATGGACGAAGGATACTATCCACAAGAGCAAGAAAAGTGCCATGGGAAATTGAAGGAATGATTTATGGGGTGCCTGACAGTTCCGGCGTACCCGATTTCTCCCTCTCCCGGTACTCCGCGGGAGGGTTGGGGTGGGGGAAATCCGCTGAACCACGTCAATTTATCGAAAAAGCCCCCCACCCTTCCCTCCCCCGGAGTACCGGGAGAGGGGATAATACCGGCCGATCTCGTCACGCATCCTGATTTATGGGGCGTCAAAGGAGAATAATTTGTGGGATTGGGTGTGCGGCGCGCTACATTTCGCGCCGAGGCCGTGGCAATCGAGCGATAATGAGCATCATCCAGCGCCTGCCGTCAGAAATTTCATGGTCCCCATCCATTCCGCACACCGGGCCGGCCAGGTCGAACAGGGTTGCGTGGTTGGCCGGAGTCCGAATCCGTGACCCCCGGAAGAGTAAACATGCAGCTCAGCCGGAACGCCAGCGCGTTTCAATGCAAGATACATGACGGCACTGTTGGCGGGTGAGATTTTGTCGTCACCGGCATGGGCAAAAAACATCGGCGGTGTGAGCTTGTTGACGGGAAATTCTTCGCTCAATTCGTCCTTCCCTTCCCTGACGAGCCAGGCCGGATAAAGCAGCACGCCAAAATCCGGACGGCAACTGACCTTGTCGATCGCATCGATCGTTTCATAAGTGCGGTGGTCAAAATGTGTGCAGGCGAGTGCAGTGAGATTTCCACCCGCCGAGAACCCAAGCATGCCGATCCGCTTGGGATCAATTCCCCATTCGCCCGCCTTGCTGCGCACGAGGCTCATTGCCCGCTGCGCATCTTGCAGAGGTGGATCCTGTCGTTTTTGATCGGGCCGTTTCGGAACGCGGTATTTGAGAATAATCCCGGTGACTCCGTTGGCATTCAGCCAGTCGCAAACCTCCGTGCCTTCCAAATCCCAGGCGAGAATGGAGTAGCCACCACCCGGGCAGATCACGACCGCCGCGCCGGTATCTTTGTCTTTTGCGGGACGATAGACGGCCAGCGTCGGCTTCGTGACGTTGGTCAACAATTGGACCTTCGCGTCTGGTTTCTGAACGAATTTTTCGGCCCCGATATTTCCGGTTTCCCCCGGAACCGCACCCGGCCACACATCCAGCGTCAGATGATCTCCCTCCGCCAGAGCGGTACCTGCGGAAGCAAGAAGTGCCATTGAGATAACGATCGACCGGAAGTTGATATTCATGGGACTGCCGATCATAGCCGCAACGATCCCCGATGTTAAACGGCTGTCGTAAAATCAGTCGCGCGGCTTGCGGGAAAATGCCGCGAACAGTCGCGATGCCCGCGACCGCGACGAATGCTTATACGAAGTACGCGAATGATCCACTACGCTCTTCGTTGGTTTTGGCGTTTGGACTGGAATCGCTGCAGCAGTTAAATTCGGCCCTGGATTCAACACCATAGTCACTACAGGTTTCAACAAAGCGGCAGACTTTGCCCCTGGCATTGATACCGCCGCCGGTGGTGGGAATGAACCCACGTTGAAGTTGCCGACGGTGTTGAAGACCGTCACATCTTTGGCATCGACAACGCCATCACCGTTCAGATCGCCGGCCTGCCAACCCAATGGTGTCGGGCCTGCATTGAACAGACCGAAGCTGTTAAAGATAGTCACGTCGTAGGTATTGACCACGCCATCACCATTGAAGTCACCGGTGAGAGTGGGGCGAATGAGGATCTGGTTGAAGGGAATGCCCGTGCCATGACCGGAGTCGGAATTCGGTCCAAGAATCTGGCCAACATTATCCGGGTTGGCCGGGTCTTGGAGGGCACCGTCGTAGTAGCCGATACCAACGATCAAATCGCCGGCGTACGAAGTTCTGGCGACCGAGCTGGTGATACCCTTGAGGCCATTGTAATCGCCGGCAAGCGGAGCATTGTGGTTACTTGAGCCGAACAAATTGTAGCCAGCGTCGATGTAGAGTTTAGCCGTGTCGAAGGACGTTCCATTGCGGTCGAGATATAAAAAGCTGTTGGCGATGTCGAGTCGTCCCGGGCTCGAGATCGACAGCGCGTTCAGGAACACCGAATGTCGCGTGGTGGACAGATTCGCCAGCCCACCGTTGAGCGTGAGGTCGGCCAGGTGCTGGTCGGAATTGAAGTGAATTTGAGAACCACTGTTCCCGAAGACAGATAGATTGACCGTATAGAGATTGGCATCTTCATCAAAGGTGTAATCCCCACCGTTGACGACCAACTTGTCGAGACCGCCACCGCCTTTGAAGAGGAAAGTTCCGCCGGCAGGTACAAACAAACCCGGGGATTGGATGACCGCGACGTCATTCTTTGATGCACCCTCCGCGCCATCGTTGGCCGCTAGATCCATCACGAAGTTCGTGATGTTTGCCCAGGTGAGAGACTCGAACGCGACGCCACCGCTCGTGCCCGTGGCGACGTTACCGAAACCGGCAGCGACTGAGATATTGTCCGTGCTATTCTGAGTTTGAAGCGTGAACGTCGAGAACGCATCAACCGAGACCGGCTCGAGCTTTCGGAAGTTGATCGCATGCGTGTCGACACGGACGATACCATTGCCGGCGCTAATTCCGCTGGGCAGATACATACCCGAAAGACCACCTCCGTGAACCACCAGTGAATCACCTGAGCCAACGCTCGGTTCACCGCCGTCATAGGTTACATCGGACTGCAACCCTGCCCCGGATACCGTAAGTTGGTCGGTACCGTTGTTGCCGTTGATCGTCACTGGTGTGCCAGGCGCTGTACCGGCGAGGTTGATATTGCTCGCACCGTCACTGGCATCGAGCGTTAAGCCTTCCAGGTTGCTGAAATGAACCACGGCACTGAACGTAGCCTGTGCACTGTTGGAAGTGATATTGTAAAAGGTATTACCGATTAAGCCGGTGTTTAATTGGTCAGCCAGGAACAATTGATCACCGCTACCAGCCTCTCCATCAACAGTGACGTCGCCGGCCAGCGCGGTGAGGGTGTTGCCTGTGGGAGTCATACGGAAGATATCATTGCCCCCACCGCCTGATAATGTGACTGGTGTGGTAGCCAGCGTGCTGTCGACGGTAAATACATTCCCGTCCAGACCGGCGTGAACCGTGATGCCCTCAAGCGCAAAGTAGTTAATCGGTGCGCTTCCCGCTCGGATGATTCGGCTGGAACTAATCGTGTAATTGGAACTGTTCGTATCCGGCTGATCGAGCAGGTTCAAAGTATCGATTCCACCGCCGCCATCAATGTGCAAAGGATACACGATCGATGCAATCAGCGAGGGCCCGTTGCCGATATTGAAAATGTCAGCTGCGGCACCACCGAAGATGGTGGTGGTCGTAAACCCTATTCCCGAAATGTTGAACAAGCTACCGCTTCCACCCGAACCAGCGAAGAGGGCAAGGGCACCCATGTTGGAAAAGTTCAATCCACCGAAGCCTGTTCGTGTGATAGAGTTAAATCCAATTCCCCAGGAGTTGGAGAACGTATTGGAAAGATCGTCCACGAAAAGCTCGTCGCCTGGCGCACCTCCGTTGGCAGTAATCAATGCGCCGATGAGATCCAGATTGCCAAACCCCGGTGAACCTATATTCACCACGTCGTGCCCGGTTCCCGTATTGAGCGTCGTCGGTGTACCTGCGCTGAGAACATTGTAAAACGTTCCGCCGCTCCCTCCGTCGATCGTGATATTCTCCAAGCCGTTGTAAGTCAGGAGCGGGGCGATGGGCAAGGCATTCGCTTTGTCCACGGTGGTTGACGTAACCGTCCAATTGTCATCGAGCGCGGTATTCTCGTTTCGGAACACCACGCGATCGTTTGAACCGGCACCCCCCTGAATTACAAAGGCGCCATCGAATCCTGTTGACATATCAAGAGCAACCGGGCTAAAGCGATACAGATCGCTTCCCGGTCCACCGACGATCATAACAGTCGTACCAAAAAGAGTACCATTGATCTGATAGTCGTCGCTCAATGGCCCGCCGTGAATGATTACGTTTTCAACCGAGTTGCCGGTCCCGTAATTGATACCGGCGAAAATGGCGCGCGAAATCACCCCGGCGTTCAAAGTCCAACCATCGGAATGTGTCGCATTGTCGTCCCAGAGAATGACCTGGTCATTGCCCGCGCCACCGATGAAAATCACCGAATTAAAAAAGTCGAGATTATGAGTTCCGAATGCGATGTTGACAGTGTCATCACCAGTGTCCCCAAGCACGCTTGTCGGCACGGTGACGACATTCAGGTTAAAGGTGTCATTTCCATCCCCACCCATGAGAAAATCGCGTTCTACGTTGACGACGGTGATACTTGCAAAACTTGAGTTTACGTTGAAAGTAGTGTCGGTCTCGGAGAGGGTGTCATTCCCGCTTGTGCCTGTAAGGATAAAGGTGTCAAGCGTGGTATTGGTACCGCCATCGTATGAAATGCCCCCGGGCGGCAGAGGATCGCCCCCGGAAAAATCGACGTTGAGTGAATCATTTCCCGCTAGAAGCGACACAGCGATACTTGGAACGGCCGCGTACGCGTAACTTAAAGTAGGTTGGATAACCCCACCGATAATCTGGTCGATGATCAGGCGCTGTTGATCCCGATAAATATGGACTTGATCGTCGAGCGATGAGCCGGCAATCGAAAGCGAAGGTGAAGTAGTGGCGATTGCCCGGACATTCGAAACGCTCCAGACCCCGCGTCCATAGATGGCTGCTGCCAGAATGTTGTCCGCCGCGTCATATTTGAGGTCGACTACGGTTCCGCTCGGAAGGGTGCCAAACAGGGTCCAGAAACCACCCGGGGCCGGATTGATCGAACGGAACACACCCCCCTCACCACCAACTAGAAGTACGTTGACTCCACCTGATTGAACCAGCTCGATGGTGCGCGCATCAGGCACGCGGCTTGCGAGAGCGCCACCACCCAGATCGGTCGACCAGGTGGTCCCACCATCCATTGTCTTGTAAACATGACCTCCTTGAACCAGTGCATAGGCGATTTGCCAGTCTACTGAATCGACGACGATATCTTTCACAAAGCCATGCGTAAAGCCTACCGCTTGCGGCGGCGTAAGCAGTGGTGATCCCGCACGTCGAACATAGATTTCCGGTCCGTCCGAAACGTAAATGACTTCTGCCGATGTACCACCGCCGTAGGAGACCGTCGTAAACGCATGACCCACTGGAAACGCCACCGGCGTGATATTGCTGATCGTATCGCCTCCATCAATGATGCTTTCGTACAGGTCGAAGTAGGCAACCAGAAGACGGTTGGCTACGATGGAGTTAGGTTCGACCTGTCTTGTGGCTACATCCGTGCTTGCCATGTCAGCGGCGCTCAAACCACTGTAATCGACCAAACTACCCGGTGCTCGCAGTGTGACATTGTGTAAGATTCGATTGTGTTGATTCGGCGGTGCAAGATAGGTCCAACGTTGAAGCGATGCCAGCGTATTGACAACGGCATAGTGAATGGCTGGAATCGCCACGTTGTCGACGGCTGTATAAGTGCCATCCCCGCCTTGCACATGGTCCCATGTGACTGACCCGCCGACGGACTGCTCATTAGTTCCGTTGTCCCAGGTTGACGCCAATAGAACGTGATTCTGGTGGTCGTAGGATACCGTCCGCGCCTCAATATCAGCCAGGTTTCCTACGACCGATGTCCATTTCCGCGACGTTAAGTTTGGATTGGAAAGGCGATGGATACCACCATCGTCAGCGGCGAGCAGATCACCGTTGCGATCGAATTCAAGATCGCGAATATCCGCGTGCGGTGCAGTATCACCGGCACCATTTCCCAAGGCGTCATTTGCTCCGAACATCCGTTGCCACACCGGAATTCCAATCGGGGGTGTGAAATCGGCGCGATAGCTCCCCCACGGACCGCCGCCGATATAGAGCACATCGGGATCGATATTGTCCGCCCGCAAAACCCCTTCTGAAAACGAAGAGGCTCCGGCGGGGAGCGGCAGGCTTGTCCAGAGGCCACTCAAGCCCGTCGTGCGAAAGATTCCGGTCAGATTCTGCCCCTGCCAGATCCCAACATACAGGTAGTTATGACCGGCGCTGTTGTGGATCGACATCGCCGAATAGTTTGACGTTGCGGATAGCCCCAGCATGAGAAGATTGCTGATTGGCAACCAGGTGTCGCCGGCGTTGTTCGTTGCATAGACACCGTCATTTGGAATGGTAACGAAGAACCGACGCGGGTTGGCCGGGTCACCGACCAGGATTCGGCTACCAGACGGAACTTCGGCCGGCGCGGGCAGCCCGGGCATTTCATTGAACGTGACACCGCCATCCATGCTGCGTAGCACGTCGGTGGTAGTGCCGACCATGATAATCTGTTTGCCGTTGAGAGGATTGGTCGCGCCCGACGCAACCAGATCATTGATATCCAATCCCGCAAGACCCCCGTTGATACCGACCGGTGCATTTGCGAAGGAGGCCCAGGTATGACCTCCGTCAACCGATTTGAGTAGACCTGTTCGCGGTGAGCCGCTGATCCCCGCGCCTGCGCTAAATGAACCCGATGCGGCCCAGAGCGTTGCGGTGTCACCCGGAAGTTGGCTGAAGTTCAGATCTCCCAGCGCATGCCCGGCAAACTGATCGGTGGTAGGTATCCATGTTGGATCAGCCGCAAGGGCGTTTTGAGTCACCCATATTCCTCCATCTACGGTAGCGGCAACCAGGTGATTCGCATCAGTCGGGTCAGCGGCGATGGCCTGAACAGAGCCAGTGATTTTAATTCCCGGTCCAATCGAATCCTGGCCGTCACCGTGCAGGACAGGCCCGGGCCCTTGTTCCACCCAGGTTGGAATTCCCGGAGACGAAACGGTAAGCATCATTCGGTGTTCCAGAGTCTCCATGCAGTAACGCTCCGGGACCTGCAAAACGGGGCAAGTAAGGTCTCGCAAAACCTCAACGCCTCGGCGCTTCCGAGAGATAGACGGCTGCAGCATATTGTTCCTGCCTGCCCCCAAGTGGAGGCTCCGAATTATTTTCAATGACGGCATAGAGTGGAGTAATCAGAATCTCTTTGAAAATGACGCCCAGCGCGAATGCGTGAGACTCACCGCACTCGCCAATTGTCTTTTACCAAATTGCTACTGTAACGCAAGAATAAAGCACGCAGATTAACACGATTGTGCGAAAATCCGACGATCCGCAGTTGAAACTGATGTTTCAGGAGAGTTGGGCCAAAAGTGGGGGCGAGCAACGACGGCCCTGTTCAACGGACGTATCGCTGGCAATCCATGTTCGTTACGTTTGTGGTGATTCACTTTTTGAACTGGATGCTTAAATGCTTTGTGGGCAGTGCGAGGGAATGCGTTAACCGACGCTTTGGGGGTGCTTATCGCCAACGCTGATCCCGTGTGCGGAGGCGGAAACGCACCCACATTGAAGTTGCCCGCAGTGTTGAAGACCGTCACATCTTTGGCATCGACAACGCCATCACCATTCAGATCGCCGGCCTGCCAACCCAGTGGTGTCGGGCCTGCATTGAACAGACCGAAGCTGTTAAAGATAGACACGTCGTAGGCATTGACTACGCCATCGCCATTCAGATCGCCCGTTAGCGTGGGGCGAATGAGGATTTGATTGACTGCAATCCCAGTGCCGCGACCGGAGTCGGAATTCGGACCAAGGATTTGGCCGACGCTGTCCGGATTGGTTGAGTCTTGCAGAGCGCCGTCGTAGTAGCCCAGGCCGATGATGAGGTCGCTGGCGTAGGAGGCTCGTGCGACCGAACTGGTGATGCCGCCCAGCCCGTTGTAGTCGCCGGCCAGAGGAGCATTGGGGTTGCCGGCGCCATGAAGATTGTATCCGGCATCGAGATAGGTTTTGGCGGCGGCCAATGATGTTGCCGCGTGGTCGAGATACAGGAATCCGTTGGCGATATCGAGCAGGCCCGTACTGGAGATGGATAGACCGTGAAGGAACATCGAATGGCGAGTTGTCGAGAGGTTCGCGATCCCGCCATTGAGAGTGAGGTTGGCAAGGTGTTGGTCCGAAGCGAAGTAGACTGAGGCACCGGCACCGACCGTGACTGATACTGTGTGGATGCCCGCAGGGGTGTCGGCGTCGAGAGTGTAGTTGCCGCCGGTGAAGTTGATAGAGTCATTTCCACCCGTACCACCACCGAACTGGAGATTCTGCACATTGGCGGCGGCGATGGGGACTTTGCTAAACGTGCCGCCGGTGAAAGCAAGGGCCGCCGCGCTGGCGTTCAGAGTGTCGTCGCCGGAAGTACCAATGATATTAATCGAGTTGATTCCCAGCCCGCCATCGAAACTGACACCCGTGGCGGGCAGTGGATTCCCATTGGAAAAGTCGAGGGTCAGGGTATCGTTGCCGATGCCTCCAGTAATAGCGAGATTTGATAGTTGCGAGATCCGCAGTTGATTCATCACGCCATTGGCTGTGATGTCGGCATGAATTCCATCAATGTCTTTTGCGATTGTCGCGGTGTTTCCGTGGGTGATTGTAATCGCGGCCATGTTTACGAAACGTGCTTGTGAGAATTCAGAGGTGTTGCCGTTCGCATCGGTGGCTGTCGCGGTGACCCAGTCGCCTGCGTCGATCGTTGTAGGAACTGGATACGTAAAGACAGCATTTCCGATCGAATCGGTGGTAACAGTCTTGCTCCCGAGCCAGTGGCCTCCGTCACCATATAACATGGCGTTCGGCGAACTGCTGGAGTAAAAATCCAGCGTAAAGGTAGAGTTAGGCAGGGTGTCTAACGATCCGGTAAGGGTAGGGGATGATCCTGTATTTGCACTGGCGATGACCGGAAAATTCTGCGAATGGTTTGGGCCTTGGGATGATGGGATTGCATTCGGAGTGACCCCATCAAACCCCAGGTCAATTCCAATTCCACCGTTGCCGTAGATCGAATTCCCGCGAATGCTGTTGCCGAGGGAGTTTACTCCCAGCACGACGATTCCCGGACCCGTGTTGGCGGAGACTCGATTTCCTTCGGCCGCATCATCGAATCCGTCGCCGTTCGTGCCGATGCGGTTGTTGGAAGATCCGTTAGTGAGGTTAATTCCCGGGCCTTGATTGCCGACAGCTATCGCCCCGTTGAAGCTGGTACCGATCGAGTTGCCGTCGAAGAGGTTGCCCGATCCATGATCGACGGTGAGGCCCGGTCCACCGTTCCCGGAGATCACGGTTTGCGTAATGTGATTTCCGTTCGAGTGGTAGATCAGCACTCCGCCAGCCGTGTTGGGAATGGGAGTGTATCCGTTCGTGGAGAGCCCGACGTAGTTACCCGTGGAAGTGTTGTTGGCGATGCCGGATGTATTTGAGTTGTCGTATTTGATCCCGTAGTCAAAACCGGTGATAGCCAATCCCTGGACGGTACTGTTCTGGACATCTTGAAAAAGCAACCCCACTTTCGGACCTGCAACGGTGATAACAGAGCCATCCAGGCGAATCAACGGCCTGCCGAAATAACCGTCACCACCTTCGCTAAAACCGTCGATGAAAACAGCTTCTTCGATCGCCGGAAGTGCGCCCTTCAAGGTAATCGCGTGCGCACCCGAATTGGTGCCGTAGAGGTTGAATAGGATCAAATCAGGCCCCGGGGTGCTATTCGCGGTGATGATTGCCGCGCGTAAAGATCCCACCGGAGGATTCTGCAAAGAGTCTTCGTCTTTGGTTACTAGAATCGGGGCGTTCGAGAAAAGTATGCGTGCTTCGAGTGGTTCAATCAAACGGAACGCCATTCTGTTAGAATGCGCCGGACGGACATGGCTTGATTTGAGAGGCTCCTGGCGAAACGTCATCTTCTCTCCATCACGAGAAAGTACACCCCGAGTCAGAACAGGAGCAGGCGAATCCCACCCTTGAGCCCTCGACTCGCACCCGGCGATGCCGCCACGATACCCGGGCCATCGGAAGGAATCCAGATATTTCTTGGACTGCAAAAAGGAATGTCGAGATGAATATTCGGAAAAAGTCGTAAGGGTGACGTCTTCCTACTGTAACGCCGCAGTTGACTGCTTTATGAAAGAAACAGATTCACAGCGACTGGGTCGATGGTTTGACGCGTATTCCGCGCGATTGACGCTGTATGTCCGCCAATGGGTGGATCGCAGCGCCGCCGAAGACATTGTGCAGGATGTATTTCTTCGACTGCTTGCACGACCCTGTGAAGTGACGAACGAAAAAGCATTGCTTTTCACTGCGGCCCGTCATGCGGCGATTGACGAGCAGCGCAGCAGACAGCGACGTGTCCAGCGGGAACAAACGGTTCAAGATGCGCGACCGAACTGGTTTGATCCGCAAGCTGATGTGCTCATTGACGCGGCATCGGCAGAGCAGGCATTGGCTCGTCTTTTAGAGCCGCAGCGAGAAGTTATTGTTTTACGCATTTGGGGCGGTTTGACACTGGAAGAGATTTCCCGGGTGACTGGCGAACCGGTGTCAACATTGTTTAGCCGTTACAAGACCGGGCTGGCCGAAATCCGAAACGTGATGGAGATGTCATGCAAAACAAAAATAACCTGAGTTCGCAAATTACCCCCGCCGAGCACGAACTGGAATTGGCGCTGGCAGGCCTCTCGCCTGCCTCGGCAAGTGAGTCGAAGCTCAGGCGCGATGAACTGATGTTTATGGCCGGGGCGCGATCAGCGCGTCGGACATTACGAATCTGGCAGTCCACTGCCGCAATGCTTGCGATTTGTTCGGGGCTGTCTCTGTTCGTCCGCGTGGAATCGGCGAATAAGGTGTTGATCGTTCGGTTGCCGGCGTCACAGTCGACGGTGGAGCCGGTGGTCGCTACGTCAACATCGATCCGCAGCCCGTATTCTCTGGCCTCACTCCGTAGTGCCGTTCAGGAAGGAGGCGTTGATGCAATGCCAACCAGTACCCATCCGAAAAACGGCGACGGTTCCAGAGTTCGCGAGCCCGCAAAGCGTCTACCTACGATTCTAAACCCTCAATTTGGAGAACCACTATGAAAACCAAAATGTGTCTTTGCAAAGCGATGATTTGCCTCGGTGTTCTTTATCCGGCCGCTGGTTATGCGGCTTCATCGGCCGCACCGACATCCCTGCCCTCCGTATCGAAACTTACGCTGCATCCATCGGCGCTGACTGGCCTGCCGTTTCGGTATCGATTGTTGCCTGATTCGGTTGATTTACAGCCGGGCAATGCTGCATCACTTTATATGAGCGCGTGTACTCTCATGAGTGGTTTTGACACCAAGGAGAACCTCGCGGCCCTGGATGAAACAGAGGAAGTCCCGGTTGACAAAATTGACCGCACGAAAGCTTCAAAGCTACTCGCTTACACTGCGACTTTGCGACTGGTCGAGTTGGGA
>JBBRMF010000163.1:0-11802 GCA_038230975.1 Tepidisphaerales bacterium
GAAGGTCGCCATGATCTGGACTACGCCGTCGCCCGTGGCGCAGCTTACTACGCCGCCGCCAAACAAGGCAAAGGCCTCCGCATTCGCGGCGGCACCGCTAGGTCCTACTATGTCGGCATCGAAACCGCCGGCCTCGCCATCCCCGGTATACCCCGACCGCTTCGCGCGCTTTGCGTCGTTCCTTTCGGCATGGAAGAAGGCACGGAAGCCGATGTTCCCAGCAGTGATATCGGTCTGGTCGTCGGTGAGCCAACCCCGTTCCAATTTTTCTCATCGGCCGTCCGCAAAGAAGATCAACCCGGCAAAATGCTTGAGACGTGGATGGAAAATGAACTCTCCGAAACCGATTCGCTCGAAGCCTCACTGCCGGCGGCCGAGAAAAACGAAGATGGGTACGTGCCGGTGAAATTCCATTCGAAAATTACGGAACTCGGCGTGCTGGAACTGTGGTGCGTCAGCACGATTTCGGATCATCGTTGGAAGTTGGAGTTTAGTGTTCGGAGTGAACCGGAGTAATCGAAGATGTATTTGTAGGGTCCGCTTTAGCTGACGAAATCGCTGAGAATTGAGGAATTTTCAACTGGGAACAATTCCGTCCGCTAAAGCGGACCCTACGAATCTTTAGGGTTTGCAGGCGACGGTTGCGCAGCTAAAATCAGACTCGCAGACGCGAAGATATTTATCGAACGTGCTGCCGAACAGCCGACGGCACCCGGCAAAGGAGATCCCCATGCATGTGATTGATGGCCATTACGACGGACAGCATGTGATCCTTGACGCCCCAGTCCCGGACGGCGTTGCGGTGAACGCGCGCGTGCGGATTGTCTTCGACAGTGCTTCGGTCCCATCATCTCCATCGTCCCTTGGAAAGATCGCGGAACTGGCCGTGGATGGGGGATTGCCGACTGATTTCTCCGAGCAGCATGAGCATTACGTCAAAGGGTCGCCCCGCCGATGACTCCGACTTTTCTCGATACGTCCTTCCTGCTCGCGCTGTTGCTGACCGACGACGCCCATCACGAGCGCGCAATCGCTTGGCAGAAGGCAGTCCGGGGCGGGTTGTTGACGACTGAATACGTTCTGGTCGAACTTGCGGACGCGCTGGTTTCGGAACACTTACGCGTTAAGACATCACCGGTGATCCGCGCCTTGAAATCGGACCCGGCGGTGCAAATCGTGGGGGCCGATACCGGATTGATGGACCGTGGAATGGAACTGTACGCCACGAGGACGGATAAGCGATGGAGCCTGACGGACTGCATCTCGTTCGTGGCAATGCGAGATGCCGGAGCGGTCGATGCGCTCACGTCGGATCATCATTTTGAGCAGGCGGGATTCCGTGCGTTGCTTCGGCACAAACCAGATTGATTTTGATGGGTGAGGCGGAATTAAATGCAAATGAACAAAGACGAAATCATTCGCGAGATTCAGCGTTCGGCGCGTGTGAATGGAGGCAAGGTTCTCGGCTGGAAACGCTTTGAAACGGAGACTGGCATCAGGTACCACGATTGGTACGGCCGACATTGGACCCGATGGGGAGACGCCGTTCAAGAGGCTGGACTTGAGCCAAATCAAATGTCTAAGGCCTACAGTGACGAATTTCTTCTAGAGAAACTCGCGCTGTTAACTCGGCGTCTGGGGCGGGTGCCCGTAGTGGGAGATCTACTGCTTGAGTCAAAGCGTGACGAAGCATTCCCCTCCGAAAAGGTCTTTCGACGTTTTGGTTCCAAGGCGCAGCGTGTGTTCCGTGTGATAGAGCATTGCGAAGCAAACTCGGGGAATGAGGACGTTAGCGCGCTTTGGAAAGGAGTCGTTTTGGCGAAGCGGTCGCTCGAACCGGAAGAGTTCGTGAGGGAAGGTGTCGCCATCGGCTATGTTTATCTCTTACAGCACGGCTCTCGGCGAGAATACAAGATCGGGCGGACATACAACCCTGTGCGACGAGAAGGTGAGGTCCGTATTGAATTACCGGAGAAGTTGGAGCCACTCCATTACATAAAAACGGATGACCCTGTCGGTATCGAGAAGTACTGGCACTCACGATTCGCCATTAAGCGCAAAGAGGGAGAATGGTTCGAGTTGACTGCGGCGGATATCGCCGCCTTCAAAAAGTGGAAGCGAATTTTCTAAGACTTGCCATGAACGTTGGTTCATTTCAGATCCCGCCGAGTTCTCGTATTAGTATGACACTTAAAATTTTGGAAAAAAGACCCCTCACCCTAACCCTCCCCCCATGCGTACATGGGAAGAGGGGACCGGTCGCGTGGCGAGGCTCGTCTGGAGCCGATAGACTGGTCGTCTTCATCCATGATCACCGACACCGTTCCATCTCCGCGCTTCGTTATCGGTATCGACCTTGGCACGACGAACTGTTCGGTTGCGTACGTCGACACGGATGAAAAAAAATGGGTGGTTCGAGATCTGGCCATCCCGCAACTGGTCGCGGCGGGGACGGTTGAGTCGCGTGAAACGCTGCCGTCATTCCACTATGAGGCGGCGGCTGGGGAATTTCCGGCAGGGGCGTTGAGGTTGCCGTGGAATCAGGACGATCCACGAATTGCCGTTGGCGTTTTCGCGCGGGATCATGGGTCGGCGGTTCCGGGTCGGCTCGTCGTTTCCGCCAAGTCATGGCTCTGCCATCCCGGGGTGGACCGCACGGCGGGTTTGCTGCCCTGGCATGGGGCGGCGGATGTTGAACGACTGTCGCCGGTCGAAGTGTGTACGCGCTATCTGGCGCATATTCGAGACGCCTGGGATTTTAAATTTCCGGATCATCGGCTGGCGCAGCAGGATGTGATTCTGACCGTGCCGGCATCGTTCGATGAAGTGGCTCGTGAACTGACGGTGGAAGCGGCGGTGCAGGCGGGGCTTTCGCAGGTGGTGCTGGTCGAGGAGCCGCAGGCGGCGTTTTACGCATGGCTGCACGATCAAAAAGAGGGATGGGCGTCGCAGGTTCAACCGGGGCAAAAAATATTGGTGTGCGATATTGGCGGGGGAACGAGCGATTTTACGTTGATTCGCGTTCGCCGCGCGGAAAATAGGAAGGTTCATTTTCATCGCATTGCGGTGGGTGAGCATCTGATTCTGGGTGGGGATAATCTGGACTTGGCGTTGGCTCATTACGTCGAGCGAAAAATTTCGCCAACGGGGGATGGCAAGCTGGAACCGCGCCGGTGGGGGTCGTTGGTTCGGGTCTGCCGCGCCGCCAAGGAAACATTGCTCGGGCCGAACGCGCCGGAGCGATTTACGATCAATCTGCCCGGCGGAGGTTCGCGACTGATTGGTGGCGCGACACAAATTGAAATCACGCGCGACGAGGTTCAGCGCGTTCTGGTTGAAGGATTTCTTCCGCGTGTGTCGTTGGATGAAAAACCTGCGGTTCGGCGCAGTGGATTTCAGGAATTCGGATTGCCGTACGCGCCGGATGCGGCGATGACAAAATATCTCGCGGCCTTTCTGAGGGCTCATCAACACGCGGGTCAAGATCCGGCGGTGAATCACGCGGGCAATCCGGCTCGTCCTGATATCGTGCTGTTTAACGGCGGGTTTTTTGAATCACCGGTTTTGTCGGCAAGGTTGATCGAGGTTTTGAGCGATTGGTTCAGCGAGGCGGGCAAACCGCGGTGGTTGCCGCAGATGCTTCCCAATGCGCGGCTGGATTTGGCGGTAAGCCGTGGAGCAGCGCATTACGGCATGGTTCGACGCGGGCACGGCCAGCGCATCAGCGGTGGGTCGGCGCAGACGTATTACATTGGCGTTGAAACTGCGGGAAATGAGGGGCACTCTGCCGTCTGTTTGCTGCCGGCGGGCCTTGAAGAAGGGCAGAGCGTCGATCTTTCGCAAAGACCGTTCAACTTGCTCATTCGCCAGCCGGTTGAGTTTCCACTCTATGTTTCGAGCGTTCGCACGACCGATGTGGCCGGGGCAATCGTGCCGATCGATCCTCTGCAAATGGTGCCTCTTCCGCCGATTCGCACGGTGCTGCAATCCGGCCGCAAGTCCACTGCGGATCAGGCGGTGGTCATTCTCCACGCCCGCCGTACCGAAATTGGCACGCTCGATCTCTGGTGTGCGGAAGTCACAGGCGACCGCAAATGGCGACTGCAGTTCGATGTTCGCACGGCCAGCAAACCCGGTATGGAAGTGCAGGCGGGGACGGCCGCATCGCAAGGGTTCGTCGATGAATCAGTCGTTGACGCCTGCGCGATGTTGATCCGTCAATCGTTCCGGAAAAATAACGAGGGGTCGACCGATCGGCCAGAAGGGTTGATGAAGCGATTGGAGTTGGCGACGAACAGCGCGCGCGCGGAATGGCCATCGTCGCTCATGCGTAGTTTTTGGGAAGTGTTGCTGGAAGTGTTGCTGGAAGTGGCGGAAGGTCGCACGTTGAGTCCTGAACATGAAGCCCGGTGGTTTAATTTGCTGGGCTTCAGCCTGCGGCCGGGCTACGGTTTGGCGGTCGATGATTGGCGTGTAGCGCAAACGTGGAAAATACAATCAACGAAAGTGATTCACGGCAGAAATGAGCTGTGTCGAGCGGAATGGTGGGTGCTTTGGCGTCGAATCGCCGGTGGATTAACAGCAGGTCAACAGCACACGCTGGCAGAACCGCTTTTGGCTGCATTGCGTACGTTTCTTCGCAAAGCCGGCACGGCCAACGGCTCACCGCTGGGCTATGGGCCGCACGAAGGTGCCGAGGTGTTTCGGCTGCTTGGCGCGATGGAGTTGTTGCCTCAAACATCAAAGGCGGAACTTGGGGAGATGCTGCTTTATTTTATTGCGCGAGATCGGGCGACTGGCTTGCGCGATGCGGCCGCCTGGGCACTTGGGCGGTTGGGTTCACGCGTTCCGATGTATGGGCCGTTGAACACGCTTGTGGGTCCGGAAATCGTAGAAGGTTGGGCGCGGCATTTGATTGAACTTCCACAAATGCCGGAGAAAGCGTTGTTCTCACTCGTTCAAATGGCCCGCTTGACCGGCGACCGATATCGCGATGTATCCTCGGAATTGCGCGAAGCCGTCGCAAAAAAGATGGAATTCGCCAATGCCCCCGCGCATTATGTTCAACTCGTGAGAGCCGGTGGAGAACTCGCGGCCGAAGAACAGAAGCTGGCGTTCGGGGAGAGTTTGCCGAAGGGGTTGAGGATTGAGTGAACACCCAGGAATTGTCAGAATCTGAATTCGCTTTCCCCGGGACCGGCGGTGCGCTTTATCGTCGATCAGTCGAGCCGGCCAATCCGATGGCGGTACTTGGCGTCATCCACGGTTACGGAGATCACTCGGGTCGCTACGCAAAATTTATGCGGTGGATGGCGGAGCGCGGGGTGGCCTGCCATGCGGTTGATTTGCGTGGTCAAGGTCGATCAGAAGGGCGGCGCGGTTTCGTGCGGCAATGGGGTGACTATCTGGAAGACGTGAATGCCTTCCTCGCGCTCGATGAAATGAAATCTTCACTGCCGACGTTTTTGCTTGGTCATAGTCACGGCGGATTGGTGCTGGCGGCGGCCGTCGAGCGCGGGGTTCAGGGAATCGCCGGGTGCATTCTCACATCGCCTTTCTTCAAAGCAAAATTGGCCGTGCCACGATACAAAATTTTGATGGCTCACCTGTTCAATCACGTTGTGCCCTGGCTACCCGTCCATAGCGGATTGGCAGACAACATGATGACCTCCGATGCCGCAATGCGCGCGGAGACGAAAGCCGATGCGCTCGTCAGCCGAGCCGCGACCCCGCGCTGGTATCTTGGTTCGCTTGAGGCGCAACAGCGCGTGTTGGCAGAGGCGCCAAAATTCCAATTGCCGCTTGCAGTCCTACTTGGCGAGATCGATCCCGTCGCAGATATCACCACCGCAAAGCACTTCTTTGATGCCGTTGGATCGAGTGAAAAAAAGTTGAAAGTCTATCCAGGATTTCTGCATGAAATACTTCGCGAGACTCAACGCGAGGAAGTATTTCAGGAAATTCTCGATTGGATTCATGGACGAATTAGATCATGAATTTCGTAGCGTCCGCAATGGTAGAGGGAATGTGTCTCCGTTAGGAATGATTCCGTCCGCTAAAGAGCCTGGGGAAAAATGGTGGCATGGGCGTCTCGCCCGTGCTTTCTTCCCAAGAAAACGCGGGCGAGACGCCCACGCCACCTAAAAATTCCCATGCGATAAAGCGAACCCTACGAAAAACGTACGGCAACTTGAGACCATGGCCTTTTACGCCGGTTCAATCGAGGAATCTTCCTGCGCGGGTAATTGCGGATACATCCGACTGAGTTCCGACGAGCGGGCAAAGCACTCCACGGCCAGATCGATTTCCGCCACATGTTTCAGGCAACGTCCAAGGTCATTCAGTCGCTGGATCAGGTTGGGATGCTTGACGCTGTAGGTCAGCTCGTCAATTTGCAGCGCGCGTTCGAAATGACGACGGGCCGTGTCGTACGCGCTCATTTCCATTAGCGGATCGCCCAGGTGCGCAAGGTCGCGGGCCAAGTCTGGATGTTGAGGCCCGTAGGCAATTTCATCGATGATGACCGCCCGGCTGTATTGCGCCCGCGCGGCGGCGTGGCTTCCCTGGCGGCTTGGCGTTCATTTTGTTACTGGGTTTAATCTGCCGCACGCAATGCATCCCATACATCGCGAAGATCGAGTTGAATGATGACGGAGACCCCTTTGCGGTGATTGTAGTCGGTCTTGGTTGCAGCGCGATCCACCGAGCGGTCGACCGCTTCATTCAATCGCGCGTCTTGATCGATGAGTTTCCCGAGAGTCAATCCACCGGGCATGGGCAGCTTGCGGAGATCGGCGGCCAGTTTATGCCGCGCGATTCCCTCGGCTTCCCGGGCGGCCTTCAGTTTGGAACTCCCGGAATCCGCGATTCCTTCGGCGTCTAGTTTCCGCCCGACCCAATCGGGGGCCGTTGCAGGTAAAGCAACTCGGGTGCGGGCGACGGGTGGCGGGCTGATGGTGCCGGGTGCCATCGCATGGCCAACCGGACTGGACATTCGCTTTTCAAAATCGGTCCGCACTTCGGCCCAGCCGGCCTCGGTGGAAGGCGTCGGGAGATCGGTGTATCGCACAACAGCTTCGCGAACCACGGCGTAACATCCGCCCGGTGTGCCAGCCATCGAAAGTTCCACTTGCAAGTCACGGCGATATTCAACGCGGATCACCGGACGATTTTCCAGCCAATCCGAAAGAGCACGATGGACGTCCTGGTTCGCCAGGGCATCCCCAACCGTTTTCCCCTTGGCCAATGGAACGGGCTTGATGCTGTCGACGACGCGGCTGATCGCATCGGCTTTGGCGGCGGCGAGCGTCTTTTGCAGATCGGCATCTGAAACTGTCGTCCAAGCTCCACTCAGCCCTTGCCCGCGCATCTTCGTAACCCGGCCAAATGCGGTGCTCGTGCCCGTGCCGCTGAAAGTCCGCCATTGCCAATTTTCGGTTTCACGGGCGACTTCAGTTCCGGTAAGGGGCGATTCCTTAGTATTAGTATGAGTCGCCGCGATCTGTTGCAAGATATGAGCCACGCGCTGACCGCTGATATCGAGTTGGATCTGGCAAGTGTCGGCGTCGACCCAGCGCGGGCCACCCCGGATTTCGGCACGGGCCAGGGCATGCGTCAGATCATCCGTCGCACCGGTTCGCCGCAGGAAATCACCCACGGTCAGACGTGATGTGAGCGAGGTCCGTTCGATTTGTTCGCGCAAATTGATGACCGCTTCATCCGTTGCAGCCGCGATCTGCGGGCGGTCGGGGCGATTTTCGGCCTTGGTTCCCAAGGTAAAGCCAAGAACCGCAAACATCAACCCGAAATTGATTGCCTGAAATACGCGCATGTTAAAACGAATCGACTAATATCACCGTTCTACACTCAAATAGACAATCCCTGCCGCCGGGCGTTAGGGAATGTCTGTGCAATTATTTAGCCGGGTCGCTTGCGACCCGTGTTTTGCGATGCGAATGCGAGTCCTGCATCCCCCGACGCAGTTAGCATGCAACCCGGCTAAACGTCGATTCCTCAAATGATTATCGGTCTCGCGGCCAGCATGCGTTGATTTCCCCCGGCCTGAACCTTACGATTCAGTGCAAATCCGGCGTAATCCGCATTAGCCGAATAGATGTTCCGGACGGCAATTTTCAGGAGTATCGCATGGTGGTTCGTCGACCTACGCGCAAGGTAATCGTTGGCGATACCGCACATGGTTTTGTCGGTATCGGTGGGGATTCACCGGTTTCCGTTCAGAGCATGACCGCTGGCTACACTTACGAGATCGATAAGTGCATCGCCGAAATCCAGAAGCTGGCGGCGGCCGGGGCGGATATGGTGCGCGTCGCCGTGCCGGAAAAGAAGGATACTGCCGCGCTCAAAGAGATTTTGCCGCAGGTTTCCGTGCCGATCGTGGCGGATGTGCATTTCCATTTCCAGCGGGCACTTGAAGCCATCGATGCCGGCATCCACAAAATCCGCCTGAACCCGGGCAATATCAGCGATCATGCTCAGGTCAGAGATGTGATCCAGGCCTGTAAAGCCAAAAAAATCCCCATCCGCATCGGCGTCAACGAAGGCTCGATCATCGAGCGGAAAGATAAGCAAAAGCGCATGAAAGAGTTGGGTGGCGTCTTCTCCGACAACAAGCACGGGCATTTCCTTGCGATCATGATCGCTAAGCTTGAAGAATATCTGGATATTTTCCGCGAGGAGGATTTCCACGACGTTGTCATCAGCGCCAAGTCAATTGACCCGCTGCTGGTGATTGCCGCGTATGAAGAAATCAGCAAGCGGTTCGATTACCCGCTGCACCTCGGCGTCACGCACGCCGGGCCGAAGGAAACCGGCACCATCCGCAGCGTCGTCCCGCTGGGCCATCTGCTGGCCAGCGGTATCGGCGATACCATCCGTATCAGCTACGCCAACGACCCCATCTACGAAGTGCAGGATGGATTGGAACTGTGCTACGTGCTGGGGTTGCGCACGCGCATCGGGGCGGAACTGATCGCGTGCCCGACTTGTGGCCGCATACAGGTCGACCTTTTCAAGCTCGTGCAGGACGTCCGCAAACGGCTGATGAACGAAATCAAGATGCCGATCAAAGTCGCCGTGATGGGCTGCATTGTGAACGGCCCCGGCGAGGCTGAAGGGGCCGATGTCGCCATCTTCGCCGGCGACCGCAAGGGCATCATCTACGTACAAGGCGAAAAAGTCGCGAACATCCCCGAAGAAGAGATTTTGGATCGACTGCTGGAAGAATGCCGCCAACTTGAAGCCAAAGTGCTGCGCGGTGAGACAAAGCTTGGCGATAAGAAGGTCGATATCCTCCCGCCGGATCCGATCGGTGAACTCGGCAGCGGTTGGGAGAAGATTCAGAGTGAAAAGAGTGGGAGAGGGATGTCGCTGACGGTGGTGAAATAGATCCGATCCCCTCCCCTCGGTACGCCGGGGGGAGGGTTAGGGGTTTTTGTTCGGTCGAGAAGTCAGAACCTTTTTCGGCGCGCGTTCGAAATGCAACCCGGAGAAGCGGAGTGATCGGAGACAGAGCGGAGAAATCAAGAGGAATGTATGGGTTTTGCCGTCGATAACAACCTCATGGTTTCTTCCGTGCGATCGCAATCCTCGCCAGACGAACGGCAAGCTGAGCCGCAACGGTTTGTCTTCGACGCCGCAGATTGGGGTCTCTATGAGCATGTCAGCCAAACGCTGCAAGATCGTCACGTCTTTATCACGTTCTACAAGGGAAGGCTGGAGATCGTGACTGTATCGCTATTGCATGAGCGAATTGTGGGTCTTATCTCTGCTCTGATTCGGGTGTTGGCGGAGGAAACGGACACTTCCCTATGCGGTGCGGGGATGGCTACGCTTCGACGTGAAGACATGGGAGAGGGCGTTCAGGCGGATGCTTGCTTTTATATCGCCAATGAAGCTCGAATGCGCGGGAAGAAAGAGCTGGATCTGATGGTCGATCCTCCGCCGGACTTGGCGGTGGAGGTGGAGGTCACCCATCGACTGGGAGAGCGGAAGACGATCTATCAGGATCTGGGTGTGCCGGAGATCTGGCGGCATTTTTCCGGCCGATTGGTCATCATGCGGAAGAATGGTGATGCCTATGAGACAGTCGATCGCAGCCCCACGTTTCCGCAATTGTCGCCGGAAGAGATTGCGGGGTTTGTCGCCGCCGGATTGACGCAGGATGAGACGGCGTTGACCAAAGCATTCCGACGGAGGGTTCGGGAAGCGATTGGCACGCATTAGTTCAGACAGAGCATTTTGAACGTGGAGCGGTTGATGAGTGATCCGAACGAAACGCCACCATTACCGCTGGATTATGCTTCGCCGTCGAAGCACAGGTCGTTTCAAGAGGCGTTTACGGAATATGTTGCAGATGAAATCGATTCCGGTCGACTCAAACCTCCGACTCAAACAAAGCGTCGAATTGCGTGGTTGGTCATTTGGAGCGGATTAATCGGAACTGTCATTGCGATTTGGATGCGAGTTGGGCGCATTGAAGGCGTACACAAAACACGAATTTCCAGCGTTGCGGCCGTCGAAGCGAATAGGATGTGTCTTCGTTTTAGTTGGGCGGAAAACAGTTCCGTCGAAACAAGGGTGTTAAATTTTTTCTATGGCAAGTGCCGAACATTTTCATAATCAGATCCGAGAAATTCTCCTCGCCGATTGGGATCCCACCAACGCCTCGCGGAACGAATCCGCGCATGGGGAATACGACTGCGAAATTGAACCACTCCTTGCTTTGATTCACTCGCGGGCGAGCGAAGATGCCATCGTGAACTATCTCTTCGATCGCGAACGCGAGGTCATGTGCTTTCCGGGGCTTGGGAAGCAGCGACTCTATCGCGTCGCCAAAAAACTGCTGGCTCTGGCATCGACCGACGCATGAATTTAATAAATAGCCTCCTGCCCCTGTTTTTACGCTCCAATCGCCACCGTGAAAAAGCCGTGCCAAACGCTCAAAAATCCGCGCATGATTCAGGTGGTAAATTTCAAGATATTTGGCGAGGCGAATTGCGCATAAAACTCTTTCTGGTAATTGTTTACATCGATTTCCAAAATATCTTTTGTCGCCAGAGTCTTGATTGACACCCCCGGCGGGCAGCGGTATAGTCTTGAGCGTCGAAAGCGACACTGATTTCTGTTTCATTTTGTTCTGTTTTGTTGCATTTTCGAGCGCATATTTGTGATTAGCGGCTGTTTTTCAGCCGTGGCGCACTTCCGGAGGTGGTTGGAGCCATACCTCCGGAAGTTTTTTTTAATATTTACGGCCTAGGGTGGCGCGGGCGTTTCGCCCGCGTTCTTTGGCCAAAAAAAAGCACGGGCGAAATGCCTATGCCACCTGTAACCCCATCCGACCTATGGCTCTGACCTTCGTTCCCACTTCCGATCCGACAATTCCTCCCCGTAGAAGCCAGTTCACCGCTGTCGTTGCCGCCAATGTGCCGCTGTGCCGTGAGCATTACCGATTAGTTTTGCAATTGGAGTCATTCCCGGAGACTGAGCCTGGGCAGTTCATTCAAGTCGCTTGCCGCGATATGGCTGACAACTACAGCCCGGAATCCGAGTTTGAATGGCAAGAAGGTCAAACGCTCGACTTCGCAGGTCGCGAGTTGATGTCGCCTTTGGCGTTGCTTCGCCGGCCATTCTCTTTGGCCGGACGACGTGATTCTTCGAGCACTGTCGAGCTTGATCTGATCCACCGGATCGTTGGCGTTGGTACCGATTGGCTGGCTCAGCTTCGCCCGGGGGATGAAGTGAACATTCTGGGCCCGCTCGGAAATCGATTCGTGCTTCCGGCTC
>JBBRMF010000164.1:0-11787 GCA_038230975.1 Tepidisphaerales bacterium
ATGGCAAGGTGGCAAAGGGCAACTGCAGTCCACCTCGCTTTGAGTAGGGCAATTTAGAGCAAAAGCGGCTATTTGCATGGGAGTAGGGTGGGTGTACTCGCCCACCGATTTGCCGAGTGGCACCGCTGGTGGGTGGGTACACCCACCCTACAAAAATTCGAACTGCGCAATACCTAGAGCGTTTTTCAACTTGGTCGGGTGCCACAGGTCGCGGTACTCCGAGACCTGTGCGTGTCATTCACCGAAAAAAGCACAGGTCTGCGAGTACGCCGACCCGTGGCACCTGACACCTAAGCGACCTACCAAGCTGAAAAGTGCTCTAGCAATTCAAGATGGGTCCCACTCTGTGTGAAGCCCTCGCGCGTTTTCGCCGAAGAAGTGATGAGGACCGCTTTCATCCGGCGACTTTTCGGTTGACGGTTCGTACAATGTCTCCGTGCAGATCGCGAAATCGTTGCTTGTCTGGCATCGTATAATCGACGTCTCCCGTCCCGTCAGGAACCGCTCGCATGATCGCCTTGTCGGTCCTTTCGTCCGCGCTTCACTCCCCGGTCTCGCACGTTGCCACTTTAGCCATGGCAAACCTGCCAGGCAGTGTTGCGCCGTCGCATTCGTCCATCCGCGACCTGTCAGACCCAACTCAACTGGTCTCTCGCATTTTCACCGCCGATGAGGTGATGTCTCCGTACGTCTACGTCTTCTATGCCTCATTCATCGTTGCTTTCATCTTTACACCCATCATGCGCGCCGTGGCGATCTACTATGGCATCATCGATCAGCCGGATGGACTGCGGAAAATGCATTCCAAGCCGGTCGCGTATCTCGGTGGGATCGCGGTATTTCTGGGTTGGATCTCGGGTTTGGCGTTCAGCCAGTTTCTTCAGACGCACACTGGTGAGCCGACGATTCAGCCGCATTTATATGTCAATTTCAGTATCGTCGTCGGCGCTTCAGTCATTGTGATTCTCGGACTATGGGATGACCTGACCGGCGTGAAGCCATGGGCAAAAATTGGGGGTCAGCTCTTTGCGGCTTGCTTCCTTCTGTATTTCGACATTGGCACCCACTGCGCTCGCCCGATGTTCGCGCCGATCAATATTCGATTGATGAACCTCGCCGGATGGCAGTTCCCTGACTCGCTCGTCACGGTCATCAGTTGCGCGATTGTTTTCTTCGTGGTTGTCGGCTGCTGCAACGCCACTAATTTGATGGATGGCCTCGATGGTCTTTGCGGCGGAGTCACCGCCGTCATCGCAGCCGGGTTTCTTTTTCTCGCTGTGAATATTGCCCGCACCAGTGGTGGAATCAATCCCAATCTCGACGGATTGCGCGTAGTGCTCGGCCTTTCGTTGCTGGGGGCAGTGCTTGGGTTTGTCCCGTACAATTTCAATCCTGCCTCCATCTTCATGGGCGACAGCGGCAGCATGTTCCTTGGATTCTCCTGCGCCACAATGATTATTTTGGCCGCGCAGGAAACACACCCAAAATGGTTCCTGGCATCACTGGTCATGTTTGCGTTGCCGGTTCTGGATACCACCCTGGCATTTGCGCGGCGATTTGTGAATAAGCGAAGAATCTTTTCCGCCGACCGCCATCATTTCCACCATCAGATGGTCGCCCGTGGTTTCAGCGTGAAGCAAACTGTTCTCATCAGCTACGGTTTGGCGTTGTTCTTCACGTTTGCCGGTGCGACGGTGGTCTTCATGCGCACGCGATATGCCGTGGCTTTCTATCTGGTCATTTTCGGATCGCTGATTGTAACGGCTTATAAGATGGGGATGGTCCACGAAAAAACGCGCATTGTCACGCGGCAGGCGATGGGCGGTTTTGAAACCGTTTCGCCGGTCAAAACAGTTGAACCGAACAGCGTCATTGAAATTCGCTAACCCACTGCGATCTACCCGGCGCCATCGACCCTCCAAAGTTAGAACCACCTGCACGACACATTCCTGAATATAGGGAATTTCCCGAAGCGCCATTTCGTTCAGTTTTTCTGATCCGGCCATACCGCCGTCTTTCTTGATTCGTGCGCGTGTTACTTGTCAGATGATCTTATGCCCTACGTCTTCAAACACCGTCGCCCGCCCGAACCCTGGAGCATCTTCAGAAAGAAATCGCTTCATGCCCTGCTCACACCACTCTATTTCGGGAATTGGATCGGTGAATGGATCGCCTATTTTCTGGGCAAGTGGTCGATCTTTGAAGTGCTGGAATATGTGGGAAGTTTCTCAATTCTACTGGCGGTGATTTTCTACTTTGCGGATTCGGGCGATCGTCTGAAACAAAAGCACTATCAGGCATGGCAGGTCATCAACACCGCACAGGGTAAAGGAGGGAGCGGCGGGCGAATCGAGGCGCTGCACGATTTGAATGAAGACCACGTTCCGCTGGTCGGTGTCGATGTGTCCGATGCCTACCTTCAAGACTTGAAATTGATCGGGGCCGATCTTCGGCGCAGCGACCTGCGCGCCACGGATTTGCGGCGAGCGGCGTTTCGACGATCAAATCTCGAAGCGGCCAATCTTCGATCTGCGAATCTGCGGAACGCCGATTTCTCACTGTGTAATCTCAGCGACGCCAACCTACGCGATGCGGATTGCTTTGAGGCTCGATTCAATCATGCGAATCTCCAGGGAATCAATTTCGAGCGAGCCGACCTTCGAAATGCGAACGTGAGCGAAGTCCAAAATTGGAAAACAATTCAATCGATTCGCCTGGCCAACATTCACGGCGTTCAGTCCGCGCCGGCGGGTTTTCTGAAATGGGCATTGGAGAATGGCGCAGTCGATATCGCCGATAACGCTGCGTGGGATCGACAGCTCGAACCACGCTCGACCACTCAACCGGCGGCGTCTCACTGAATCAATGGCTACCCGCCGATCCCAGCAAATGGTGAGTCAGAAACTCCAATCTCTTTCGTGATCCGTACGGTGTTTCGGCTGCACCATGATGAGCACCGGTCACGACAACCAGATCGAAATCCTTGTCGGCCTTCTCAAGCGCGTTGACCACTTGCATCGTGGAAGAAGGGTCGACGTTGTCATCCAATTCCCCAAAGATAAGCATCAGCTTGCCTTGAAGTAAACCCGCGTTCACGGCATTGGAGTTGGCGGCATATTCCGGGCCGATCGGCCATCCCATCCACTGTTCATTCCACCAGATCTTATCCATCCGATTGTCGTGACAACCGCAGTCGGCGACGGAAACTTTGTAGAAGTCGTTGTGCCAGAGAACGGCCGCCATCGCATTTTGTGCGCCCGCCGAACCCCCATAAATGCCGACTCTGCTCAGGTCCATCGCCGGATGCGATTGCGCGGCGGCTTTGATCCACGCGATGCGATCCGGGAAGCCGGCATCCTTCAGATTTTTCCAACATACATCGTGAAACGATTTTCTACGTCCTGAAGTTCCCATGCCGTCGCATTGCACGACGATCATTCCGCGATCGGCGATTTGCTGCTGGTGGCCCAATCTAGCGCGAAAGGCTTTGGGAGTAAAAAAATCCTGCGGGCCCGCGTAGATGTTTTCGACCACGGGATATTTTTTGTTCGGATCATAGTCGCGCGGGAACACGATGATGCCATGGATATCGGTCGCACCATCACGCCCCTTGGCGGTGAACCGCTCTGGCCATCGGCCACCCCGGCTCGACAAAACTTCATGTGCGTCCGCCTCCTCCAATCTGCAAATGAGGGTGCCCGTCTCGGCATTTCGTAGTTCATTGATCGGAGCCAAATCGACGCGCGACCAGGTATCGATCAGGAATCGTTCATCAGGGGACCACTGAACACTGTGAGTGCCGTCGCCTTCCGTAAGAATCGTGAATTCCGAACCATCGAAATTAGCGCGACACAGGTGCGTGTAATACGGATCCTGCCCGACGCGAACGCCTCCGGCGCGGAACCAGATTTGTCGGGTTTGCTCGTTTACTTTAACGACCGATTGAACCACGAATTGACCGGAGGTGATCGTATTTTTCATTTTGCCCGACTTGGCATCGACCAGGTACAGGTGATTCCAGCCGTCGCGCTCCGACATCCAGATCAATTCATTGTCACTGATCCAATTGCAATAGAATTTTCCCGAGTAGTCGATGAACGTTTTCGAGGTTTCCTCAACGACGTTTTTCACCGAACCGTCTGCGGCATTCACCGCCAATAGGCGCAGGGCCTGATGCCCTCGCTGATTGAACAGGAATGTAAAGTGAGAGGAGTCGGCGGCCCAGCGCAGATCGTCAATGGACCAGGGGTTGGCAAACAATTCGTCGTTAATAGAAATAAGCTTTCGCGATGCGACTTGAAAAAGCCGCGGACGGGGATGGGCAATTTTGTCGCCGGGCTTTAGATAGTTGAGCGTTCGAAGTTTGGGTTGAAGTTGATCTTTCGGTGAAGATTCGACCGTGTAGATCTTGTGCTCTTGCGCAGCCTCCTCTCGAAAGGCAACCAGATACTGCGAATCGGGCGACCACCACATTTGATTCAGCGAGTAGCCGTCACCGGGCTTGCCATCTTCACTGAGTGGCTGGGATTCATCCCCATGCACTGCTTTTAGAAAAAGATTGTCGTTTGAGACCGATACAATCCATTTGCCATCGGGTGAGTTTCTTGCGCTCAAGGCGTCGTTGTTGGGATTGCCGCGCCGTCGCCTGTTGCGCGCCGGCGGGTTGTTCGTGGGCTGTGTAGTGGCAATCGGCTTCTCCTGGGTGGCAGGTGGTGAAATGGAATCTATTTCATACGTGTTCAGGAAAAGCCGCCAGCTTTTTCCTCCACCAGTGAGAACGACTGCCTTCGCGTCAGAATCAAAATCCAGCTTATCGACGGGGAGATGATTCGCAGTCAATTTTTGACCAGTCGCCTTACTCAGTGCGGCCGCCGCGCGAGCGTGATCGAACGCGAGCAATCTTGTGCCATGCTCTGCGTCCACAACGACAAACTCGCTGGCTTCGCCAGCAAGTTGATTTCGATACCAAAAACGAGCGTTGTTTCCAAACCAGTGTGGCTCGACCCGATCCCTATAAATCATCGGGACGGCCGCAACCCCGGAAGATGGCGCCATCATCCCAAACGCCATCAGCAATAAAACCGGCAGAATCCTTAGACGAGGACGTGATTGATACCGCATAGGGATAGTTCCAATCTGATTTAAAGCCAGGAATCCGGCCTGGGTCTCCGTTGCATGATAGTCTGTGGCTTCATGGTCTGTTGCAACTGCAATATTGCGACGTACGATTGTGGTCAATGGCTTATCTCGGAGTACTTCGAATGAATCGAATCAGATTGTGGCAAACGGGCATCCTGGCGACGTCGGGCATTTTGATGTGTTGTGCAGGATTCTGCGGAACGCACCTGATCTGGACGCTCGGTCCCGATAGCGCTTTTGCGGCCCCTGAAACTCCGCCGGATATCGCAGCGAAAATTCAGCAAGCCGACGAACTCGCTGAGAAAAGAGAGTTTGCCGGCGCGATCGCCATTTATAAGGAAATCTTGCAAGTCTCTCCCAACCTGGACGACGTGCGAAAGAAGCTCCTTTTCCTGAGCCCGGCAGATGCATCCGAACATTTTGCCGCAATCCTGAAACTCCATCCGGAAGATGCCAATGCAAGATTTGAGCTGTCCCGTGCCCTCTATCGCCTGGGCAAAACCAGTGAGGCGATTTCGGAATTGAATGAAGTGGTTCGTTCCCATCCTGAAATGCGCGCTGCGCGAAAAAATTTGGGCATTATCTACATGAAGACAGATCGGCTCATGGAGGCCGCATCGCTTTACGGGGATGCACTCCGACTCTGGCCGAATGAAGCGGATGTTTACAACGACTACGGTGTGGTGCTCGTTCGACTTGACGATCAGGAGGCAGCGCTTAAAAATTTTCAGGAAGCGGTTCGCCTGAATCCACGCCATGTCGACGGGCAATACAATCTCGGCTTGTTGCTCATGAATCGATGGCAGCTTGATAAGGCCGCCGTTCATTTTACGGCTGCATTGGACGTCAACCCGAACTATGCCGACGCCCATTACAACCTCGGGCGTACTCTCTTGCGACAAGGCAAAGCAGAGGAAGCATTGCTCCGCTTCCGAAAGGTGATGGAACTCAACGCGCCAAGCGCGGATCTCTATTACAACGCCGGTCTGGGTCTTGCGCGTCTTGGACGAGAGAAGGAAGCCATCGCGCGCTTCTCTGAATCGCTGCGACAGGATCCGGGAAATGCAGATGCTCACTTCGAGTTGGGTAAGGCGTTCCTTCGTTATGGGAAGGTGGCGCTGGCGATCCCGCAATTTCGAGCGGTCATCAAGAATCGTCCGACCGATGTCGATGCCATTCGACAGCTTGCCGTGGCGCTAAATCACACCGGGAAAATTGACGAAGCGATTGCCCGCTACAGAGACGCACTGCATCTTCGTCCTGACTATTCCGAAGCCATGAATGGATTGGCGTGGATTCTGGCGACCACGCCTGATGCGGAGCACCGTGATCCGGTGACAGCTTTAAAGCTGGCGCAGGCGGCGGTCGATCAGGGAAATCGCCAAACTCCGTTGGAGCTCGATACGCTTGCCACCGCGCAGGCGGCGGCAGGACAGTATGAGTTGGCGGTGAAATCCGAACAGGCCGCAATTGCCGCGGCAGTCGTGCTGAAAAACCCCGGTTTCCAAAAAGAGTTGGAGATGCGCCTGAAATTATTCCAGGAAAGCCATCCTTACATTGAAGTGCCAAAGCCAACGACACTCCCCGCCACGACCCAAGCAGCTACCCAACCCGCAAAGCCATAGGGCTCACAGTTGTGGGGTGGGTGTACTCACCCACCGATTTTCCCAGTGACAAGGACGGTGGGTGAGTACACCCACCCTACAAAACTTCCAACCGGTTGTTCACTCTTTGCCCTCTCCCTGCCGTACCTTCATCACCTGATCAACTCCAGTGACCTGAAACTTCTCGCGCTTCGGTTTTCCGCTCGGCCAAACAACTTCCAGCGTATCCACCGCCGTGGCGGTACCCAGTCCGAAATGAACCTTGGGATCGTTGCTGGCCAGATAGCCGTACGAACGCAGACAGACTCCGACCCGGCGCTTCCCACCGGAGGACACATACACTCTTGCGCCGAGGGCTTCACGCTTCCCCAGCATCGGAAGCACCTGCAGCCAATGGTTCGTGGAAGGGGCCGCATCATTGCGGTAGATCCTCATTGTGTTGTCGAGGTTCATCGTCACGATATCGATCCGGCCGCGATTCAGCAGATCGCCAAACGCCATCGAGCGATGCACTTCCGGCCGCTGGGTAAAAGCCCCGGCGATCGGGCTGACATCTGCGAAATGACCGTTCCCATCGCCTCGAAACAGCAAATTCGGCTCAGCATACTGCGACCAGAATTTACCGACTTTCGCATCGTCGCGAGACGGTCCCTTGGCGACCCGACCATTTGCAACGGCGATATCGAGGTTCCCATCGTTGTCAAAATCAAATAACCCCGTGCCCCAGCCCGTAAATGGCCGGTCGATCACCCCCATGCCGGCTGTGGGTGTGACATCCGCAAAGGTCCCGTCTCCGTTATTTTTATATAGCGTATTCGTCTCGCTGGTAATGTGCGTGATGAACACGTCCAGCGCACCACGATTAAAAACATCCCCGACCGTAATACCCATGTTCGCTTCGACACTTCCGGAGGCGTTGAAACCCACGCCTCGCAGCACGGCTTCGTCGACAAACTGACCGTTGCCTTGATTGATCCACAGCTGATTAGGCTCTTCGTCATTAGCCTGCAAAATTTCCGGTGGACCGTCGCCGGTGATGGGTGCGGCGATCAATCCCCATCCACGGCCAGGGGTATCAAGCCCGACCTGCCGAGTCACATCCGCAAACGTGCCATTGCCATTGTTGTGATACAGCGTGATCAGTTGGCCCGGAAACATGTGCGGCCCACAATAATCTCGATCCAACAAGTTATTGGAGGTTTGGCAGTGCTTGAGAGGATCGAACGTCGCAAAGTGCACCACGACCAGATCGAGAAATCCATCTCCATCAAAATCGACGAACCCCGCCGTCGAAGCCCAATTTAAATCCGGGCGGATGGGAGATTTGAGATTGGCTTTGGCAGTGATATCCGTGAATGTGCCGTCACCGTTATTGTGAAAAAGTTGGTCGGCGGACGCATAATTGGTGACATACACATCCGGGAATCCGTCGTTATCGAAATCCCCCACCGCAACGCCGTGATGGTATCCGATGCCCGCAAGCCCTCCGGCATTGGGCACTTCCGTGAATTTCCCATCGGCGGTTTGGCGGAACAGTCGATTGGGAGCCGTTTTCTTGAACTGATCCGGGCCCGGAGCAGGATGGCAAATCATCAGAATGTCCAGCCGGCCTTTGTTCTCGACATCCAGCAGGGCAATCCCAGCTGGAGTGATTTCCGGCGTATTGAAGGTCGCATCAGGGTACGGTTTTGGATTTTCCTCAAAACCTGCCTCGCCCGTGATTTCGGTGAACAGCTTCTTCGAGTCGTACTGGCTAGACTTGGTTTGAGCGATGGGAAGCGTGCCCGATGCAGCCTGGGTGGTGGCAGGCGATGGATTGCTGCTTGCGGTCGGGACTTCCTTAGCCGTTTTTCGATCGCATCCTGCCAAGCCAACAACAAGGCAGTTCACTAAAAGTAAAGATCGCCCGATTCGCTTAGATGTTATCATATTTTTCGCCGGTTGCTTTAGAGATGGATACGTACTCGAAGAGTGCAAGGTTTGGCGGTGCCAGAATGCATCACACTGATGGAACATATCGTAATATCGTCATCCCGAGGACGTCAAGCGAGATCGAATTGTCTTTAAAATAGCGCGCCCGACCCCTCATTAATCTTCGGAAAAAGCTTGATTAAGCTTTCGTGTAGTATTATTGTTTTGCTGAGTTCGATTGCACTCCATTGCCTTTACCGGTTCAGAGGGTTAAGCAGGGTGGGCCCTCGGCTTGAATTTTCGTACGAAAACGAACGAGGGACCTCCGTGACATTTCAAGTAAGCCGATGCGCTAAAGTTGGATTCCACTATCAGGCTGCCTCTGCCCGGCGTAAGCGTCAGGGGAAGGTTGCGTTGGTATTGGCCATCGTGCCGGTACTTGGAACGGCGATTAAAGTTCAGGCCACCGACGGAAGTACACCACACTTAAACGCCAGGGTCACCAACTCGTCGCCCCCGCGCTCCGCAACGGCTTCCCCGAAGACCGCTCGCTCAGCAGGTCTGATCATCAATGCAACGTATGACAGCTCGGCTCAAAGCCTCCCCTATTTCGCCGAGCTGCAAACGGCGTTCACGTACGCCGCCGAACGGTTTGAAAATCTGTATTCAAATCCAATCACGATCGATATCGTCGTGAAAGGGGATAATAACCTCGGTGTGGGAAGTGCCTTCGCCTCGTTCTCGTCATACGCATATCCATTGAGCCAGATCAAGACTGCGCTCATCAACAGGGCAACCACCCCCGCCGACGCCATCGCCATCGCCAACCTCCCCAGCAACGGACCCGATCTCTACGTCCCGCCGATACAGGCCAAAGTGCTGGTTCTGGGTCTGCCCCCTAATGCTCCTGGTCCTATCGATGACGGTGATTTCGTTTTTGGCACGGACAACACCCTATACAACTACACTTTCGATCCGAACAATCGAGCAGTTCCTAACAAAGACGATTTTATTGGGGTGGCCCTGCATGAAATTGGTCATCTGTTGGGACGCACCGCCAATGGTGGCCCTACCTACATGTGCGACCTGTTCCGCTACGTCAGCCCCGGACACCTGAGCACTTCGCCCAGCGATCCAGGTGTCTACTTTTCGATCGACGGCGGCGTTACACAGTTGAAATTTTTTGACAATATAAATGATCCCGGGGACTGGTTAAAAACTGATCCATACACACCCGACGCGTACAATGCGATCGGCTTCATCGGGACCAGGAACGACCTCACGCCGGTAGATCTGACATTAATGGATGTGCTGGGCTACACCCCAGCCGTTCCGAATGGCGATATCACCTACAATGGTGCCTCCGGTAATTGGAGTGACACTACAAAATGGTCTTTAAACCGACAACCCATCGCGGGTGACTCCGTTTTCATTTCAGCAACGAATAGCGCCGTGGTTGTCAACCTTGATGTGGATGCCGTATGTCTGGATCAACTGACCGTCAATGGCTCCGGGGCCAACACCGCAACGCTAAATCAAACCGGAAATCTGCTCTCGGTCAATGGCAATGAGTACATCGGCTTTTCAGGCAAAGGCACATTGAACCAGAGTGGCGGCACACACACGATCGGCGACACCCTCTACATCGCCTTTAACCCGGGCAGCACTGGCATCGTGAACCTCTCAGGCGGTTCGCTCACGGCAGCCAACACCGTCAACAACGGATTGTTCAACCAGACGGGAGGTACTTCTTCTCTTGGCGTAGTACGCGGTACCGGCAGTATGAACGTCGGGGGCGGAGCCGGTATAGCCGAGGCCACCGTCGACAGCTTCGCTCAAAGCACCATCATGATTAAAGGCGGAGGGACGCTCACCGTGAACCCTGCTGATACTCATTACACGAACACGGTTAAAACACTTACGATTATGCCCAACGGTCTGATCGACCTCCAAAACCACCACCTGCTGATAGACAACACGGCTACACCCTTTTCAAAAGTCAAACAGTATATCGACGCAGCCTACCACATAAACGCCACCGGCTTCGGAGACTACAACGGCCGTGGGGGAATCACCAGTTCCGTCGTTAAAACCAATCTCGATTTCATGGGCGTAGGCTACTACAACGGTGCCCTGCAAGACCCAACCAATCCGGACAACGTTGGGCAGGTCCTTGGGCCCGACTCTAACTCCGGTGCGGGAGCGGGGATCGCGCTGAACCAGATTCTAGTCCGTCCAACTTTAACGGGCGACCTGAACGGTGATGGCGTCGTCAACGCCTATGACGTGAATCTGTTCAACAGCTTCGGGCTCTATAACCAGGCTACTACGCTTGGCTACCAAGCCGGTGACCTGAACGGCGATGGTGTGGTCAATGCGAAGGATGTGACGATCTTCAATTCCGCAGGCAATTTTAACAACGGGCAGTTTTTGGCGGTGACGGCGAAAGCAAAAGCGGCAACTCTGGCAAGCACTCTCACGGGCCGGAAGGTCGGTTCTTCGGCATCAGTGCCGACCGGTGCGGTTCCCAGCGTACTGGGCTTTACCTATGACCCGGCCACCGGCGACGTTCAAGTCAGGTACAACGGCTTTACGGGCTTCCCCGGCAAGCAGACGTTCAACACCACGACGCGCGCCTTGAGCCTGATCGATTTCCAGGTCAACGGCACTGATTTCACATTAGATGAGACCAAGCTCTCGTCCGCAGCCTTAACCGCCCTTTCGGGCCTTACGGTGTCGGCTGACCACAAAGAAATCAACCTGACCGCCGTCAATGGCTACATGCCTGACGGTACGGATATCGGCAGGATTCTCCCCGCAGGATTGGACCCACAGTTGGTCAACAACGAGTTGGTCTTTACATTCAATTACACGGGCAGCCGTACATTGGCCGGAGGTGTCTATGTCACTCCCGAGCCGACGACTCTGTCGCTGCTGGGATTAGGCGCAGCGGGACTGCTGTCCCGGCGTCGTAGAATCCGCTCGACGAGGTACTAGTCCTTAAACCAGCGTGTTACCGACGGCCTCGATCAGCGATTGTTCACAAAAATAACTCCAAATGCCTGTCTTTTGGCGAACTTCGCCGTCTGTTGTGTTGTTGATACCCACAGACAAGAAAGGCATTTGGAGTGAA
>JBBRMF010000165.1:0-11781 GCA_038230975.1 Tepidisphaerales bacterium
ATAATCCGTTCATCACCCGTCAGTTCATTCAGGTCCATGGATCCTCCATGTCAAAAACATCCCCGCCCCTTTTTACCAAATCCGCTAAGATCGCGCGCTACACCCGTAGTGCGGTTGAACAGATCGAATCCGTTGAACACACCGCTGGTTCCGCCCCACAGATCCAGTCTCACATTCGGCTGATTGTAGTCGATGCGGATCACCATGCCACTGCAACTAAATGGCTGGGCGGAACCACTCCACTATTCATTTTTCAAAGAGCAACTCATACCCGCGACTCCGGATTAGTTCCATCAGCCTCAACTGTACGGAAACCGTTCGGTACCCTCCGACTCGGCGGAGTTTCTTAACACTACGGTAAAGCCACGCTGCCTTTGGCGCTTTCTTATCCGCAGGCGCCAAACTCTAATGGCTTCTATTGTCAGGAATGCGCCGAGAAGTGAGACGAATGCGCCAGGTGGTATCCAAACATATAGTTCTCTGAAGAAGATCGTGGGTTCATCATCGTAATCAGCCTCCTTCCAGCCAAAGGTTAGACCTAAGAAACTGTATTGGCTACCGCGGACCGGACCTACAAGCCACCCAAAGCCTTGCCGCCTGATGAATGCCAGTTTCGCTTTGCGTCGAACAGCTTTTATAACCTCTTGAGTGTAATGACAAACGTTAAGATTGACTTCATTCGGATGGATGCCAATCTCTGTGACCAACTTACCCCTTCCGATACTCAAGGTCTGATCACAATGCAAAATGGTCATCGAACAAATGATGGCTGGTAGAATAACAAACGGACTCACGCGGATAACCACGTAAAGGCGGCGGCAAATCAGTCGCCATTGAGATTGCTTCGCTATTTGCATGGCCATCACAGTGTTTAACCGAAACCTCTATCATCTATGCTCGGGATGATCCCAATCCCCCCTCGTCGGAGGATACTTCTTCTTGAGGCAATCACAGAATTTTTGTATATCCTCGCCTCCTTTGTCCCCTGGGATATTTTTCTGGCGCTGCCACTCCCCGAGAAGTTGTAGGGCAATATCCGAAGCATTCAATTCGGTGCTGGTTGAGATTACGGTCTTGTAGCCCGTCGTTGTTACGGCATCGTTTGACTTGCGATCTTCAGTCTTGTAGGGTCCGCAGTACTCTGCGGACCGTCAGTAGCACCGAGGTGAGCGGTCGGCAGAAGTACTGGGACACCCTCTATCCGCTGTGTGGGTACCGCGACCCGTGGCACCTGCGAATCCCGCGCGGTTCGGCGAACCAAGCCTACGCGTCGGACCCCATCGCGACGCACGATCAAATCTTAATCGAAAGTCCCCGCGAAGGAAGTTCGCCCCTAAACAGAACGCCACCTCACACCGCTACCTGCTCGTAGGAGAACGCCGGGATGTCCGCCCGCGAGCTGGCATGTTCGACGGTCATGGCCGTGATGTTCCCGTCGGCGTCGAGGTCCAACTGCGTGTTCTCGTCGAAGTCCCGCGTCTCTACGACTGGCGCGGGCTTGAACTCGATGTAGAGGGTGTCGGTCTCCTGGAAGTATTTGATTCGCATGTCGCTCTCACGGTTTGAAGGAACGGTCGAAAAACGCGTTGTGGACAGTTTCGCCGTCAGGTAAAAGCACGACGCGAAGAATTGGCCTCCCATCGTGGCGATCGACGCCCAGCGGCGGAAGCGTCCATCCTGCTGAGTCACCTGCCGGATCGGGTGGTCAACCGCTTGCTCGATCCATTCGAGCCGGATGAACGTCCTATCCGGACGCTTCCGCATCTCGTGGAAGTAGCGAGTGAACTTCACTTTCGGAAGCATAACCGCCCGGTGATCGAACGGGAAGCGCGTGGTTCGGCGGCGTGCGTGGCACCCTGGCCGATGGCGATGCCTATTACTGCATTCCGCGAGTCGGCCATTTTTTCTCGAACCGTGGGCACAAGAAATCCGAAAGACCCGGTGGCACTCACAACCCTCCGGCTTATAAAGCCGGTGCGGCGTGCCGCCGGGTCTTTCGGACCCCCCAAGCCCACACTTCGAGAAAAAACAACCGCTTCGCGGGTTGTTGTCATTTGCAGTCCGTTGTGATTGGTCTTTCGCCCCTAAGGGGCTGGTCGCCGGAGGGACAAGATGTATTGCGCATCGTTCACCCACGGCTTGCGCCGTGGGCTAAATTCTTTTGCCACTCCGTGGCTAATTCTCTACGTCCACGATCGCCTTAATCACACCCGTTTCCGGGTTTAGGAACGACGGGAAGTCCGCCGCGAGATTCTCGAAAGCGGTGCGGTGCGTGATCCACGGCTTGGTGTCAATCTGCCCGGTCTCTATCAGATTGATGATCCGCGTGAAATCTTTCGGTAAGGCATTACGGCTGCACATCAGCGTGCCCTCCGGTCGATGGAAAACCGGATGCTTGAACGTCACTTCTTTGGTCGTGATGCCGACGTAGACGAGGCGACCTGTCGGGGCGACGTAGCCGAAAGCGTTAGACATCGACACGTTGCTGCCGGTGGCATCGATCACCACATCGGCGAGATTCCCATCGGTGACTTTGCGCAGATCCTGTTCGACGTTGTCGCCGAGAAGGAGCGTTTCATCGACCCCCATGACTTTTTTGCAGAACTCCAGCCGTTGGGCGTTCATGTCGAGCACGATGATTTTTGCGCCGGTGAGTTTGGCAAAGATGATCGCGGATAAACCGATCGGGCCAGCCCCGATGATGAGGCAATTTTCACCTTTGACGAGTGCCGGCCGATCAACGGAATGGCAACCGATCGCCAGGGTTTCAACCAGTGCGAGTTGGTCGTAGGAAAGTTGGGTGGAAGGGTGGAGTTTGCGAGCAGGCAGAACGAATCGGCTGCGTAACCCACCATCCGTCATCACGCCGAGCACTTTCAAATTCGCACAACAGTTGCTCGCGCCCTTACGACAGGCATGACAGCTTCCGCAGTTGATGTATGGCTCAATCGAACACCGATCGCCCGGCTTTACGTTCGTCACGCCCGGCCCGACGGCCAGCACTTCAACGCCCAACTCATGCCCGGGAATTCTGGGGTAACTGTAGAACGGCATCTTACCGAGATACCCGCTGATATCCGATCCGCAGATGCCGACACGGTAGACTTTGACCATCGCCTCACCGGCCTGCGGAGCTTGGGGTTCGTCGATTTCAATGCGGTTGAATTGGCCGGGCTTTTCCAGAACGATCGCTTTCATGGGTCTCCTGTTGGGCTGTGGGGAAGCGGCGACAGAATGTAGCCAATGGCCGCTTATGTTGGTAGAGGGCTGAAGGGAAATCATCGCAAAAGAATATGGGAGAAATGTCGTATAATTTTCCGAAGTTCAATGATGTGCTGGCGGTTTTCGCGGCGGAGTGATTGCGTAGGAAGACCGAACGCGGGCAAGACGCCCACGCCACCAATCAGCGGCCCCCCACGAATTCACTTCTTCGGCGCTTCCTTCAAGCTTTCCAGATAGGCAATCACATCGGCAAATTCCTCGGGCTTCAGGGCGGTTTGCAGGCCTTCGGGCATGAGGGAGATATTGCTTAATTTGCGGGAGACGATGTCGTCTTTCCGGATGATGATCTTCTGGGCGGCGCTATCGACGAGGGTGACTTCGGTTTCCGTTTCACCGCGGACGATGCCGGCTTCGAGGTTGCCGTTGCTCTTGCGCTTGATCATCGTTTGCTGGTAGCCATCGAGGATCTGTTTGGAAGGATAGAGGATCGAGTCGACGAGGAATTCTCGCGGGTATTTGCCACCGACACCGTCGAGGGCCGGGCCGACGTCGCCACCGTTGTTGGTTACCTTATGGCATTTAATGCAGGCGGCACCGTTTTGATCCAGGAAGATTTTCTTGCCGACGATCGCGTCGCCGGTGTGGGTTTTTGCGTAGGCCAGGAATGCCTCGGGAGGCAGAACCTTCGTGTCGAATTTATAGAGCTTTCCGGTGCGCTGTTCTTTGGGGATGAACTTCTCGTAGATCGACTGCAATTCGGCGACGGCGCGGGCGGATGGGGGATTGGTATCGAGTCGCGCCTCGATCAAGGGGAGGGCTTTTTCGTGCGTGGATTCGATCGCCTTGCGGCACTTGTTGCGAACGTTGCCATCCGCCAGTGAGAGGCCTTCGAGATAGGCATCGAGCGCTTTGATATCCGGGTGCGCGGCCAAGGCGGCGATGGCTTCCTTCTGAATCTCCTTGTCTTGCCAGACGGCCAGAAGCGGCTCGATCCCACCGGCGCGTTTGAGTTCGGCCAGGGCATTGGCGGCGGCGCGTTTCACTTCGCCGCGCTTATCGGTCAGCAGAGGTGCGACGGCTGTCACGGATTGATCATCGTTGATCGCCCCGATCGCCTTGGCGGCGGCATTAATAACACCACCGTCTTTGTCTGTCATCCGTTTTAGGAGCGTGGGCAGGGAGGTTGCATTCGGTAGTTTGATGAGGGTGTTTAAAGCGGCAATCGCCTGTTCCGGCTTGTTGCCCTCGTCGGCGACAAATTTCAGAACGGTCGCGGTCATTTCCAGGCCACCGGTGGTTTCGGCAGCTTCGAGCGCGGGGATGAAAAGCGCTTCATTCTGCTTGGGTTCGGCGAGGATTTGATCGACGAATTTGACGGCAGCCGGCGATTTAGCGGCGGCCATCGCGGCGAGAATCGCCTTGCGGGTCGGCACATCCTTATCGGCCTCGAATAACTTCACGAGTGTGTCAGACACTGCGGGGTCCGGTGCAAATTTCAACCCCTGCACTGCGGCATGGCGAACGACTTCATTGGAATCATTCAACGCAGCGCGCATCGCATCCATCACCGCTTGTGTGCCCGCCCATTCGAGTTCTTTCGGTGGTGCAGGATTGCGGGCCGGCATGGTGCCCCACCACTTTAAGTCGGCGGTCGTGGGTTCCCAGGGTTTTCGCTGTTTCTGAAGGGGTGCGATCGCCGCGACGGCAGCGGCGCGTGCATCGGCTGCCTTGGATGGATTCACCACCAATGCGGCAAGCAACTTGACCAGCGCCTCATCGTACGTTTCGTGCATCGCCAGAGCGGCACCTTCGCGCATCTCTGAATTTTCACTGGCCAGCGCCGACACGATTGGTTCCCATGTCGCCGGGTTGCTTTTGCCGATGCGGTTCAAGGCGGTGAAGATCGCGTAATGCGTGAAAAGATCGTGGTCCCCCAGTTTTTCGAGCAGGGGTTTGACGGCGGCGATATCGCCGATGCGACCGAGCGCCGTCGCAGCGCGGAATCGGAGCGCCTCGCTTTCATCATTTAACGCGGCCACCAATGCCGGCACGGCTTCTTTGATACGGCGCGTGCCCAACTGTCTTGCCGCCTGCATGCGCACGGAGACATCAACCGTTGGATCGCTCAGCACTTCGATGATGGCCCCTTCACCGAACGGGTAGGTCCCACCGCCGATGGCATCGATCGTCCAGATGGCGTGCCACTTGGCATAGGCGGGGGCCTTGGGATCTTTCAGTAATTCAAACACAGGTGCCGAAGTGCTTGATGGCGAAGATCGAGCCGCGCGAACGGCTTCGGCGATTCTACGCTGCGCCACCAGCCTTACGCTCTCGGATGGATGGGCTAATGCCTTGGTATAAATAGAGATTGCGTAGGCGTTCGGGCCCAGCTTTCCGCTTGCGGCATCCACATACCAATCAGGCTTAGGGGTCGGTGTTAATTTCCCGGTGTAAGTGAGCTTGAGCAATCGACCGGCATCGGTTTGCGCATTGCGCCATCCCGCGAAGTTCCAGTCGGCGACGAGGATACCGCTGCCGTCTTCCAAGACCTGAATGCCAACAGGACGCAGCGGCCCGGGTCCGCCTTTCAGAATCACTTCGTGTTTCGTGACGGTGTAAGTCGCTCCGCTGCGAGCCAAACCAAATCGCTCGATTTGTCCTTTGCCCCACTCGCTGGCGAACACATTTCCGTGGAATTCCTCGGGTAAAACAGATTCGTTATACGCCACGGAACCGGTGGGTGATCCACCGCCGTATTCTTCCATCCGCCAAAGGGTCCATGGCTTGAGAGGTGACGCGTACGGTTCGGCGGGCTTGGGAGATTGCTGGGCCTCGGGTTTATCTTTGTTGGCCTTGTCCCAATCCTGTTTGGCTTTTTCGTAGGTTTTCTTTCGCGCGTCCCAATCGGGCATGGCTTCTTTGTCATTTTCCGCCGGGCGGTAGTCATAAGGATAGCCATAGAAACCGCCATCCACCATATGGCTGAAGCGCGTCCACCAGCCTAAACCATCATCGGTGTTGTCGTAGGTGAACAACTCATCTTCGGAATTAACGGCCATGTCCAGGTGATTGCGCGTGCCGGTGGAATAGACTTGTACATCCGTCCCATCGGGCCGCAGTCGCATGATGCCACCACCGTGGATGGTGGCCTTGGTGTGATCGATTTTGCTTTCGGCGTTGTAAATTCCTTTGTCGCCAGTGCTGACATACAGATAGCCATCCATCCCCAGCCGAATGTTCGACGGAATGTGATCGTTGAAACCATGCCCGTCAACGTTTGGCGAAGGATTATCCGAGTCGATCAAATCTTTTCGATCGACGCCAACACTATCTTTGTCGGTGAACACGCTGAGCTTGGGCGTGTGATGCACATACAGTTTTCCGTCGATGTACTGCAGGCCGAAGACAGCATAAAGCCCTTCGGCAAAGACGGTGATTTTTCCATCGGGGTGGATGACAAGGATGCGGTCGGTCGGGTCTTTGCTGGAGCCTTTTTGGTCCATGGGATCTTCCGCGAGGAAGATTCGGCCATCCGGCGCGGGGAATACGACGGATGGATGATGGATCGCCGGTTTCTCGGCGAGGATATCCAGCTTCCAATGGTCGGCGAGCTTCCAGGCGTCTTTGTCTTCTTTCTTTTTTTCGTCCTTTTTCTCGACCGGTTTGCTGGCCGAAGAAGTCGAAGGTTTGTTAGCGTCTGCCGCGATTGCCGCGCCCAGCGGCAGGGCGCACATCACCGCCAACCAAAGCCACTTACGAGTGCGGGAAGAAAGACCTTTGCCGAGTGCGTGATCAGTCATGGATGTCCGTACAGTTAGAAGCCCGAAAGTTGCGTGAGTCGATTGCCGGTAGAAGAACTATGCGCGCAGAAGAGATTCGTTGGAAGAGTTCAACCTTTTCATCCGCTTTACGGTATAATGATCTTATGGAAAAGAAGAAAGAAGAACCGAAGGTCGTTTGGGTCCAGACGACGACCGGCATGGCGGCACAACAGGCATTGAGCGATCGAGCCAAGCAGGCGAAAATCGCGAAACGCGTCCCACCTGAAAAAGTGGAAGCTGCCGACGATTGAAAATTCGAGTGCGGGAATCCCCATGCTCCACCCACCGACGCGGCTATCACTTAAACAGTGCGACCAAAGCCGGTGCCCACTTGGATTCTTCAGGTCTCATCGAAAATTGATCGTCCGAATCAATACGAGCAACGCCAGCGTTTTCTTCTGAAGAAATCACGGGCGACACACCGATTCCACCCAATTGCCGCAGATTTGTCCTGCACGCCGTGCAATGCGCCATTCTTGGTATGCCATTTGTGAGGGAGGGGCTGATTGCAGGCCGTACCTATAGATACGGGACGCAGAAGTTAACTTGGCATTTACAAAAGCTTCATCGTTGCCTCAACAATCAGCAATACGGTAGGGGAATGGGACTGCCGAATCCGAAAATCTCGACGGAATCGACGGGTGATCTTGCGGAATTCTCCACCGACCTGTCCGTAGACCGATTGCGGTCTTTAAGAACCCGGAACGCGCCGGTCGAACGGCTTTTCAATCTCGACCTCCCGCCCACCGCTGGCAAGCGCGGTGTTTTCAAGGAGTTGTATCAGCGATCCGTTCCCTCTTTGGAGCGGGTGCTCGGGATTGACAAAATCAACGCGGTGTACGCGCACGGGGCGACACAAACCAAGTCGATCGACTTCGTGGCCAAGTGCATGGAATACCTTCGGTTACGCCCGCGCGTGTCGGCTGAGGACATGTCGCGTATTCCCAAAACAGGCCCCATCGTCGTCGTTGCCAATCACCCGTTTGGGGCAATCGATGGAATCCTTCTCTCATGGATCCTTCTGCAGGTACGGCCTGATGTGAAGGTCATGGTCAACTACGTTCTGTACCGAATTCCGCAACTGCGGGATATCTGCATTTCGGTGGATCCGTTCGGGGGTGAAAATGCCACGACCAAAAATATCGGCGCGATGCGTGACAGCCTTCGATGGGTGAAAAACGGTGGGATGCTCGCGGCATTCCCCGCGGGCGAAGTGGCCCATCGCACTTTAACCGATCCGGAGATTACCGACTCGCCATGGAACCCCACCATCGCCAAGATCGTCCGGCGAACCGGCGCGGCGGTGTTGCCGATCTATTTCGACGGTCACAACGGGCGGCTCTTTCAATGGCTTGGCCTCGTCCACCCGCGGCTTCGAACGGCGATGCTCCCCCGGGCAGTCTTTGAAAAGCAGGGCCAGGAAATCGAAATGCGCATCGGCAACGTGCTGCCGGCCCGAAAAATCGCCGAGTTTGAATCCGATGAAGAGGCGCTCAGTTTTCTGCGCCGACGAACGTTTCTGCTGCAACATCGCCCGGCCGCGACTCCTGCCACCAAGCGCCTGGGTAACGGAAAGATCGTGCCGGCGATGCAAAAACCAATCGATCCCCCGATCGATCCGGCCACGCTGGCAGTTGAATTAGCGACCCTTCCGACGGAACACCTTCTCGTCGAGCACGACGACTTTCGGGTCTATTGGGCCAAAGCCCGACAAATCCCTCAGACCATGCTGGAAATCGGTCGACTGCGCGAAATCACCTTCCGGGCCACCGGTGAAGGCACCGGCCATTCGACCGATCTGGATCGTTTCGACCGCGACTACCTCCAACTTTTCATCTGGCATGCCCGCAATCAACAGATCGTCGGCGCGTATCGTCTTGGCCAAACCGATGTCATTCTTGGCATGCACGGGAAAAAAGGCCTCTACACCAGCACGCTCTTCGATTACAAAACCGAGCTACTCACCCAGCTTGGGCCGGCGTTGGAAATGGGCCGTTCATTCGTCCGCCAGGAATATCAGCGCAGCTTCGCCCCGCTGCTATTGCTATGGAAAGGCATCGGCCGGTACTGCGTCCAGAATCCGCGCTACAGAAACCTCTTCGGCCCGGTCAGCATCAGCAACACCTACCAATCCGTATCGCGCCAGTTGATGGTGCAGTTTTTGAAGTCCCATCATCTGCTCGCCGGGCTATCAACCCTCGTTCGCCCACGCAATCCTTTCCGCGAAGAACGCGTCAATGGCTGGGATGCCCAGAGCGTTAAAACGATGGTCAAGCAGAGCGATGATCTATCGTCAATGGTTTCCGAACTGGAGCCGGATCACAAGGGTATCCCGATCCTTTTGAAGCAGTACTTAAAGATGGGGGCCAAGATGCTCTCCTTCAATCGCGATCCGGATTTCAGCGATGTGGTGGATGGCCTGATCGTCGTCGACCTGACCCGCACCGAGCCGCGCCTGCTTGAAAAATATATGACCCCGAAAGGCTATGCGGAGTTTATGAAATTTCACGCGGGCCATTTGAACGGCAACCGAGGATAGCGGTACATCACCGACCCGAAAATGTGGCCGATGCAACAAAATGAAACAGAATGCAACAGTTTTCGGGGTGTCCTAAAATACAAGATTTCGCGATGATTGGCTTATAGCGTTGGATTTGTCCTACTTGCTGGTTGCGAAACGGGGGCCTCTTCCGCATTTTGATGTCGAGTCCGTTTTTCAGGGGGAGATGGGAAAAGGGGACATCATTGGATTCATCGAGAGTGGTGAGTGTCTTCCTTTTTACTTAAATTAGGAATTCGGAAAACAATGTCCGACCCTAATGCCATTCGCTTAAGCTGTAAGTTTTTCGCAATCCGAAGCTTACGTCATAGTTATCGAAGCCGTATTATTCTGCGTACTGATTATTCCGGCAGAATTTTGTGGCATATGCCTAAAATCGACTGTCTGACAGCAATCATTGCGGAAACCTTCATCACATTGAATCCTCATTCTCTGCTCAGTTGAGCCGGTTTTGTGCTTAAGCGAATGGCATTCATGTCCGACCCCGTTTCATTTCCTGGGATAGAAGCTGGACAGGAGAGAGCCGCAGCATGTTCATGAGCGCGAGGTTGCAGTCCTGCGCATTCGGGCGCTATTCACTCGCCAGCCCGTCGAACGTTGATTGAAAATCCTCTTCGGTCAGCGCGGTATCGAACAAACCAACATTCAACCCCGCATGTCGGCTAACGCCCATGTATCGCAAGCTAGCGTCCTCATATCGGCGGAACTTCCACACCGCATCGTTCATCAGTGCGCTGTTGAATACGCCAAGGCTCACCAATCGCTCGAAATCGGCGGTCGTCAGTCCCGTGACTTTCTTAAACAGCTTTGGTTCCAACTTCGTAATGACGTCCTTTAATCGCTGCTCGCGGAAGTCCGTCAGATACATAAACACCGGCACGCGGGCCGCAAATTTGATCAACTTTTCCTGCACCTGTTTGCGCAGGCTTTTTCGTTCCTTCTCGGCTTCGGTCAATTCCTTTTTCTCTTTGGCGTTCAGATCGTCGCCCTCGCCCACCTTGCGTTTGGCGTCCTTGATTTGCTCCGACCGGTTGATGATTGTTTCCAGATCGGCGTTGAGGTTGCGGAATCCCTCGATCGACATCAGGGCCGCCATCGCCGCATCGTCTTTCATGAGTCGGCCCAGCGTGCTGTCGTCGACATTCACCAGCAAGACGCTTTCCCAGCGCTTGGCCAACAGGGTCGCGCTCGTGCCGGCGGTGGCGATGTCCAAGATCGCCTCGGCGTCCAGTTGTCGCATCGAGCTTCCGTCGTACTGGAGCACGGGCAGGAAACCCACCAGTTCCGCCACCCGCTGCTCGGCCGTCGTATCGTCGGTCGCGAGGCGTGACCCATAGTCCGCGATCTGCCGCAGTGCGCGGTTCGGCGCGAAGTCAAAGACGTAACACTCCGGCTTAACGACGACTTCCTTTCCGAGTTCATCCGACACCGTCCACGGCGACTGTACGCGGAAGGCGGATTGGAAATACGTCTCCGGGCTGCTGCACTTGCGGAGCATAAGCATCCCCGCCCAGGGGCGCACCGTCACGCCCGTTGTCAGCTTCCCACACGAAAGCGTGATCGACTTGCTCGACAGGGGTTCTTCCATCGCCTCCAGCACCGGCGGTAGCGCCGCCGCGCCGATACCCGCGCTCGATCCTGCCGCGACCACCACGTTGTAATCGTGATAGAACGTGTTGTTCCGCGCCTTTAACAGGTTGGCCATTGCGTGGCACGATGCCACGCTCGGCAGGAACCAGAAGGTGTGCGACAACAGCCCGAGCAACTTCCCTTCATCAAATGGAAGCGGCGGCTTTTCTCTCCCGAGCTTTAAGTCGTCCACGGTCGTCCCGCGATACGACCCGCGGATCAGGTTCAGCCACTTCTGCACTTCGTCTGTATGCTCAAACTTGGCGTCTTCACCGTCCCCCTCGGCCATGAAGAACTCATTTAGATCAAACTCGTTGAACTCTCCCTCTTCCGCCACCTGTCGGATGTCATCCGGCAGCGTGTAGGTCATCAAGACCAATCGCGGAAGCGACGCGTACGGGTTCAGCCCCGGCCCTTTCCAGTCGCGCTTGGCTCGCTGCTCGTCGCTGTAAGTCCAGTTGTAAATCTGCTCTTCGATGAACTCCCCCGATGCCAGCGCCCGGAACGGCGTGCCCGATAGATAGAGGAAGTGCCCCGTCGTGATCGGCA
>JBBRMF010000166.1:0-11775 GCA_038230975.1 Tepidisphaerales bacterium
ATACGCCTCATGGATACTACTTCAAAGACGCTTCGATTGGCAATTACGCCGGTCGTGAGTAGCACGATCGATCAGATTCTTCGAGACGGAGTCTTGTAGGGTCCGCTGGTACTCCTGCGGACCAACTCGCTGCATGTCGCGCAATGGTCCGCAGGAGTACCAGTGGACCCTACGTGATCAAGATGCAACGCGGAGGCTCGGAGATCCCGGAGACGGACGGAGAAATTCAGTTTTTAAATGCGTTGGACCTTCAAACTCACAATTTTTCGTTCTCCGTCTGTCTCCGGGATCTCCGCGTCTCCGCGTTGCATTTTCGCCGCCGTGTCTTGACAGGCTGCCTACGCCCGGAAGATTGGGCACACCCACTTTGTCTAAAGCGTTCCCAAAACAAAATGAACGCCAATCCGCCATGAACGCCAAGAAAATAAACGCCAAGAAAGCCGTCTTATTGGCGTTCTCGGCGGCTTGGCGTTTACTACTCGTAACCTCTTGTTAAATGCAGTGAGGCGTTCTGCGAAAGTTGGCCAGAGCCTTTTCTTTACTTCAGATTTCTCTCAGGCAATTCTCGATAGACTAGTGAGTCTTTTTAAACCTCAAAATCTTAGTAGTCCCAAATATCGATGGGCGATTGCGCGTGTCTAACAGAGGATTGGAATCGTCTGTCGCGAGGGTGATGGGCGGGCGCGTCAACTTCTGGATGTTTGCGTACTGACTGGCTGGGGAATTCGCGGCGGAACGAAGCTGTGCGGCACATGATTTTTTGCCAGGCTCCTGGGAGTTAGGCATGACTTGCGATTTCGATTTTGACAGTAGGGCGTTGCTGAACGGCGAAGTTGATGGGGTTGCCGGAATCTGATTGGCGGTTAAGACTGTACCCGACCGGGCGATCGTTGGAATGACCAGTGGGGCATTGACGTCGTACGTTGATTTTGCGGATGCATCTGAAACTGGCTGTGATGCAGCAACGGCTACACTTAAATTTGGTGCTGTGGCGATCGATGGCGTCACCGAAGCCAAAGCGATGGACGGAAAACTACCTGTGTTGAAGTTGCCGACGGTATTATAAATTGTCACGTCTTTTGAGTCCACAACGCCATCGCCGTTTAAGTCACCGGCTTGCCAACCGAGCGACGTTGGGCCATTGTTAAATAATCCGTATGAGTTGAACAGGTTCACGTCATAGCTATTGACGACGCCGTCGCCGTTCAGGTCTCCGGTAAGAGTCGGGCGAATGAGAATCTGACTGTTGAGAATTCCTGTCCCATGACCGGAGTTGGAATTGGGACCCAGAATTTGACCGACTGAGTCGGGATTATTTGCGTTTTGAAGCGAGCCGTCATAGTAGCCGACCCCAATGATTAGATCGCCGACAGTATAGGAAGCCTTAGCGAGTGAACTGGTAATGCCACCCCGGCCATTATAGTCTCCGGCGTGGAACGGACCGTTCGGATTGGTAGCCCCATGGAGGTTGTAGCCGGCGTCCATGTACTGTTTGATCGTGGCGAATGGAGTGACCGTGTTATCGACATAGAGATAGCTATTGGTGATATCAAACAATCCATTACCAGTGATGGAAAGACCTTTAACATTCATGTTGTAGTGTGCAGCGGCGCCGAATAGAGCCGTTCCACCATTGATCGTGAGATTTGCCAGATGTTGATCACTGTTGAATGTAGCGATCCCCGCGCTTTGCACCGTTACGCTGACATTTGGCGTACCTGTTGTAGTATCGGCATCAATGTTGAAACTACCACCGGTCACATTGATCCGGTCACTGCCACCACCGCCCCCGTGGAATTGGATCGACTGTAGCTTCGTAATATTGATCGGAATGCTCCCCACAAATGCCGAACTGGCAAAACTGAGCATCGAGAGTCCGGCGGTGAGAGTATCATCCCCGGTGGTTCCCACGATCGTGAGACTGTTGACTCCCCCGAGCCCATCAAATGAAACGGGGACAGAAGTTGGAAAAGGATTGCCGTTGCTAAAGTCCAATGTCAGAGAATCATTGCCGGCGTTACCGGTGATACTCAGTGTTGAGAGGCCTGCGAACAAGACCTTCTGAGTCGGTAAGCCCGAACCGGGGGTGGCGGAATTTTGCCAAACATCCAGGTTCACACCATCTGTATCTTTTCGAACATAGAACGTATTCGAAGCGAGTGGGCCCGGCAGAACAAGGGGTCCCACGGTTACGGTAAATGGCGTAGTCGTTACGCCACCGGCGGAGGCACTTGTAACTGATATTGAGTAGATGCCGACGGTGTTGACGGAAAGTCCGTCAAACGTGGCGACACCGTTGATTGGCGCGGCGGTTAAAGTGCCACCCAGCGTGGCAGTTGATCCTACTGTGGTAGTAAACGCTATCGTCACCGGTGAAGCAAAACTGGTATCGACGATGCCCGCCGGTGTGACAGCCGATACTTTCAGACCAAAGGGAGAATTGACGGCGGTGTTTCCTATCGCGCCCGAAGTGACTACCAGTTCGTCAGTGGAAATCGCCGGAATCGAAGTCATTCCTGATTGTACTGCTGATGATGAAGCAGTCAGCGTTGTATTCGAAGAAGTGGCTGGCAAAGTCAGGTCATAAAAGACTGCAATCCCGTTGACGGCACCCGACGTTAATGTCCCACCGAGGTTTGGATCCGATGATGAAATCGTGACCAAACCCGAAAAATCCGTTGCGAGGTTTCCATATGCGTCGAGTGCGCGGACATAAGTTGTGAACGGTACATTCGGAACCGGTACTGAGTTGTCAAAGGTCGGCTTAAGACGCGTACCGGTTCCTGGCGCAATGCTCAGCGGCCCTGAAGGTACTGCTGAACTCAGCAGAGAAGATGTTGCGGTAAAGCTGTACCCTGATCCGGCGGTGGAAATCGAAATACCAGAGAATGTGGCAACCCCTGCTACTGCATTTACTGTTAACGTTCCACCGAGTACTACACCGCTGACGCCAAGCAGAGACGCCGACAACGTGATGGCACCAGAAAAAGTAGGATCGACCGTCCCGAATCCATCGGCGGCGGAAACCGTGACGGTGAACGCCGCACCCGCCATCGCACCACTCGGGACACTGGCAACCAGGGTGGTTGCAATTCCCGGTGCGGTGGCAGTCATGGTTGCCGTGGCCGTAAACCCGCCGCCCGAGGCGGTGAGGGTGTAACCAGTACCCGTGGTCGACAAAGTTAAACCGCTGAACGAGGCGACACCGTTGATGGCATTCACAACGGCGGTACCCCCTAACGTTCCGGGACCGGCCGATACCGCCACCGTCACGGGTCCATTGAAGGATGCATCTAGATTGCCGGCGGCGTCTTCGGCAAGAATCGCCAACGCGAACGGTGTTCCTGTCGTAACAGCAGATGTGGTTGCCGGAGTATTGGCAAAAACCAACTTTGTCGCGTAAGTTCCGGAGACTGTGAATCCATCGGTGGCTCCATCGGCGCTATCCGGTGAGGATATAGACACAAGGTATTCACCGGAACTAGGTACAGTAAGACCGCTGAACACCGCCGTGCCGGCTACTGCCGATCGCACCGTGATGCCACCCAGCGTCTGCTGGATATCGGTCGGCTCGGTGAATGCGGTCAGCGTGATTGTTCCGGCAAACGACGTATCGATGGACCCGTCAGCGCGTTTGGCAGAGACGGTCAACCCGAAGGGCGAAGCGGTCGTCGCACCGGCAGGTTGCGAAGTAACAACCAGCCGGGTGTTGGTTGTTGTGAACCAAGGTGTCGTACCATTTGCCAAACCCGCCGCAGATACCGAGATTCGATGCGTTCCCGCCTTGCTGATCGTCAAACCCGCAAACGTTGCGACACCTCCCACGGCGGTAGCCGTTACAGTTCCAGTAAGCGCACCGCCACTGAGGCTGGCAAGGCTCAGTGTCACGTTGCCGGTAAAGTTTGCATCCAGCTTTCCGGCAGCGTTTATCGCCGACACGGTTACCCAGAAGCTTTGATTGCTGAGCAATCCTGTCTGCAACGGATCGATGACAAGGTGATCCGTGTTAATACCAGCGGCATTTTTCACATTTAAGGCAGGAAGTACGGCAGAGGGAGACGGCGCAGCTGAACCAAACGGAAAAAGATTTAGTTGTTGAAGCGTTTGATTGCCTTGAATGATATGCCGCTCAGTGTCTACCATGATTTCAGAGTGCCCAATACCTTCGGTCGTGACCAGGTGTTCGATAACCGAGGTTCTTCCGTTAGGTGTGATTTGTGATGGTGTGATCCCCCAAAGATTTAGAATCGCTTCCGATCCATAGCACTTTGCGATGGGGTTGTGCTGATACATGTCGGAAACTGCGTCGACGTTCGGTGGAATGATAAAGCCGACCCCTTCCAGATCGTGTACCGCAGTCTGAAAGGCGTGATATCCATGCAACACGGCTGTGTTCTTAGCAATGGTTATATTGTCGGAATAAAAATGTAGCGAAGCCTCTGAAGCCTGACTAATGCCATTGTTGGCCGGATGAGGATCAACCAGTGTTTCGCAGATGAATCCACGTTTGATGTCTGCGGGCGTATTGGGGTCGGCGTTCAGTGTTGTCAATGCCGAGTTTACTACGATGGTCCCGCGGCTCCAACCGATAAGGTTGAGATCGACCACGTCATTCAGCCCGACACCGAGAGTGCGCTCCCGGTCCAAAATCTCTTGTTCGAGCTTAACACCCTGCTGCACCGGCTGCATGGGGACCGCCTTGTCCGCTTCGTATTCCCAGTGGAAGCGTACGGCAGCATCGTATCCATCGGCAATCAAACCTTTTGCGAATGAATCCACGAACGATTGATAATCACCGGCAAAGTCGGTTGGGATTTCCGAATTTAACACGGCAGGGATACTCCCGACGTACCCGTGCGTGACTGAGCCGATCAACCAGAACCGGAACCCACTTTGAGGTATTGTTGTCGCATCATCAGCCGCAAGGGTTCCACTTTGGTCGGCGGTGACAATCAGGTACTTGTGGGTCGGGTCGGGTCGGAATGCTTGCGCCTGTGAAAATAAATATGACACGCCGGCTGTCCCAAATGCGCTGACAGTAATGGAGTGCGTTCCTTCGACGGCGTCACCGGCGGTGATGTTGAGGATCGCCACCGGCACCGCGGCGGTGTCGTTAACACTATACGTCGCGTTGCTCGACCGGTAGACGTAAATCGGGAACGGGGCGTCGGTGGGATTTGCGGCCACCTTATAAATAATGCTCAGATTTTTAGAGTCGGCGGTCGTTACACTTTCCACCGTCACAGCGGCACCGACTTGAAACCTGGCCGACTTTGCGGTTGCTGTCCCTTGCGTCGGGGCGAGTACACCCGTCGAGGTATCTTCCTCTGTCGCCGTAAAGGTATACGCGCCTACTACGTTGATTTTGGGCCCGGCAGTGCTTGTAAAGGTCGCCACTCCATTTACCAACGGTGCCGATAGAACACCGGATAGCACCGCGTTTGTTCCGCCGGCGACGGTGTTCAACGACAACACGACTGTCCCGACCGCATCTGTGACTGGAACACCCGCTTTGTCAACTAGTTGGACAGTGAGCGGAATCAGAGCGTTTAAACTTGCGTTCCCCGGCTGGGCCAGAAATATTAGTTTGTTGGCGGCGATCTTGAATGTTGCCGGAGCGGCCGATGTTACCTGCGGTGTGGCATCGTCTGTGGCAGTTAGCGTGTAAGTGCCACCGGCGTCAACTTTCAAGTCGCTGAACGTCGCCACCCCGGCGACCAAAGGTTCGGTCAAGGTGCCTGTCAGCGAGCCGCTTCCGCTGATCTTGTGCAGCGCGACGGTGATCGACCCCGTGGCGGTGGTGTCGACATTCCCCGAACTATCCAGCACGGAGATTTTGACCGGCGCGATCGCATCGCCCTTGGCGGTGTCAACCGGCGGCTGGGTGAACGCCAGATGTTCCGCAGAGTTGTTGAAACTCGTCAGCACGTTAGTCAGATCGTTGACCAATGACTTTACGTTACCCACTCCCGGTACAAACCACTCGGTTGTGATAGTGTCACTCGTTGATCCGACCTCGAACGATCTAGTTGATGCGGTTGTCAGGGTTGTGTCTTCTACGACCACGATGTAGGCTTGATACGTGCCGGACGGTACGGTTAGGGAAGTAGGTGTTTCTGACTGTAGTGTGTACGAATAAGTTTCGGAATCGGTTCTGCTCGATGTTCCGCTGGAAGTGGTGATAGTGAACACATCTGTATTTGTGAACGTCTGCGTCACCCCGGCTGTGAGCGTCGCTGGCCCAATGGTCTCATAAGGCGTAAACACGTCTGCCGTCGTAGCCCCTGGGATGGCCAGCATCGAACTATAAAGCACCACATTGTTGTTGCTGTCAGTGCCAAGGTAAAACCCACCCGTTCCTGTGCCAGAGCCGTCGGAGTTGGATAGGGTTCCGTCAACTCTGATGACAGGTTGCCCGTTCAAGGTGGTAGGGCCTTTGACCGTTTGAACAATGGTTAATACATTTGTGACCGATGGGTCAGAGCTGGTTTCCTGGTACGTATAAGTTGTCCCGGCCATTAAAAGAGGAGCGGACCACGAAGCCGTGGATATACTGAGCATCGTCCGTTGCTCCAACATTTCGACTACCGGCCGGCCCGCCTGCCGAACGGCGTTGCCCGATTGCCGGGCACGCTGGGAGCCGATCCGATGCTTAACCCGCCGCAATTGCGTGACATTTTTCATTTTCGCCTCTCCTTCAACGATCTGATTTGAACAGATTGCGCGTTGGAATACAACGAAAATGCGATCCCGAAATCAGGGTTTCGCGTTTGCAGTATGATTTGCTTGGCAAACCCGTCGTTGAAGGTTCTCAGACCGCTACGCAGAGGTGCTTTTTCGGTAAGATGGGTTAAGTTTGCGGGCGTGCGGCACGGCTCGAAAAGATGTTGTGCTATCGAAGGGTCTTGAAGCGAAGAGAACGAAAAACGAAAAAAGGATATTACTCGTTTTCTGAGGAAGTCTCGTGGTAACTGAACGCCGAGCCCCCAACTACGCCAAGAAAATAAACGCCAGGAAAGACATCTTCTTGGCGTTTATTCCTTGGCGTACTTGGCGGCTTGGCGTTCACTACTCTTTTCGACTCATTGAATTCAATTGCACCGTCATTCGTATAAAAAAGTGGGTACGTTATAACGGGGGGCGTCGCCTATACTGTTCCAAGAGACTGAATTCGTTTAGGAGCTTTTATGTCACAAATTGCAAATCCGTATGGGATGAATCGTTCGGTGCCCTGGGCAACCGAAGGCACTTCCAACCCGGCTATCGTTCGTTTCTTCAACTCCGTGTATGCCTGGATGTCCGTCGGACTGGCGGTCACGGCGGCGGTCGCGTGGTACGTCGCGCAAACACCCACGCTCATGGCCACCTTTCTCCATAGCTGGTTGATTCTTTTGATCGTCGAATTGGGACTGGTCATGGTGATCAGCAGTGCGGTCAACAAAATCAGCGCTAACGTGGCGACGGTGCTATTTCTGCTTTACGCGGCCATCAACGGGCTCACACTCTCGGTCATCTTTGCAATATACGCCCACTCCACGCTGACCAGCGCCTTTATCGTCAGTGCGGGAACCTTCGGCGTAATGAGTGCTTATGGCATGCTGACCAAAGCCGATCTGACCGGCGTGGGTAAGATTTTGCACATGCTGCTGATCGGTCTCGTGATCGCGAGCATCGTCAGCATCTTCTGGCACGACTCGATGTTTCAGGTCATCTTCAATTATGTGCGGGTGCTGGTATTTGTCGGACTGACGGCTTACGACACGCAGAAGCTAAAAGCGATGGCGAGCCAAACGCAGGATAACCCGGCACTGGCGGCTCGCATGTCGATCGTCGGTTCGCTGGTGTTGTATCTCGACTTCCTCAATCTGTTTTTGTTTATTCTTCAATTGATGGGAAATAACGATCGCCGTCGATAAATCGTTGCCGTGAGCGGGCGATCGAGCGCCAGATGATTTGTTCAATAAACGTACTTTTATGCGGCATTTAAAAGGCCCCCGTCACTCCCGGTGACGGGGGCCCGTTGCGTTTTGGAAAATTCCAGGCGTTAAATTGCGTAGATCTTTCAGATTTTCCTTGATTGTCGATGAGCGTTACGTTTATCCTATGGACGTTCGCTGATGCTCATCTCATTCAACGATCACTTCGATGAGCGCGGCGGCGTGTGTAGATAGATCACATTTGGCTTTGAAGCTTCAGTTGCGTGTCAGTTTGATTTTGATCGCTTGACATCTTGCGCTGGTGCAATCACCTTGCGAGGATGGATTCTTTTCCATCCTCGACGAGTCCTATGATGCGGCTTCTGGCACCGGCGAAGATCAATCTTCATCTGAGAGTGGGTCCGCCCACTGAGGATGGATTTCATCCGCTGCTGACGTGGATGTGTACGGTATCGCTCTTTGACACATTGGTCATTTCGCAAATGGATGTCGAGTCGAAGGATTCAGAGGAATTGTCGCTGAGTTGCGATGATCCGAACCTGCCGTGCGATGGATCGAATCTGATTGTACGTGCAGGGAAATTGCTGGCGGATTTTGTGGGTAAGCAGAGATCCGCCTTGGACACCACCCGGGAACGTGGGGATGCGTCTGTTCGGGAATATCTTGGGCGAGAAGAGTTTTCGCCACGGGGCAAAGAGGGAAATGCCTTGTCGAGAAGTTCGCGGGGCGCGAATATCGCGCTACAGAAACGCATCCCCACCGGTGCCGGGCTGGGGGGTGGAAGTTCGGACGGAGCCACTGCCATGATCGGATTAAACCGGTTGTGGGCGACAGATTTAAGTATGGAACGGCTGGCAGAACTGGCCGGGCAGTGTGGAAGCGATTTACCGTTCTTTTTCCACGGTCCGAGCAGCATCTGTACGGGGCGCGGGCAGGTTGTAAAACCCACGCCACCCCCGGCTGCGCGATGGGGCGTTCTGGTGTTGCCCAGGATCGCCATGCCGACCCCGGCGGTGTATCGGAAGTTCGATGAGATGCGGCTTGGAAATGAATCGAATCTGGCCCATACACCGGATTGGCAGGCTTGGGCAGAATTGTCGGCAGAAGCGCTTTTGCCGTGTCTGGTAAACGACTTGGAGATTCCTGCCTTTGCCATTTGCCCGGAGCTTGGAGAATTGCGAACGGCGATTGAAACCGTGCTTCAACGGCCGGTGCGAATGAGTGGTAGTGGAAGTAGCTTATTCACGTTATTTGATGATCAGGCGGGTGCGGAGTCGGCAGTAAAACATATCAGCGTATCTCAAGGCGTTTCGGCACTTTCAGTGCAAATCGCCCCGGAATTTTAACGTCAATGACCGTCTCGACACGAGATGCATGGCGTAGTCTTTAAAAGTAACCGTGAAGGTGTCCTTGACGATGCCTCCATAGCCTCTCAGAAAGGGTTTCGTCATGCAACTGACGGACATCAGGATCAAACTCTGCGAAGACCAGGGAAGTCGTCTAAAGGCATTTTGCGCGTTAACATTCGATCGCACGTTTGTCGTGCGCGATGTGAAACTGATTGACGGCAATGACGGGCTGTTTTTAGCGATGCCATCCCGAAAGCTTTCGGATCATTGCGGGCGATGCGGGGATAAAAACCACCTTAGAGCCCGCTATTGCAATAATTGCGGGGGTCGGCTTGATGAAAACCGCTATCTTCGTTATCAGCAAGGAAACGGCGCTGCGCGCACCAAGCTGCATGCGGATATCGCCCATCCGATCAACTCCGATTGCCGCCATGAGATTGAACGGCGGGTGGTTGGGGCTTTTCATCAAGAGCTGATTCGCAGCAAACAGCCCGGATATGTCGCCCCAAGCCTTGACGGGGAAGACATGGAATTCTATGATACAGCTGTAATTCCGCCAGAAAGTTCAAGGAATTTGGACTTGCAGCCGGGAGTTTCGGTTCATTAAATCCTGTTGTGGCATGGGCTTCCAGCCCATGTGAACGATGTGGATGTGAGAGATATCTGATGTTGCACGCCTTTCGACTTACGGTCGCCGTACGATAGGCCGGCACCACGGCTAGGCTTCAGGGATCTCAGCAATGAGGTGTCAGGTAGCCTCCCGCGACCGGCCCGCCCCGCCCCAGCGCGCGGAGGATGGCACTAATCGCCATTCCCGTTGCAACCGTATCATTCGCTTCAAAATGCCGAGTGATCCGAAGATTTGAAATCAATATATCGTTGAATGAGCCAGTCTACGGCGTTACATTACCCTGCCGGTCAAGACCAACGCCGTTTTTCCATGGGATACACGAACATGAGCACACTGCAATCCGACATCAAAAAAGCCATCCCCGCTGACACCAAGCCCAAGTACAAAGGCAAAATCGGTGCCCAGATCCTGCATGAAATGCTGATCGGCCCGCATAAAGTCGACACGATGTTCGGCTACCCCGGCGGGGCGATTCTGCCGGTGTTCGACCAACTCTACAAAACCCCCGCCAAGTTCATCCTGAACCGTCATGAGCAGGGCTCCGGCCATTGCGCGGACGGCTACTATCGGGCCACCGGCAAGGTGGGCGTGTGCATCGTCACCAGCGGCCCGGCCGCCACGAATATGGTGACTCCGCTCGCGACGGCGCAGATGGACAGCATCCCCATGGTCGTCATCAGCGGCCAGGTGCCGACGAAGGTGATCGGCAATGATGCTTTCCAGGAAGCCGATGTCACCGGCATTACCCGCCCGTGTACGAAGTGGAATTACCTCGTGAAAGATGTCCGCGAGTTGCCACGCGTGATTAATGAAGCGTTCATGATCGCCTCGAGCGGCCGACCCGGACCGGTGTTGATCGACCTGCCGAAAGACGTGTCCGCCGGGATGTGTAACGAAGAAGTCGACGATACTCCGCGCGAGCACATTCTGAAGCGCCGTCGGAGTGCCAATTCGCATCCGGACCATGAGAAGCAGGCGATGGCCGCCGCCGAGTTAATCAATCGCAGTGAGAAACCCGTGCTGTACGTCGGCGGCGGGGCGATCATCGCTGGTGCCGCCGACATGGTTCGGAAGGTTGCCAACAAAGCCAACATCCCCTGCACCACCACGCTGCTGGGCCTAGGTGCTTTTGATGAGCATGACCCAAAAGCTCTCTACATGCTCGGCATGCACGGGTCGGCTTTCGCCAATTACGCCGTGCAGGAATCGGATTGTCTGATTGCCGTGGGTGCTCGTTTTGACGACCGCGTCACCGGCAACCTCGCCAGCTTTGCGCCGCATGCCAAGATCATTCATATCGATATCGACCCGAGTTCAATCAGCAAGACGGTGGATGTGGATATTGCCGTCATCGGCGATGCGAAGACTTCGCTGGAGCTGATGTATCCGCACCTGGAGCATCGCGATCGCCCGAATTGGTTCAGCACGATCAACGCCTGGAAAAAGCGTTATCCGTTCAAATATTTGGACGACAGCCATAAGGCCAAGCCGCAGTATGTGATCGAAGAGTTGCATCGTCAAACCAATGGTGATGCGATTATCACGACGGGTGTGGGCCAGCATCAGATGTGGGCGGCGCAGTTTTATCGATGGCGTCATGCCCGACAGATGATCACCAGCGGCGGCCTGGGCACGATGGGTTACGGCCTGCCCGCAGCCATGGGTGCTGCGCTTGGCGCGCCCGGCCGCACCGTCATTGATATCGACGGCGATGCCAGCTTCCTGATGACCTGCTACGAGCTGGCGACGATGGCCCAGTACAACATCCCGGTGAAGGTCGCCATCCTGAACAATGACTTCCAGGGCATGGTCAAGCAGTGGCAGGACCTGTTCTATCAACGTCGCTACAGCCAGTCGG
>JBBRMF010000167.1:0-11706 GCA_038230975.1 Tepidisphaerales bacterium
ATAATAATTCACGCTTTGGCTCGTGCCGGTTGCGGTGTTGTAGACGGTTCGATAGCCACCAATCATCTCGATAAAGTCAGAGTTCGCATCATGCCGAGCTTGCCGGCGGGCCTGATCGTTGGCCTGCATTCGGTTGAAGTGCTCATTCTGATCCTGCTGATATTGCCGGCCGCGGGCGAGCATGTTCTCGTGTTGGCGCTGTCCGTCGGCGAGCAGTGCATCGATCTGCTTTTGATCGCGAATCCCCTTTTGCCGCATCGCATCCGGATCTAGTCGAAACGTCGCGATGATGTCTTTCATCAGCGGTAGATCCCGCTGGAAGATCGGTTCCGGTGCGTAGAATCCATTGAGGCAGAGATTCCAGAAGTCTTTGCCCTCGCCGGTGCGGAAGGTATCGATTCGGTGCATTTCAAGGTGCGGGATTGCCTGGCCGTTCTTGTGCTTTACGGAGCGAAAATAGAAAACACCGGCTTCTGCATTGGGGATAAATGGATTCGGCTCGGCTTTGGCGGCGGAAATAATTTCACCGAACTCGGTATAATCCTTCCGGGCTTTTTTATTTTTTTCATGGATATCCGGTAGGACCGTCTTTAGTGATTCTTCGGGAGAAGCATACGCATAAAAATTCCCGGTCGGCGGGGGAGGTAGTTGCCGCGCGCCGAATTGCCGCATTCGGCGTACATTTTCCTGGTACATCGTCATGATCGAACCGGTTGGCATGGCGATCGGCATCTGGATGTTGTTCAAGATTGCCTGCCCTTCCGGCCCGCGGATGACGATGGCTTCTGTCGCGCTGAGCCCTTCGACAATCCAGCCGCGCGGCAGATCGACCGAGCCGCTTCCATCAGGGAATCGATAGGTCTTCATTGGAACATTGACGGGCAGGGTGGCCATGAGGGTTCCCACTTCCGTTGCCGGGGCGTCCGGCCGACTGTACACCAGATTTACCGATGCACCGCTTTGTACGTCAATCGAAAACATCACGATGCCCCGGATCTCTTTGCCTTTAGACGTTGCGGAAAACGATGCAACACCGCGGTTCTTAGTGCGCGAGTCGACGGCCGCCTTATCAAATTGCGGTTTGGCATCGAATAGTTTTCCAAGCGCATCGCCAGTCCGCTGGATCGCCTCATCCACCGATTTGGCAGTTGCGAACCGCGCCGTCAACGCGCGGCCGGTAGCGGTGACCCCAAGCTCTGCAAACCCGCCCGGCAATGCGCTGGTGGGTGTTGGCTGTGCCGCATCGTTCGCTTCCTCGTGACGCGTCTCCGTGCCAGTAGTGGTATCAAGTGGATTCTTTGTCGCCGCAACCGCAACGGCTGCCGTAAGCGGAAAGGCTGCATTATTCGGCTGAATATTCCCTTTGAATCCGTTTCCCTCGGCGCGGAGTTCGGATTCCACTCCCGTTCCAGCGACTGGATCGGCAATGCAAGAAGCCGTCAGACATACCGCAACGCAAGCCAACAGAACGGGCAGGTTCATAGGTTGTCTCCAAGAGGGGTGGTGCGTAGAATTTAGCCCGGGGGACGGGGCAACGCAATAAGGATGCAAGACCTCCTGCGCATTCTCGATGATGCCGCCAACGACCGGGACAAGTTCGCGCTCGATATCAACGGTGTCCTATTTCAAACAAAACATGTCCACTCGAACCTACGTTCTTCGCGTCGCGCCGGCCGGGGAGGACAAGATTAAGCAGCGGCGTGCGAACGCGCTGCTCGCATTTACTACAAAAACCGTTATTCCTAAATCGTGGCACGACGCCCATAGTTTCAACTGGTCCTATTTCCCGGTAACAGTTGAATTCAAAAAAACTAAAAGCCCGAAACAAAATGTTTCGGGCTTTGGAATTGGTCGTTCAACTTCTTTTTTCGAGTTCAGACGGTCAGCCCTGCTTCGGCGGCTGCTTGGCCTTCAACCAAGGCATCATCGCGCGCAGCTTGCGACCGGTGACTTCGACGGGATGGCTGTTGTCCGCTTCATACAACCGCTTGAAATTCTTCATGCCGCCTTCGTATTCGGCTCGCCATTCTTTGGCGAACTGGCCGGATTGAATTTCGGTGAGAATCTTCTTCATCTCGGCCTTGGTCGCATCGGTGATGAGGCGGGGGCCGCGGGTCAGGTCGCCGTATTCGGCGGTGTTGCTGATGCTGAATCGCATGTAATCCAAGCCGCCCTGATAGATCAGGTCGACGATCAGCTTTACTTCGTGGACGCATTCAAAGTACGCCATCTCGGGCGGGTAGCCGGCTTCAGTGAGGGTTTCAAAACCAGCTTTGATGAGCGAAGCCAATCCGCCGCACAGCACGGCTTGTTCACCGAACAGATCGGTCTCACACTCATCTTTGAACGTGGTCTCGATGATACCGCTGCGGGCACCGCCGATGCCGCGCGCCCAGGCCAGACCGATATCGCGGGCTTTACCGGTTGGGTTTTGGTGGATGGCCAGCAGGCAGGGGACGCCGCCGCCTTTTTCAAATTCACTGCGCACCAGATGACCGGGGCCCTTGGGGGCAACCAACAGCACATCATTGGCGGCGGGGGGAGTAATCGTTTTGAAGTGGACGTTAAATCCGTGCGTCACACCGATCGCCGTCGTGGGCTTCAGGTTCGGGGCGATGCTGGCGTTCCAGACTTCCGGCTGAACTTCATCGGGCAGGGTGATGATGATGAGATCGGCCTGTTTGACGGCATCGGCAACGGGCATGGGATCAAACCCGTGCTCGATGGCCAATCGGCCGTTGGTGCTGTCCTTGCGGTTGGCAACAATGACCTTGATTCCGCTGTCGCGAAGGTTCAGCCCGTGGGCATGACCTTGCGAGCCAAATCCGATGATCGCCACGGTTTTGCCCTGGAGCGCGTCCAGCGGGGCATCTTTTTCGTACACCATTTTCAGATCTGCCATGTCAGTTCATTCCTCGTTGGGGAAAGCGGGGAATCGTACAAGAAGGGAACGAGGGTGGCAAGAAGACCGTCGAAATCGTGTCAACGGCGAATAGAAATGTCCGGTTCACGCACACGCCCGCTTCCGCCACCGACGGGTTGGCGGTGGACGATAACTCTGTTTGCCGCTATCACAATTCGCGCCGCCGGACGGACAGGGCAACACAGGAGTGCGACCCGAGCGGCCGGCGGGCCGGGCTGATTCGTCAGCCCGGCCTTTTGTTTCGCTCCCATCTGCCGGGATCGGCTTTTGCGATAAACTCCGGGGGTCTGGGGGCGTCACTTGTGGGCAATGCTTCGCCGCGCGGGCGAGAGGGTGAATCTCAAGCGTGTACGTCGGCTGTGCCGCAAACACGGGTTGCTGCTGAAGCAGAAACGCCGGAGAAAGCGGCGTGGGATCGGCTGCGGGATACCGTGCCGGGCGGAATATCCCAACCAGGTGTGGGCCTATGACTTTGTGGAGGATCGCACGGAAACAGGCCGAAAGCTGCGGATTCTGACGATTGAGGATGAGTTCGCGCGTGAATGCGTTGGCGTGGAGGTGGAGCATCGGATGAACGCGAAGTTCGTGGCGATGACGCTGCTGAAGCTGTTCAAGGATCGTGGCGTGCCGCGGCACATCCGCAGCGACAACGGCCCTGAGTTCATCGCCAGGTTCCTGATGCGTGTGCTGGCGATCCACGGCGTGGAGGCCCGGCATATCGAGCCCGGGAGCCCATGGCAGAACGGGTTCAACGAGCGGTTCAACGGCACGCTGCGGGAGGAATGTCTGAAACTGGAGACGTTCCACAACCGGGATCACGCGCGGGTGATCGTGAAGCTGTAGGCGTCGCAGTACACGAAGCATCGCCCGCACAGCAGCCTGGGTTACCAGACGCCGGCGGAGTTTGCGGCGAGGTGGAGGAAAGAGAACGAAGGAATCGGCTTCGCCGCGGCAGACCTGGGCTCCGCCCAGACCCGGGATTTACTGCTTTTGGCATCCTCCGGTCGAGAGGAAAAAGGAAGCGGGCCGACCGCGTGAAGCGATCGGCCCGGCGACCGTCGGATGATCCACGTCGGCGCTCGGGGTCGCTTCCCAGCGTTGCCCCTATCCTCCGCGTGGACAATGTGAATGTATCGTAGACAGTTGGAGCCGGGAAGTTCCCGGCCCAGGTTCGAGTGGTTTTCCGCCGCGAACCTATACATCCGAGTTGGGACACGAATGGGGTCTGGACAGTGGGTCGCTGAACGGCAAGGCGATGTAGTCCTATCCGCATGCTCGGCCGGGGTAGCATGCCTCGGATGAATCGGCAGTGGCGGATGGTGGAAGAGAAATAAGCCCATCCTGTTCACTTGTCGCCCGTGTCAGCTCGACATGTAATTCGAAAGTAAGGACTCCCCACCGGGGCGATCGGTTTCGACCGGATGACAACGGTGGTGGCATGCCGAGGACGCTCGTTGGCCTCGTAAAATATCGAGCACATTTTAACTGCCAACACCAATGATGTTGCAGGCCGGGTCGGCTTTGCCGCCCCGGTTCGTATGGCTGCCTAATTTAGGCAACCTCGGCACGATGTGATGCCCGCAGCACATCGGTCGCAAAACGCGGGCTAATCTCCTGATTCGGACGTTGGTCAGGCGGCAATCCTAAAGACGACTGGACCCCGGTGAAGAGTGTCGCTTCCCGGCACCGGGGTCGAGATTAAAAAAGCGACTATGCATGTAGAGGCCGCCATTCGAGTTATATCGGGACCCGGGTTCAATTCCCGGCGCCTCCAATGAAATGCCCCGTGGCCCCAAGGTCACGTGGCATTTTCATTTCCCTCAGCTAGCGGAAGCATAAGAATTATAGATGCCAATGTGCGTTGCCGCTATCATGTCGCGGCATGACCCCGCCTTTTCGCAAGTCCACGGTTACAGTCGCATCGCCGACCAGTTTCCACCTTCCGACCAGCGGGCACTTCTCGCCCGAATTTGCTCCGATCAGCATCGCGATGAGTTCGTAGACCTGGGTGGATGGGTTTACCTTTCTTGCAGACTTCACGGTCTTAATATGATGGAGGTCAATTTGGAGGGCTTGCGCTCGTGCGACAGGCAATTTGTTTTCGAGCCTTTTGAACACGTCAAGGTCTGCCTTGCCGTACTGAACTTTGCTCACCTGGCTCCACTTTTTGTTGAGCGCAGCGATAACGGCTTTGCAATTGGCGAACTGTCCTCTGGACGCGTTTGCGAAATGGCACAAAAACCAATACTCGATCGACGGAGAGGAATAGACAATCTCGATGCCTTTGCTCTCGGCTAGCTTTTCAGCGGCGGGTAGTTCTGGTGTTCGACCTTGGCCTGGAGAAATACCTATACCCTCCGCGTCGAGCAGAAGAAACACGCGATCGCCTCGCTTAACGTCCGGTTGAAACTTCTTCCGCTCCTTGATCGCGTTTTCGACGATGGCGCGTGCGTCGCCACCCTTGCCACTCGCAACCCTTACTGAAGTTGCTGTCCGCTTCAGAACGTCTTCGAACGCATTGCGAAAGCCGACGAAGTAGTTGTACTCCGTTTCAAGGCCTTCGCCGACGATCAGGATGCGGCGGTTGGACGAGAGCTTGCTCAAGGACTCACCTCAAGCGGCTTGTCATCGACTGGAACGTCTTCGAGCGTCGGTCCAAACTGGGGTATGCCATTGAACCGTCCTTGTAAGTATTGCTTCTGAAGGTTGGCATCCGATCTGGCTTCATCCTGATATGCGTCGAGACGCGTTGTGCGACTTCGCCCGAAGCGATCTTTATCGCAGATCGTAACCTGATCTCGACGAAGCAGTTCACCCGGATCCATCAAATGCGTATCGTGCGTCGTGAAGAGTAATTGATTTCCCGATTTGTTATATCTGCTGCTGTGAACGATTTTGATTAACCGGCGCACAAGATCCGGGTGCATGCTGGCGCTAAATTCGTCAATGCACACAAGGCGACGGCGGGGACTTGGCTGCAAGATGGCGGCAAGTAGTGCTACAAAGCGAAGCGTGCCAGAAGACTCGCGTTGCCTGCGAAAATAGACGACCGATCCATCCTCCGTGGCATGTTGAAACGATAGCGCAGGCTGTATCACCGTTACGCTCTTGGACTCGAACTTGTCTTCCACCTCAGAGACAGTTAGTTCGATCGCCTTCTCATCGACGACCCTCAACCGCTCAATACCCGTGTCGGCGTCGGTCAGGAAGCGTCCGACTAACGCTGCATAAATCTTATCATCCTTGAGTAGTTTGGCCGCCTTAGCCAGCATTGCTTGTTCAGCGTTAGGGTTGCGATGCATGTCGTAAAAGTCGAGATCATCCTCGACCCATTCAACAATTCGTCGAGCTATCTCGTTATTGAGTGAGGCGAGCTTGCCGAGCATCAGCCGATTGGGCGTCGTTTGCTCGATCACGGCGCTTCTTGTTAGTTGCGATCCGAGGTCATCGTGAAGGGTGGTCGAATAGTGCTTGTTTTTCGCATCCCATGACCGTTCAATCAGCACCTTGGCGACAGCCTTGCGGCCAGGCTGTTTGGCAGTGCGCTGAAGGGTTAGTGTTTCGCTCCAAACCCTTTCCCTTGTTGCCGAGACATCGAGCGTGTACCTATCGCCCGCCAGATCGATGGTAAGGGCAATTCGTGAAGGCTGTTGCTTTGATGACCGATCTAGCGCGAATGGTCGAAAGTAAGGAACGGATGATGTTGGCTTTTGATCTTGACTACTGAAAAGGACGAATCCGCCGAGTGCGTATAAGGCGTCAATTACCGTCGTCTTCCCCGAAGCGTTCGGGCCATATAAAGCCATTGACTTTACAAATCGCTCTCCATTCGGATGTCTGAGCAGATTTCCAGACAGCCTGGAAGTCGTTCCTGCAGCGAAGCTTACATGCGTGACTTCTCGCAAGGACTTGAAGTTTTCGATGGTGATTTCGACAATCATTGCTTCAGATCACCTCCTTTACAAAAGCGATTATACCCATCCGGCGTAGGAATTCTACGGACGACGGGGGCCGGATTTGGGACACCTTTCCATCCAAGAACTGCTCCGGCGAGGGAACCCAGACAGTGGATCAGTGGTCGTGGCGATCAAAGGTCGTCAAGTCCGAAGTGAACACGTTCGCGGCCGGGGGTTCAAGGGGTATCCCAAAGTTATAGACGACATCGCCACCAAAGAAAGATCGTGCGTCATTGTGGCAGAGAATCCCCGGAATTCGCTCAGAAATGCGGTTGCGAGTTCTACTGGCGTCCCGCTGGCTCCACTGGAAAAGCACCCAACCGGTTTCCCGGTTGGGTGCTTTTGTTCAGGGTGGGTAGTAAAAAGTCTTCCGTGTCTTGCGGTGTTGAGGCGAGACCACGGCTACCATGGCGTGTCGCAACTTCGAGTTTGTTGCTTTTTCCTCAACGCCGCGTTTGTAATCGGAGATACTAGATCATCGCGGCTGAAGTCCGGTCGCGTATTGTGTCGATGTTCTCCGTGTCACGGATGATAAGGAGACAACTATGGTCAAGGATGACCCCCACACGCATCAAATTCTTCTTCCAGAAAATCAGCGTGGGATTCTAGTGTAGTGTATCACGCTGTCGCTATCTTATCCAAAGCGGCTTTCGCCCGGCGAACTTTTTTCAGAATATCCTCGGCTTTTGCCGTCCAGACAAACGATCGCGGGTTTTCGTTGTGCGATTTGATGTAGGCCTCGATCGTTGCGGTTAACTGATCCACGCTCGTGAATACTCCCCGTCGAATTTGCTTGTCGGTGATCTCGCGGAACCATCGTTCAACCAGGTTCAGCCACGAACTGCTCGTTGGCGTAAAATGGATGCAGAACCGCTTGTGCCTTTTTAACCAGTTCAGAACCTTCGGATGTTTATGCGTTGCGTAGTTATCAACGATCAAATGCAAATCCAGATCGGCGGGCGTTTGTTCGTCGATCAGTTCTAAAAACTTGATCCATTCCTGATGCCGGTGCCGCTTCATGCAGGTGCCGATCAATTTTCCTTCGGCGACATTCAGCGCGGCAAACAGCGTGGTCGTTCCGTTGCGTTTGTAATCGTGGGTCATCGTGCCGCATCGACCCTTCTTCAAAGGCAGTCCCGGCTGGGTGCGGTCCAACGCCTGAATCTGGCTCTTTTCATCGCAGCACAACACCAGCGCGCGATCCGGCGGATTGAGATACAGGCCCACCACATCGATCACCTTTTCCGCGAACCGCTTGTCGTTGCTGACTTTGAACGTGCGGTACAAATGAGGTTTCAGCCCGTTGGCTCGCCATGCGCGATTCACCCGGGCCGAACTGGTTTTCAGTTCGGCGGCAAGCGTCCGGCAACTCCAGTGAGTGGCATTCGGCGGCTTTTTCTGAGTGGTCCATTCGATAATGTTCTTCGTCAGCGCAGGCCCGTCGACAGAAGGTCGACCGCCGCGCCTGGCATCTTTCTCGATGCCCGCAAGTCTTTTTTCCGCGAAGCGATTTCTTTTCTTCGACAGTCAGCGAAATAGGCGGGGCAACACGCATGATAATCTCCTCGTTGTAGAGGTAGACACGCAGTTTGTACATAAGTTAGGTTATTTATGATACACTACACTAGATTATTTTTCAGTTTGGTGTATCGCCGGATCGGATCTTTGCAGGGTGTAGGGTGGGCTTACTCGCCCACCGATTTGCCGAGTGACGCGGATGGTGGGCGGTGTGCGAGTACGCCCACCCTACAAAACTTTGATTCAGAGCTTCAGGCCTCGAAGTCGCAAAGCGTTGACAATCACCGAGACTGAACTGAGGCTCATCGCCGCTGCTGCGATCATGGGGTTCAGCAACAGCCCGAAAAATGGGTACAACACTCCTGCCGCGATCGGGATGCCAAGAATGTTGTAGATGAACGCGAAAAACAGGTTTTGTTTGATGTTCCGCATGACGCCCTGGCTAAGCCGGCGCGCCTTGACGATTCCGCGCAGGTCGCCTTTGAGCAGTGTGATTCCGGCGCTTTGGATCGCCACATCCGTCCCCGTACCCATGGCGATTCCGACGTGCGCCTCGGCCAGCGCAGGCGCATCGTTCACACCGTCTCCAGCCATCGCGACATTTCGGCCTTCGCTCTTCAGTCGCTTGATGACAACGCTTTTTTGATCGGGGAGCACGCCCGCTTCCACTTCAGTAATCCTAAGCTTGCGGGCAACGGCTTCGGCGGTCGTTCGATTGTCACCGGTCAGCATGATGATCCGAATGCCATCCGCTTGAAGAAGCCGCACTGCCTCGGCGGACGATTCCTTAATCGGATCGGTGACGCCCAGGATTCCCGCGAGTCGTCCGTCGACCGCGAGAAACATTACGGTCTGGCCGTCGTTCCGTAATTCCTCGGCGCGGCTGGTCAGTTCCTGCGTGGTTACCTTGGCGTCGTCGAGCAGTGCCTGATTCCCAAAGAGCACCTGGCGTCCGTCAACTTTCCCCTTGACACCCTTGCCGGTGATCGACTCGAACCCTTCAACCGTGGCAGCTTCCACGCCGCGATCCTTTGCGCCATTCACGATTGCGGCCGCGAGTGAGTGCTCGCTCCCCCGCTCCAGACTTGCCGCGATTCGCAATACTTCAGTTTCGTTCTGACCTGCGGCGGGGACCACCGTAACAAGGCGCGGCTTCCCTTCGGTGAGCGTGCCAGTTTTATCGACCACCAGTGTGTCAACCTTCTGAAGGATCTCCAGCGCCTCGGCGTTTTTCACCAGGACGCCCACGGATGCACCGCGCCCGGTCCCGACCATAATGGACATCGGCGTCGCCAGCCCCAGCGCACACGGACAGGCGACGATCAACACAGCCACCGCGTTGACGATCGCATGCGCCAATGCCGGAGCCGGGCCGAAGAATGCCCACACGACGAAGGTCAGGATGGCACAGACAACAACAATGGGAACGAAATAACTCGCCACTGTATCGGCCACCCGCTGGATCGGCGCGCGGCTTCGTTGCGCCTCGCTGACCATGCGAACAATCTGTGACAGGAGCGTATCACTGCCGACGCGGTCCGCCCGCATAAGCAGTCCGCCGGTGCCGTTGATCGTGCCACCGATGACCGCATCTCCCGAATGCTTTTCAATGGGAATCGACTCTCCGGTCACCATGGATTCATCGACCGCGCTGTTTCCTTCCAGCACCGCACCGTCCACCGGAACTTTCTCACCGGGTCGCACGCGCAGGTGATCGCCGGGATGGACGGCGTCCAGCGAAATGTCTTCTTCCTTGCCGTCGGGCCGGACGATCCTGGCTTGCTTTGGCGAAAGGCCAAGCAGCGCGCGAATCGCGCCACCAGTCGCGGCCCGCGCCCGCAATTCCAATACCTGCCCCATCAGAACCAGCGTGGTGATGACGGCAGCGGCCTCGAAGTAGACCGGCACCATGCCGCCATGCCCACGGATGGACGGCGGCAAGAGGCCAGGGAACAACACCGCGACGACGCTGAACAGGTACGCCGCGCCAGTACCGAGTGCAATCAGCGTGAACATATTGAGACTGCGATGCACGAGCGATGCCCAGCCCCGCTGAAAGAACGGCCAGCCGCCCCACAGCACCACCGGCGTCGTGAGCGCGAGCTGAAACCATTGCAGCGCTCGCATGGACATCAGGTGTTTAAGCGGCTGCCCTGGAATGACATCCGCCATGCCCACAATGAAAACCGGAAGCGTCAGCCCCGCGCTGATCCAGAAGCGGTGGGTCATGTCTGTGAGTTCGGGGTTCGCTTCCGCTGCCCCCCCGGCTGCCCCCGCCGTGACAATGCGCGGTTCCAGCGCCATGCCACAGATCGGACAATTCCCCGGCTCGTTCCGCACGATTTGCGGGTGCATCGGACAGGTGAAAACGCTCATCGTACCCCGGCCTTCGCGGCCGCGAATCCGATGGCTTTCAACGTTTCCGTGATCTTCACCGGCGATGTTTGGGCCGAGTCAATCGTGAGTGCTGCGGATCCGACCTGCACATTCTCGATGGTAACGCCGGGAATTGACTTGAGCGCTCCTGTCACGCGGTTGACGCAGCCACCGCAGTGCATTCCGTCGATCGAAAGATTCAGATGTTCCATGACGTGTTCCATGAGGCAACTCCTCAAGTTAGGGGGGGTATTTCTCTACCACTGACAACAGCAGCGGAGGCGAGATAGGCCGCTATCTCTTAATGTGGTGTCCCTCGTTGCTCCCCTGGTTGTCCCAGCCTCCTGAGCCTTCCCACGAAAAGACGCCGTCGTCCTTCGAGTGGTCGCGATCGCCGTACGGATGGATGCGCTCTCCCGCAGGGCGGGCGCTAACGTCGTTATTGCGATCGTGCTGGCCGGAGGCACAACCACCAAGGCCGATCGAGCAAATCAATACGGCAGCGAAGCTGCCCTTACCGATGTTCCAGTTCACGTTATTCCTTCTACCGTCGTATAGACAGCTCATGTGGCCCGGCACGCCCGGGATTGTAGATTGCAATGCGAACGGCGGACCGTTGCAGCCGCTCCTCGCATTTCTAACGCATGCCGGGAATTTGAAGCAGGACGGCTGCAATGACTGAAAAGTCTGCGGGTTCCAATGGCCAACGCACCAGCCACAGGCAGAAGTGTCGTATGTCGCACTCAGTCCAGACGAATTGGCGGATGCAAAGGGAATGATACGGGGACGCAATTGAATGCCATTCGCTTAAGCTGTAAGTTTTTCGCAATCCGAAGCTTACGTCATAGTTATCGAAGCCGTATTATTCTGCGTACTGATTATTCCGGCAGAATTTTGTGGCATACGCCTAAAATCGACTGTCTGACAGCAATC
>JBBRMF010000168.1:0-11421 GCA_038230975.1 Tepidisphaerales bacterium
CCGGCGGCATGATTGATCCAGCCCACCCCTGGATCGGTTCGATCACGAATCCCGCCACGTCACCGACGGTGGCTTTGTCGAGGTATTGGTCGTAGAACGCGAGGTATTGGGCCGTGTCGATCGAGCCGTCTGATTTGGTCCAAAGCGGGCGATAGGGATCGGGCCGGGGTACCATATGCATCCCCGGCGCGCGGACGCGCCCGTAAACAGAGGACCGGATATGCCCCAGTGAAACAGAGCCGTAGGTTTTTCCGTGATAATCGTTGAAGCAACTAATCAGCTCGCCGCGGCCTGTTGCGGCACGAAGGACTCGCATGCCGGCTTCAACGGCAGTTGTGCCTGAGTCATAAAGCTGAAATGCCGTCAAGTCGCCTGGCAATACCGCGGCCAGTTTCTCCATCAGCCGTGTCTTGATTTCCGTTGTGAAGTCATGCGCGTTCATCAATCGGTTGGCGTGGGTCGCGATCGCCTGGCTGATCTTCGGATGGCAATGCCCGAGCGTTGTGACGTAAATGCCGGACGAAAAATCGATGTAGCGATTCCCGTCTACGTCGGTCAAAACGCAGCCGCTTCCAGACTCAAACGCCACAGGAAAAAGCTTGACTTGACCTGACAAACCCTTGAAATGCTTCGTGCAGCGTGCATGAAGCGCACGTGATTGCGGTCCCGGTGCTTCGGTTCGCATGGCCGGAACTTTTGTCAAGTCCACGTGGGCCCATGAATTGCTTGGCGCGTCGAGCAAGGCCATTTTAATACTCCTTCTCCCAGTCCGGTGCGATATCTTGAGCCGCGGTTTCGGAAACGATCACGTCGGTTCTCAATAATTGATGTATCGAAGTTGGCAAACGAGGTGTCACGGGCCCGTGCAGGCAAAGTCGCGTCATCATTCGCTGCCAGCTCGTGGTGGTTCCATGAACGGTGATCGAGTGTATGTCCATACGGTACTTGGCGTTGATGACTTCCGCCGGTCCAATCGTTGCCGCTTTCGGCGGTACAGACGCGATATCGCCGCTCATCCCGAAGCTTCCATGAAGCGAGTTCTGCGCCAACGTATAAGGGCTTAACGTACAGATTCGCGGCCCCATTTTCTTCCACTCATCTAAAGGGGCATCGAACTCCGGAGCGTCCGGTTCGATGAACGCCAGGTGACCGGTCCATCCGGGGCCGGTGTAGACGGCATCGGCACCACCTTCGTCGGCGATCAGTTTCCCGTAGTCCTTCACGTTCTTTGTCGTAAAGAGAGTGATCTGCTTCGGTGATGGTCGGAGCTTGGCGTCTATTTCATATACAAGTTGATGGAGCAAGGCGTATCCAAACCCTTGTGGCCAGTTTGCCGGTGCCACTTCACCGTGCTCATTGGCGTATTCATCCATCGCAAAAAGGCGCAGGTGGCCGCAGTCAACCTTGAATGCGTTGATCAGCCTCGCCACATGCCGGTAAGTAGGACAGGGGTTGGGCATGATCAGCACCAGCTTGCGGCCCTCTTCACCGGCGGTCTTGATCCGATGAAACATCTCGGTGACCCACATAAATTCCACATCATGGTCCCTGGCGACCGTTATCTTAAACGCGGGATTGGAGTGTTTGTCGATTTTCGCTCGTTTGATGCGACGACATCGGTCGAGCGCCTTGACGTCGCGAAAAGGAACCGACAAGCTTGGACTAAATCGAAATAGACTCATCATCAACTCCCTGAAGATTCATAGACAGGTTTTCCTGCGACGACTGTTAACGCGGGCGTCAGATCATCTTCCCATAGCACTAAGTCGGCATCCGCTCCTGGACGCAGCGTGCCTTTGTTCGCTAAACCGATCAACCTGGCCGGGTTGGAAGTTGCCATCGACCAGATTTGGGCGACCGGTAAATCAAGCCATTGCAGTACATTCCGCAGCCCAACGTTCATCGTTAGCGAACTGCCTGCCAGTCCGTTGAAGTCCGGGTGATTCCGGTCAGCGATTCTTGCAGCGGCGGCCGGGGAAACACGCACTCGAAAGCCCCAGGGCGTGTCAAATTCACCCGCTGGAAGACCAGTACCGATATTGGAGTCCGTAATGACCACGACCCCCGCGAACCCCTTCGCCGCGACGGCTGCTCGAATTGCCGTGGGATGCACATGGATTCCATCGGCAATGAAGTCGACGCTCGTGCGGGCATCCGCCAGGAAAGCCTCCACCGCGCCGGCAGGTCTCACCCCGGGTTCCGTTTCCGGCGGCATTGGAAACACATCGTAGAAGTGCGTTGCATGACGAGCACCGGCATCAATCGCCGTTTGGGTTTGTTCGACCGATGCGCGCGTATGGGTTACAAAAGGCACTACACTGCATGCAACAAGCCTTTCAATCACCGGAATGATGTTGGGTGTCTCCGGGCTGATCGACATTGCTCGAATTTGCCCCATACAGGCCAGTAGTAATTCGTTCAGTAGTCCAACGTCACCTGCCAGCGTTTGAGCCCCCGCGCCGCTTAAGGCCAGGAATGGCCCTTCAAGGTGTAAGCCGGGCATGCTCACTCCGGTCACACGCGTAAGCGCCGAGGCGAGTTTCTCCAGATGCCCTAGCGAAGGCCGCTGCATGACTCGATAGAGTGTCGGCAGCACGCAGGTGGTTCCGAAACGAGGTAGGATTTCAGCCGCTGCAAGGATCTCCTCTGGATCGCGCTCGTAAAGGCAAGTTCCAATTCCATGCGTGTGTAGATCGATCAATCCAGGAGATAGCCGCCGGCCGCCTGCGTCGAGACGACGGCGGGCATCAGGCAAGGGCATCGAGTTATCACCGATGGCCGCGATTTGCGGTGCGCGAATGCCCACCCAACCGGGCGTGACATACTGGCCCGGTTCCACCAATTGCGCATTGTGGATCAGTAGATCAATCATGTGCCACAATCACATTCACCCCGGATTTGAGCAATATATCCAATTGTTCGGGGGTTACGCTGCTGTCGGTAATGAGTCCACGCCATGCGGTTAGGTTGCCGAATTTCGTCAACGCGGTTCTTTCGAGCTTGGAGCTGTCGGCCACTACATAAACCGAAGATGCCGCCTTCACGACCTTCTCCAACAGGCGGGCGGTATTCAACGAACTGTTGTAAACATTCCCGCTGAGATCGATTCCGTCGGCACCGACGAACGCGATATCCGCACGGAGGCCTTCAAGATTTGATTCCGTCAAAGGGCCTTCCAAATCGGGCGACTCTCGCCGAAGAATGCCCCCAAGCAACAGTATTTCGGTGCCGCCCCCGCGCTGAAGAACGGCAGCGATTGGCAGAGAGGTAGTGATTACAGTCAAACGCCGGCGAGATCCCAGTTGGCGTGCGACGGCCAGAGTGGTCGTCCCTGAATCGAGGATGACTGTCTTGCCGTCCGGCACGATCGCTGCTGCCGCCACTCCTATCCGCGTTTTCGCAACCCGATTCTCCTGAACGCGACGCAAAAACTCGAATTCAAATAGCACTTGCTCTACCGGTGCCGCACCTCCATGCGTTCGGGCGATGCGACCTTCCTCGGACAGGGCGATCAGATCACGACGAATGGTCATCTCGCTGACCGAGAATTCTCGCGCCAGCACGTCCACTGCGCAATGGCCGCTGGACTGAATAAACTCCACGATCTGTTGATGCCTGGCTAATTGCATTCTTGATTGAAATTGGTTGATTTATGTTCTAAAATGTTTATTATATCAAGATATCGATCGTATTCAAGCAGATTAAGTATAATCATGAACACCGAGCTAAGAATTGGCGCTGCCGCCGTCGACGTGACGCCACGATTTCCCGTATTTCTTTACGGGTATCCGCAGGTTTCGCGCATGAGTACAGGTGTTCATGATCCGCTTTTCAGCTCTGCGATCTATCTGGAGTCCGGCGAAGACACGCTGCTCTTCATTGGCACTGATACCATTTTTATTTCACGCCAGACGGCGCAGCGGGTACGGGATCGGATATCCGCTGCCACTTCCATTGATGCCGATGCGATTCTCATCAGCGCGACGCACACACATTCGGGCCCAGCAACGGGTCGATATCTTGCCGATCTGTTTGACACGGTCATTCCACCTCCTGATCCGCTTTACATCGAGCAACTCGAAGACGGAATCGTGCGGGCAGGCATTCAGGCCTACGAAGCCAGGCAGTTGGCGGAAGTCGGCGTGACGGTGGTTACCGTTGAAGGCCTTGGCACGCACCGCCACGATCCCGCAGGTGCCCACGAAAGGCGCGTTTCAGTCTTAGTCGCGCGTTCATTGCAGACACGCAAGCCGCTGGGGGTCATGCTGGTTTGCTGCATGCATCCCACCGTGCTTCACGAAGATTCAACCCTCATCAGCGGTGACTTTCCGGCGATGGCGCGGCGTCAACTACAACGAAGCGCGCTGAGTGAGAGTTGCCCGGTTATTCATCACACCGGCCCCTGCGGAAACCAAAGTCCCAGGCACGTCCTCCAGAGCAATACGTTCATTGAAGCCGAACGCCTGGGCCGTTTGCTGGCTGATGCGATCGAGGGCACGCTGAGCCACATGAAGTATGAGCGTCAAATGAGTCTCCGAGCGCAGTCTACTAAAGTTGATCTACCCGTTCGCCATTTTCCCAGCGTCGTCGAAGCCCAGAAACTCGTGGATTCCGCCGGAATACTTCTAAATGAGTGCCGGTACGCACAAGCCCCACATGCGGAAGTGCGGACGCGCGAATGCGATCTATTTGGTGCCGAGGCAACATTGACTTTGGCACGAGCTGACGAACAAGGGCTCTTGCGAGCGGCCGTGGCTGACTGCCTACCCGCGGAGATACAGGTCATGCAGATCGGCCGCTGGCGATGGGTCGGTTGGCCGGGAGAATTTTTTGTTGAATTCGGGCAGGAGATTACTCGCGACCCATTCACGTTTGTGATCTCGATGGCGAACGGCGATTTGCAGGGATACATTACGACCCAACAGGCCGTTGTCGAGCACTGGTATGAGGCCGGGAGCGCACTGTTTGAAAGCCCGGAATCAGGTCGGCTGATTGTAGAGGCAACGCGGGGTCTACTGCGTAAACTTTAAGTTGAACGATGAAATCCTCACGGCACATTCTCTGTTTTGATCTGGGAACGACCAACGTTAAAGCGGCGTTGATCAATGAGGAAGGTAGCACGCTTGTCGTTGCGCGGGTACCGCTGCCATCAAAGCAGGCCCAGCTCGGGCGGTCTGAGATGTCGGCCGAAGCGTTCGAGTGCGTCATTGCCAGTCTCGCGGATCAAATCGCAAATGGCAGCAAATCGGGATTGAAAGATACCTGCGCAGTGACCTTTGCCACACAGGCAAATAGCTTTCTACTCCTGGATCGCCATGATGAGCCTTTGACACCGATCATCCTGTGGCCTGATGCGCGAGCCCGGAATGATGATGAACCCATCAATCGAATCTCCCAGATGCCTTCCATCACCGGAATGCCTAAGCTGGACTACGAATTCATGCCGGCCAAGCTCCGTTGGTTACGCAAGCATGCGCCCAAGACATGGCGAAAAGTGCACCGGATTTGCAGCATCGGCGACTATTTGGCAATTTGCTTGAGCGGTGAGCATGTCACCGAAGCTGGCTCCGCCGCGATGACCGGTTTAGTGAACGCCAGAGCGCTCCAGTGGTGGGGGCCGGCATTGGAGACTGTGGAAACGCCATTGCATTGGCTTCCACGCGTGGTTCGGGCAGGTACGGACGTTGGTTCGATACGACCCGCCGCCGCCGAGCGTCTTGGCTTACCGCCGAATGTTCGAGTAATCATCGGTTGCCTGGATCAATATGCCGCTGCAATCGGCACGGGCGGCTTGCAGGGTCAGCGTTTCACAGAAACCACCGGAACCGTACTCTCCAGCGTTTGCGTCGCCCGTGAATGGGACGACGATCCACCCGCCGGCGTTTTCCAAGGACCTTCTTTCGACGCGGAGCATTTTTTTCGAATGGCGTTTTCCTCCACGGCCGGGAACTTATTGGAATGGTATTGCCGACAGCTACCTGATCCGGTTGACCTTGAACGCCTGAATCAATTAGCGGCACAAGAACCCGCTGGGGCGCGAGGATTGGTTATCGAACCGCTTGAAGAATCGGCGTTAATCGATCGTTGCTTTGTAAATGTTCAAACGTCACATACGCCCGGGCAGGTGGTCCGGGCCATTATGGAACGCGTTGCCCGAACGCTGGTCGAACTGCGGCGATCGATGGGAATTGGTCTGACCGCTGAGGTATGGTCTGCGGGAGGCGGCGCTCAAAGCGATGTGTGGCTTCAAATCAAGGCGGACGTTCTGGGCACTCATGTGATCGCGTCGTTGTCCCCGGAGCCGACTTCACTAGGTGCTGCGATGCTCGCCGCCCAATCGCTTGGTTGGGGCCTTCTGTCCGACCTTTCGCGCGACTGGTGCCGCCCGCGAAAAGTCTTTCAACCCTGTCGCCTTGCCGATATCGAGATACAATCCAGTGGCCCATTCCATTCGTCTCGGAGCAACTAATGTCAGCACCGGATTTCTATTTTGCCGTCAATGCGATATTCCGGCATATCCACGATCGCTACGGAAAATTCGCACTGATCGACTACTGGCGTCGACTTGGTCATGAGTACTATGCCGCCCGCGTGAAGCGTTGGAGCGAAGGCGGCACGGACGCGATTGCCCATGATTGGAAACAGTACTTTGCACAGGAACCACAGGCGCAGGTCGAAATATCGGCCAACGAAAAATCGGTTGATCTCGACGTGCGCGTTTGTCCGGCGATCAAGCATCTACGCGATCAAAATCGCGATATCGTTCCTTATTTTTGTGAACACTGCGATCAAGTTTGCGGCTCCATGGCGGAAGATGCCGGTTATCGCTTTGAGCGTACCGGTGGAATGGGTTCGTGCCATCAGCGGTTTGTACACCTTACCCTGGGTGGAGAAAAGAAGGAGCGAATCTAATGTTGGGATGCCAGGATTTTTGCGGCTACTACGACTGGACATTCGATCACGTTCGTCGCACGTTCGGCCAAGACGCCGTCCACGAGCTATGGGCGCAGGCGATCGGTGGTGAGTCGCAACGTCACTACGTCGAAGCCGGCCATCGCGCCGGGCTCAGAGGTCTCTATGAGGCATGGACGGCCACGGGTGAGGACGAAAAGTGCGACTGGACTTTCACGCTCGACGAACAAAAAAATGTTCTGCGCTGGGATATGCGCCAGTGCCCGAGCAAGGGCTTTCTGCTCCAGAATGACCTCAATCAGGACGAAGACTATTGCGACCATTGCATGGGTTGGGAAGGCCCGATGCTTCAATCCATTGGCATCGAGATCGCCGGACATGAACACAATCACAGCGGCCAATGCTGGGGCGAATTACGCATCATGGATAAACCGTACGAGTCGCTCGATCTGCCGGTGGATATTCGCAAGGATCCCCGGTGGCAGAACGGATACCTTGATCGTTTTGCAAATCACGTCAAGTTGCCGTTACTGGAAACCGCTTCTCGGTCGGCCGATGTGTGCGACGTACTTCGTGACTGGTTTACCGATGCAGATCAGTTGCTGGTATTAGGTCGAGGGCCGAGCGCCATTGAAAAATGGGCGGGATCTCAGCCACATGAGCGCGTCATCGTTACCGCTCCGACCTACTCCGCGCGCGACGTCTTCAAAGGGGAGCCTACGGCCGTGCTGATCAGCAGCCCTCCGGATGACCCGCTTGTCGCCGGGGTCGCATCCCGATTCAACCAAACTCCGCCAGAACTCCGGCCACTGTTGATGTACGCTTATCTCCCGTCGATTCCGCCTTTCGACTTTTCCCGTTTTGATCTTCCTCGACCGGTTCCGATTCTTCCACTGCTGATCAGGCGGGGGTTGTATCGGCATGAACCTAACGGACCATTTCCGACAACCGGCGTCTTCTCGCTTCTATTGGCGGTCGCGCTCGGCAAGCCGGTCGCGGTCGCGGGAATAGACCTCTACCGCCATTCCAGTGGACGAACCTATGCCGATGGCAGCGAGCCCGCTTCTGCCGATTGGCCACCCTACCACAGCCTTGAATGCGATCTTCGATACCTCCGCCTCGCCTCCCAGATGGCTGGGATAAATCTTAGGTTTCCACCCCAGGAATGATCCTGCTTGCCGCAGCATCTGATCGGTGTTCGATCGACGGCAATGAATCAATTCGAAATTTCGTCAAAAAGATCCAAAATGTCACTTATCTGCCGATGGGGAATCCTGGGTACTGCCAGCATTGCACGCAAAAACTGGAAAGCGATTCGCAATGCCGGGAACGCCGCTCTCATTGCCGTGGCAAGTCGTGATCTTGACCGAGCGCAACAATTTATCGACGAATGTCAGGCTTCCGCTCCGCATTTACAAGTGCCGACGCCCTATGGCGGGTATCAGAAGTTGATAGATCGGCCGGATATTGACGCCATCTACATTCCTCTTCCAACAGGGACTCGGCTAGAGTGGGTCATTCGCGCCGCTGAAGCAGGAAAACACGTACTCTGTGAGAAACCTTGCGGTCGAACCAGTGCCGAAGTCCGCGCCATGCTTGACGTGTGTCGAGCCAATCACGTTCAGTTTATGGATGGGACGATGTTTATGCATGGCCAGAGGCTGTTGCGCTTGAAGCAGGCTCTGGATGAGCAGCGACTGATCGGCAATGTGGTTCGGGTCACAAGCCAGTTTAGTTTTAGAGGCTCCGATGAATTCTTCGCTGACAATATTCGAATCAGCGAGAGTCTTGAACCGCATGGATGCCTCGGTGATCTGGGCTGGTATAACATTCGTTTTGCGCTGTGTGTGATGAACGGGCAACTACCCGACGTTGTCATCGGTCGAGCATTGGCTCGTCATGCACGAGCCGACGGCAGCGGTGCCGTGCCGGTGAGCTTCTCGGGGGAACTCTTGTATCCAGGGGGAGTCAGCGCGTCATTTTACTGCTCCTTCCTGGCTGAGAATCAGCAATGGGCGGTCGTCAGCGGTACACAGGGTTACTTACATCTGTCGGATTTCGTTCTGCCGTTCTTTGATAGCGAAACGTCATTTGATGTGGATGCACCCTTGTATAGGGTCAGTGGTTGCGATTTCAATATGGAGCGCCACTCCCAACGCTTTGCGGTTCAAGAATACAGTAATGGCATGCCGAACTCACAGGAGGCCAACATGATCCGGAAGTTCTCAGACATCGTCATTTCCGGGCGCCTCGAACCAAAATGGAGCGAGCTGGCGGTAAATACTCAGTTAGTTCTCGACGCATGCATTCGATCGGCGTCCAAAGACGGGAGTCCCGAACAACTTGCTTGACCAATTGGTCCACTCAGAAAGTCAACCAAGTTTCGCTTGCGGAATCACGCTTCGACCTCGATTGGTTGATTGACAAATAAGCAGGTATCACCTGGCCCTGCATGATACCTTACGGCGCTCAATTCCCCGCGATTTTCCCACGTCAATATCCCCCCCCCGCGACACTACTCGGCTGGCGAGGGGTTTTTGAACGAAGTGCGGGTCAAAATGAACCATACTTCTTTCAGCGCGGTAAGATCAGACGGTGACTGGATATCAACGAGATTTAATTCTGACCGTTTTGGCGGTGATCGCGACGCTTACGCTTGGCGCTGCGATTCTGATGACTGAACGCGCAAGAGCCAAGAATAGGGAAGCTGGAAAATGCGACCCCTGTGGTTATGACCTCCGCGCGACCCCCAACAGATGCCCTGAATGCGGAAACATTCCCCAGAAGGTGGAGACGTGAAACGACTGCGGATCATTTTCAACGGGCTGACGGTGCTATCACTCTTGCTTTGTGTGGCGACGATTGTGACGTGGACGTTGGGCTGCTTGCACATGAGACTTCTAATCCTTGATGAAACACGCAGGCTGGCGATTATATTCAGTAGTGACGAAATGGCGATTCAAAAATACGAGTGGATCGACAATCAGGGTAGAACTCGTGGCGGGGACATGTTTCCGCGACGCCATCAAGCAGGGCGACTCGCAACCAGACGCAGCGGCTGGTGTATAACGAGGTGTGCGAAATGGCCTTCCATGCAAATTGCTGAGATTGGATAGGCAACGATTTCGGAACTCGCGCTTCCGTTGGCGCGGTTACGCAGGTCCGAGGAGAAAAATGGATTTGCCATGCTCGTCGTCCCCAAACCTTGGGACATCTATGCCGTCTTGGAATCGAATGTCATATCCGTTGGAACAGGGCAGGGGTATTGTCAAATGCGCTTTCATTGCGGTCCTGACATTCTTTAACAATTTCAGTTTACGCGCAGCGGAAAGCGCACCGCTGACATTTGAACACGACGTTCGCCCGATCCTGAAGACACACTGTACTCATTGCCATGGCGAAGAAGAGAAGCCCAAAGGCGGTGTCGATCTGCGGCTTCGCCGATTTATGGATAAAGAGCTCGACGACGGAACGCAGGTGGTTATTTCCGGGAAGCCAGAAGCCAGTGAACTGGTACGCGTCATCCGCGAAGGCGAGATGCCTAAGAAAGGCAAGAAGGTGTCGCCGAGGGAATTGGCGGTGATCGAGCGTTGGGTTGCTCAGGGCGCGAAGGCTGCTACCGCTGAGCCCGAAACACTTGCGCCAGGGCCGATCATCACTGACGCAGACCGTGACTTCTGGTCGTTCAAAGCAATCAAACGTCCTTCGCCGCCCGTTGTTGCTAACACGTCCAGGGCGCGCACGGCGATCGACCTGTTCATCCTTGCCAAGTTTCGGGAGAAGCAACTTGATTTTGCGCCAGATGCGGAAAAGCGCACGCTCATACGCCGCGTAACATTCGATCTGACTGGGCTGCCACCTACACCGGAGCAAGTCGAAGCATTCGTGGCGGACAACTCATCCGAAGCGTACGAGAAGATCATTGATCGACTCCTTGGCTCCGCGGCGTACGGAGAGCATTGGGCGCGGCATTGGCTCGACGGGGTGGGTTACGCGGATTCCAATGGATTCGCCGAGGCCGACTCCGTTCGGCCTCAAGCATGGCGGTATCGAGACTATGTCATCCGGTCCATCAACGAGGACAAGCCGTGGACGCAGTTTATTCAGGAACAGCTTGCCGGCGATGAGATTGCCGGAGTGACGCACGATGACACGCAGGCGGCGCTTCAAGACCCAGGGCGGCGCGATCAACTTATCGCGACAGGATTTCTGCGCATGGCACCGGACGGGACCGGCGACGAAGTGCCCGACGAAAAGCTGGCGCGCAATCAGGTGATCGCCGAGCAAATCAAAGTTGTCTCTTCGTCCCTCCTTGGATTGACCGTCGGCTGTGCGCAGTGCCACGATCACCGGTACGATCCGATTTCACACGCGGATTACTATCGAATGCGCGCGATCTTCGAACCGGCGTTCGATTGTCAGGATTGGCGAAAGCCGGCACAGCGGCTTTATTCGCTTTACACAATGGATGAACGCCAACGGTCCGATGAGATCGAGAAACGGGCCGAG
>JBBRMF010000169.1:0-11369 GCA_038230975.1 Tepidisphaerales bacterium
AGTATTGTTAAGTGAGTCAGTGGTCAGTGGTCAGTGGTCAGTGGTTAAGAAGTCGTGGGTTGGGCCGAGTTGATTTTACAACTGACAACTGACAACCGACAACCGACAACCGACAACCGACAACCGGCCACAGACCACAGACCACAGACCACAGACCACAGATAACTGAAATCCCCCACCATTTGCCACGGTTCTCGCCGTGGGTTAGGATTTCACGCTTTCATCAACCCGGAAGACTCGGTGGCCTGTATGGCTCCGAAGGTTCTAACCGCGCCGGGTGTTGTGGAGCAGTGAGATATGCGATTGATCGACATCTTGAAACCCGAGAATATCAAGGTTCCTCTGGAGAGCCTCAGTAAGAACGAAGCCATTGCCGAGTTGGTCAATCTACTGGCGAAAAACGGAGATGTGACCGACGCCAAGAAAGTGCTCGATGCGGTGTTGGAGCGCGAATCCACCCGTACCACGGGCATTGGCAACGGGCTGGCGATTCCCCACGGCAAATGTAGTTCGACCAAAGACCTGGTGATGGCCATCGGTAAGGCTGGTACACCGATCGACTTTCAGGCCATTGATGGCCGCCCTGTCTCACTCATCTGGTTGCTGACCTCCCCGCCCGACAAGACAGGCCCGCATATTCATGCCCTCGCCCGTATCAGTCGGCTGATGACCATCGACAAATTCCGCCAGGCGCTGGCCACCGCAAAGACGAGCCAGGAAGTCTTTGACATGATTATGAAGCAGGATGAATCGCTGTAAGCAACGAACACGTCACTAACTTTGTGGCACGGGCTTCCAGCCCGTGTTAGCGGATCAAGAAGAAGAAAAAAGAGTCTGTTTTTCAGCGGCGATTCGAGTTCCACGCTCTCAACACGGGCTGGAAGTCCGTGCCACGAATTGATTCTCCTGTTCACTGAGGACCGTTATATCCGGAGTACGGAAACAAATTCAAAAAAATGATTGAACGATATGAAATTGACTCTACGCGCATGGGTGCTGGCGTTTACGATTTTTGGTGTGGATCTTCAAGCCGCCGATTGGCCGCAATGGCGCGGGCCTGAGCGAACGGGGTATGTGCCATCGGGCGCGCCAGTTCCGAAAACGCTTCCCGATTCCCCGAAAATTCTCTGGCACATTCCGATTGGCAACGGCGTGGCTTCGCCGGTCGTCTGCGCGGGCAAAGTTTTTTATCTCGATCATCAAAATGCCAAAGAAGTGGTTCACGCCGCCGATGCTGCGAACGGGCAGGTCTTGTGGAGCGCGGTGCTGGACGATGCTCAGAAGGACAGTCAGAGCACACCGGGCCCGCGCTGCACGCCATTGGTGGATGACAACCGCGTGTACGCCCAATCCTGCCGCGGTGAGCTGCAATGTCTGGACGCGGCTGACGGGAAGATGATCTGGCACACCCACTTCGTGAAGGATTTCGGGGCGATCTTCATCGGTGAAAAAGGTAAAGCCGAAGGCGCAAGCCGGCATGGCAATACCGGTTCGCCGTTGGTGGATGGGGATCATCTGATTGCGGAGGTTGGCGGGCCAGGGGCAAGCCTTGTGTGCTTCGATAAAAAAACCGGAGCGGTGATTTGGAAAACCGAGAGTGATGTTCCCGGATATGCCGCGCCGATCGTGGCGACGGTCGCGGGAACAAAGCAGGTCATCGCCTTCATGGCGGATGGCGTGATGGGCGTTGCGCGAAGCGATGGGAAATTCCTGTGGCGAGTGCCCGTGAAAACGGCTTTTGCCCGGCACGTCACCACACCGGTCGTGGTCGACGACACGGTCATGGTGGCATCCCAAACGGCGGGATTACTCGGCGTGAAACTCACCGCCGAGGGTGACGGCATCAAAGCTGAAACCGCCTGGACCACAAAAGATGCGTCGATCAATTTTTCAAGCCCGGTGACGGTCGGTCAGTATCTTTACGGGCTGGGGATGAATAAAAATCTGCTCTGCATCGACACGAAAACCGGCAAGCAGGCGTGGGTTAAAGAAGGATTTCTGGTAGGCAAAGCGGATAAGGCTCATGTGGGCATGATCGTGGCCGGTGAGAATCTTCTGGTGCTGACCGATGATGGGCAGTTGGCGATGGTGGCGGTCGACCCGAAGGCGTTTAAAGAAACCGGGCGCGTGCGGGTCTGCACGAGTAACTGGTGCAATCCGGCGTATTCTGACGGGAAGCTTTTTCTGCGGGATACGAATGAATTGATTTGTGTGCAGTTGATGCCGTGACGGGCAAGACGCCCATGCCACCTTTTTTACTTTGCTTCGAAGCAATAGACAGCGCCTTTGGTATCGCCGAAAATAAGTACACCGGCACCGATGGTTGGGGGGGCGGTGATGGCGCGTGACGCGGTGTATTCCCAGAGCGATTTTCCAGTTTTCAGGTCGAGGACGTAGAGCTTTTTGTCTTTACTGCCGAAATAGACGCGGCCATCGCTGATCAGAGGTGAGGAGTCGACGTCGCCACGGGTCGTAAAAGTCCAGAGGGGTTTCCCATCAGCCAACGCCATCGCATGCACCTGCCGATCGCGCGCACCGGCTACGACGATGCCATCGGCAACGGCGGGTGTGGAATAGACCATCGCCTCATCCTTTACTTTGTCGAAATCCCAGAGCGGTTTGCCTTCCAGTGAGTAGCACAGAACGTGGCCGCGGTCCGTGCCGATGATGATGCGATCTTTCAACATTACCGGAGAGCCGGGAGCCAGTGCCCCCATTTCAGCGGCGAAGACTTCAGTGCCTTCTTTGAGAGTGATCGCGCGGAGCTTTGAATCGCAACCGGAAATGAGCGCAATCCATCGGCCATCGGGCAATGCGCCGATCGAGGGGGCGGCGTTGATTCGGTCGTTGGCCAACGCGAGCCATTGCTTGTTTCCCTGGGTATCCAGGCTGATGATTTCAGCGCCATCATTTCCGAAGATGATGTGGGAACCATCGGAGTTGGCCGAGCCGTGTATGCCGTTGTCACCGTTGAAGACCCAAACCTTTTTTCCATCGACGGCGGATACACAGTGAAACGTACCGGCGAGATCACCCAGATAAACTCGACCGTCCATAACCAGCGGCGAGGCATCAAATCCACCCTCGCTAAGATACTTCCACTTCATCTGCCCGCTTTTCAGATCGACGGCGTGCAGCGTTCCGCGATCGTCAGCGATGAATACATTGCCGCCGGCAATCGTAGGAGCCGATTCGATGGAAGTGCGTTGTTTGTCGTCACCGGTTTGATATGTCCACCGCAGTTTCATGGGCGGCGGCGCGATTTTCTCAGCCTCACCGATCAGCCCACCACCGCCTCTGAAGGCAGCGATGAGCGAGGGTTTTGTAGCCGGGCCGGCAGCGGTGCAGGCGAGGAGAAGGAGGCTGACCAACGATGCGAAAGCGTTTCTCATAGGCACGTATTAGAATCGCCACAGAGAACACAGAGGGCACGGAGAAATGCGCAGAGATGGAAGAAACTACTTCTTTTTTTCTCTGTGAAACTCTGTGTTCTATGTGTCCTCTGTGGCTTTTTAAAGCAATCACATTCAATCACTTTGCCTTGATGTCCAGACAGACAATTTCTTCAAGGCCTTTCACATAAAGTTTTCCATTGGCAATGGTAGGAGTAGACCAGACGTTATTCTTGCCTTCCACGATGTGGTCGACCGTGCTGATGCGGGTGTAACCTTCGGGGGTGGCTTTGCCGAGCGTCAATTTTCCACGTTCGCCAAGAAGGATCACGTAGTCACCGAAGCGGACGAGCGAACCGCCTTCGCCCAGCGATTCGGATTTCTGCTTGGTGAGTTCCCAAGCTTTTTTACCGTCGGCCCAGTTGACCGATCGCAGTGTGCCACCGCTGTTGGCGTAAAGGAATCCACGGTCGAGAATCACCTGTTGGAATTTGCTCGAAGTTACTTTACTTTCGAACAGTTTCTTCGCGCCGGTGGGTGATAGATCGAGCATCATGCAGCCGCGATCATAACCGGTGGCGATAAATAGTTTTGGTTCCAGATAGACGGGCGTGGTGGCGTTGACATCGTAGGCCGTAACCCACGGCTCTTCCCAAATGGTTTTGCCAGTGGCCGGGTCCATTCCATACACCGCGATTCCGCCTAGAACGATCAGTTGTTTTTTGTCACCGACTGGCGCGAGTATGATTGCCGCGTATCCACCACCGGTGCCGCCCTTCATTTTGTTCTTACCGTCAGCGGCTCCGGTTGCCTCGGAAGACCAAATCGTTTTGCCATCGAGCTTGTTCACCGCCACCGCGATCGGCGCACCTTTGCCGATGCCGCCTTGAATGTAAATGGTATCGCCGACGATCAGCGGGCTGGAGGCTTCGCCCCACTCAAGCACCTTGGCGTTGGTTTCTTTCAAAACGTTGATGTGCCATATCTCTTTACCCTCTGCAATATCACGGCAAACCAGATCACCCGACCCGCCATAGGTGTAAATCTTTCCGTTTTCAATGGTGGGTGTGGCGCGCGTGCCAAGCCATGAAGGGTCCGGGGCGCCGCTGTATCCACCGACGTACGATTGCTGCCAAAGCGGTTTACCATCATCCGCGCCGAAGGCGGACAGCACTTCTTCGTTTTTGTCCTCATCGCGGGCGAATACAAAGACCTTACCGCCGACAACGACGGGGCTGGCGTGACCACCACCGACCTTTGCCGACCACAGTTTCTTAGGTCCTTCGGCGGGCCATTGCGTCATGAGATCTGTCTCGCGAGAGATGCCGTCACCGTTGGGGCCGCGCCATTTTGGCCATTCTTCCGCGCGGGCGGCAATCACTGAAGAGAGGCTCAACACACCGGTCAGAAAGAGATTCAATTTCATTTTTATGTCACGCAAAGTAACCTCCGAATTGTTATTCCGATCTTAAATCGGCTGCAGTAATATTTTTGCCACCGAACCAAATTGCCGTAATCAATGAGACCATACCCGCCGCCAACACTCCAAGAAGTGTCAGCAGCAATTGAATTAGATGAATTTTCCGCCCGGCCTGCAAGAGTTCAGGCAGCATGGCGATGATCGCACAGACGGTGCCGATTCCCAATCCAAGCAGAAGCAACAGTGCATTCTCCGCAAGAACAATCCGCAGGCGATCAACGCGCCTGAAACCAACCGCGGCAAGCATCGCGAATTCAGCTTTCCGCTCAATCAGACCGCGTAACAAAACAACCGCAAGGCCAACCGTCCCAAGCAACAGTCCAAGTGAACCGAGTACTTGAAACGTGGACAAATAGGCATTCTGCACATTGCTGTACATGGCAAGCACATCCGCCGTGCGATCCACGGTGACTGAAAAATCGCCCAGTTCGCTTGCCAGCATGCTGGCTGCTGTATCCATATCTTTGGGCTCAACATCTATCATTACCACCCCGGAGCCGCTTTGTGAGGGGAACAACTTTGTGAAGTTGGATTCGGCCATCAACAGTTCACCTTGAAACACGCTGCCTGAGAGTGTGGCGACCAGAATCAGCTTTCTGATGGCCCCGTTTTGGTCGGTCACTTCGATCGATTGTCCAAGGCTCAGGTGGAGGATGTATTCAGCCGTCTCGTCATCGGCGATGACGGGGATACCCTCTTTCGACAACTCGGGATCTTCCAAAACGTTCCAGAAATTGGGGGTTTTCTTCACACTTCTGGCGAATGAAAATGCGTTGCGTTCAACCAGTCCGGGCGGCACGGAAAGTATCGTCGGGCTACCCGGCCGAGTGAGGTTGAGGCAACTGATATCTTCGCCGGCCCAGCGACGCATCTGCGTAAAACGCAGCCGCGACCAGAGCGAATCATTCGGATTACTGACAGCCAATACATCCCGCCCGGCCGATGTATTTAAATCTCCAAGCAGCGGGATATCCGCCCGCGCCATCAACCGGTATCCACCCGCGCCGGACTTTTTATCGCCGGTATCTTCCTGCGCCTTCCCACGCAGGGCGGCGACGGTGACCAGCGCAAAGGTAGCAAACGCAATTAAGCCCATCGTCAATACGCTGCGAGCGGTGTGGCGAGAAGCGTTACGGAAACCGAGCGACGAAAAGGAGGCGATGATCGCCGCGCCGTGCTTGGGGCGCAGTCGGCCGGCGGTCAATATCATGGCTGCGATCAGCAACAACGTTCCACCGCCGAGGAATGCTTCCTGTGCGGAGATCAATTTCAACAGACCGCTGACGAGCATTGCGCCGCTGCAGACGAGTAAAAGCCAGCCGATTCGCATTCCCCATTTGCCGCGCGTCTTCATCCTGAGCGTTGGCGTCGCCCATCCACCTGCCAAGAGCGTGCCGGCGGAAGTTCGACCGACCCGCCACACACCCCAGAGAATCGCGATGGCCGCCATCATCAGGCTGGCGCTGAATCCGTAGATGAGTGTGATCGGCAGCACGTGCAAGTGCATCGCAGAGATTCCCACAGCGCCAAACCACCAGGTGCGTAGCCCGGCCATCATCAGTGCGGTGTATCCCACCGCTCCACCCAAGCCGATCAAAGAACCGATGACGGCGATGATCATTCCTTCCTTCAGCGCCATACTGCGGAGCGCTTTTGGCGTGTATCCGATGGCCGCCAGCAGGCCGAGTTGCCGCGCGCGCTGTTCAATGTTCAACCGAAACAACATCGCGACAAGAAGGACCGCCGCCACGATCAGAAAGAAGCTGAAGTAGATAAATAGCTCACCAAAATCCGTGCTGCCGCTGCTGGCAGCCAACTGTTCGGCGCGGATCGGACGGAAGGACATCCCCATCATCGCTGGGTCAATTTGCTTGAGCAGTTCCGCGGAAAACTCATTCGTCTTTTCCGCCGGGACGCGCAGACTTGTGACATCTCCAAACGGCCCGCCCCACAGTTTTTTGGCCGAATTCAAACTGATGATTAGTTTTGGTGCGGCTTTATATTGCTTCCAGTAGGCCTCATCGGCTTTGGTGACCCAATCTTTGCGGATCGTCAGGCCGGCAGGCGCCTCCCAATCGCTGATGCTGCCAGAATCCGTCAACCCTTTGTAAGCGGGAGTCAGTGTCGGATCACTGCCGAACCCGCTCATCGGCAGAATCTGGACGACGTGGAATAACAGACCCACTCCGGCGCGATCGCTTGCTACTTCTTTGAGGTCGCCGCTTATTTCGCGATGGTAGTATTCAAGACGGATCTCATCCCCGACCTTTGTCGAGAGCTGGTCGGCGGCCCATTGATTCAGGGCAACTTCATTGTCTTGCAGTGGCTTTTGCTCCAGTGAATTCAGACCGGCGATCATCGCGTAATGAATTTCTTTTTTCCCGCTGACGTTCTGAACGGTGTTTATCAAATAAGAAGACACTCGGTGCACCGAGACGCCCATCGATTTAACGGCGCGTTCGACGGCTTCATCTATAGGTCGCGGGAAATAAGTATCGGCCGTCGTGAGAACCGCTTCCCGTTGACCTCCGCCGGGCGACATCTTCAAACCGTAGTCGCCGAGAGTCATCACCTGGCGTGCGATCCGCTGCAACTCGCCTGCCTGATTGGGACTTTCGCCGGTGGATTTTGCGTGGACCAAAAGAAGATTCGCCCGGCCGCTTTGCCCCACGGCCTCCTGCAAGTCCGCCAGGTTGAGCCAGGCGTTTCGCGGGGTACGCTGCCCGCCGGAAAGATTGAACATCCCCTCAAATTCAGTCGCTTTGGTAACACGTGAAACCTGTGGCTGAACGGTGATATCCGAGATGACATCGCCCCGACCTCGCCGCGCGAGCGTCGCATCGCGCGGGCCGTCCTCGAGTTTTGGAATCGCGTAGATTACTTTTTCGCCGGGTTTTATGCTTGGGAGCCATGAGGCAAGCTCGCTGTTGATGACACACGAATTTTTCGCCACCGCGATCCAATTCCCGGTCAAGGCACCGATCTGCACACCAGCGGTGCGCTCCTTGCGATCCTCCGTTGACGCCCCACCGCGAACGAGGATTCCCGCGTGAATTTGTTCGAATGATTTGGCGAAGTCCGGCGAGGCACCGATCCGCGGGGCGAGCGATTCCTCGAAAAACCGAGAGGCAACCATCGCGTGATCGATTGGCCCAAGCCGCTGAACGGCCAGCGCCCTTAGACTGAGGCGCACGCTGTCACCGACCATCAAAGCGCCGGTCAGCACCGCAGTCGCGACGACCATTCCCGAGGCAACCGCCAGGTTGGACCACCGGAAATACCGAAGATTCCGAATTAAGAGAGAAAATTGGCTCATGCGCCAATGACTGTCGGGCGTAGCGACAAGAAATGCAACTGTCGAATGAATCGATTTCGGCGGATTCTCAACCGCCGGTGGCACTTTGGTAGACAAAGCCCCAATTCAACCAAACCCCGATTTCCACGAATGCGCCCACGAGCCCAAGGAAATTGCAGAACATTGAGAGGAATATCTGGGTGTCTTCATCGGTGGCAGACTTTTTCCAGATGGCTCCGACGATGGTCAGAATCAATCCGATGGCCGCAAGCAGAAACGGAATTAACGGCAGCGCGGTAAACGCAGCGGTGAAGCCAAAACACCCGAGTACGAAAATTGCGGTGCTGATGGATGTGGCGGCAATTCCCAGCCCACCGCCGACCTGAACGAGTGATTTTTGCCCAAGGGCCGAGGGGGAATTCAATGCGGGTGATTGGCTCATGACCGGAATATAGGGGAAAGACGCTGGTACTGCCAGCGACGTTTACTTGCCGGATCTCGCGGCCACCGTAAGCGCCACCTTGGGCCCTCCGGGCACGCGAAGCACGGTCTGGCAATATTGGCACTTCACCGCCTTGGACCTTAGCTCGTCCGGCACGGCCAGAACCTTACGACACTTGAGATTCGGACAGATAATCTGCACTGGCATAGTTCTCTCCAGCTTAGTTATCGGTCAGCAACTCCAAGAGCATTAGGAATTGAGAATGACTTCTTTTAAAAAATTTTGTACTCCGCAGATGCGTGATTGTATTTTAGCGGGAGTGCAGAAAGCACACGTTTTTCACGCGGTTGTGAAAGAAACGCGTGCTTTCGGCACTGCCGCTAAAAAAGGGCGGGTTACTGCGTTACCAATTTCTTGAGCAATTCAAATGTGCCCCCGGAGTGCGCGGCAACGTTTACCAATGTCCCCACCGTCAGCGGACCCCGCACCAAATCGTACGCATCGGGGTCTGTGGTTAGTCTTACGATAATCGGCACACCAGCTTGTACCACCATCTGGTTTTCATCGAGATACCGAATGCGGCCCTGCACGGTTCGCGGTGGGCCAAAGATCGGGGAAATAAAGTTCCCGCCACTGGGAACGGTCCAGACTTTTCTGGCTTCAAGCCGAATCAGGCCTTCGGTCATGACACCGATCTGCGCGCCATCGAGCGTTCCTTCGGCATCGAGACGAATCTCATAATTGGTATTCGCCGGAGCAAAGACCACCGCTCGATTTTCCATGGCAATTATTTTCCCGCATGCTGGGAAGTCGCTCACAGTCGGCATAAAAATCCTATTGTCTTGAACCTGGCATTCGAACCTGATCAACAGAGCTGAATGTAACGGGCCAGCTCGGAAATTGGAAACGAGCGCTTTTGAATGGGAGGCTGGCCACTTAGAATCATCGCCATGCGACGAATCACCGCTCTTTTATTTTTCCTGACGCTTCTGGGCTGCGATCACAACGAGAAGGATTCCCACACGGAAGTTTTCAAAACGCCGCAGGAACTTCTCGGGGAACGACGGGCCAAACAACTCGCCGCTCATAAAGAATTGGCGATTTCAGTGCTTCGTTTTTCGCGCCCGGACCTACAAGCCAGGACAACCGATGGCAGTTCCATCACGGTTCAGGCGGATGGCGTGTCGCAGCCGATTGATCTGCTGCCCGTTGAAGAACAGCTCGTGCATCATTCCAACGAAGAGCGCGCGATCATCCGGCGATATCTCGACGCGCAATTGCGGTCGTTTGATTTTGAACGGCTGAAATCACTGGGCCTGGAACGAGTGAAAAAACAGGCTTCATTCGAGTTGGTGAATGCCACCGGGTTACAGGAAATGCAGAAGTCGGCGGGCAGTTCGGCACTTCAGAGCCAATCGATCGTATCGAACGTGTTTCGAGTGACGGTGATTCGGCAAGGTGAAACGACTGCACCCGTTCCGGTGACCGCGGCGCTTGTGGAAGCGTGGAAGGTGTCAGCGACTGCGGTCGATGCCGCCGCAATGCAAAACCTTCGGAATGCGTTGAGCAGTTCGGGCGATCAATTTTTGGAGACGCTGGTTTTTGGACCGGCCGGCAATAGCGGGAGCCTGAAACCGAGCACGGACCCGGCGGTGATTCTTCTGCCGGAGTTTCTATGGGCCGTCCAGAAAGCATGGAAATCGCAGGAGAACCTGGTGATTTTCGTGCCTTCTTCCACTGGGATCGTTTTTGTGGAGCAGCACAACCAGCGGCTACTGGACACGCTTGCGCCGCAGTGGAAGAAGCAGTTGATTGCGTCGCCCGGTGCTTTGTCGGAACAGTTTTTATTGAGGGATGCCGAGAAGATTTCGCTGTTTGCGTATTCGCCCGCGACGAAACCCGCAACGGTGCCGGCGACGAAACCGAAGCCGTATATTGTGCATTGAGGGGTTATTGATTTACCACGAAGGCACGACTCCACCGGATCACTCTTCCAGTTCGAGGTTCTTCACCGGCACTTCTGCTTTGCCGTTCGTGTTGTTCAGGCCCAAATCTTCCATCAGTTTTGCAGGTACTTCCGAAGTGTTTTTGCACTTGGGATAACCGCTGCAGCCAAGGAATGGACCGCGCCGGCCCTGGCGGATAATCATCGGTTTGCCGCATTCATCGCAGTCGATATCCGTGGCAATGTTCGCGGTGGGCTTCTTGCCGGCGGTGGCGGGGTTATCGCCGATGATTTTCGCCACCATCTCCTGCGCCTTGGCCCCTTCTTCTTTGAGCAACGGAACGAGGGCTTCCACTTGAGCGAGATCTTCACCGACCAGTTTTTTCATCATCTTGGTCGAACGACATTTCGGGAATGTGGAGCAACCAAGGAACGGTCCGCGCTTACTGTCGCGCAACAGCATGGGGCTGCCGCACTTTTCACAGGCGACGGTTGTCTTGATCGGCTTGGCCTTGGGAGGCAGCGGGTTTCCTTCTTTATCGAGATTGATGATGCACGAGCAACTGGGCTCGCCTTTCTCATTTTTAACCGAATAACCCGAGCAACCCAGGAACTCGCCGAAGCGTCCCTTGCGCTTGATCATTTCCCGGCCGCAGATCGGACACTTGTGCTGACTGACTTCGCGAATCGTCGGCTTGCCCTGGGGATCGACCGGTTGCGTGGTAGCACATTCGCGATCGCTGCACGCCAGGAAGAATCCGGTTTTGCTGATGCGATAGAGCATCGGCTTGCCGCATTTCGGGCACATGTAAGGC
>JBBRMF010000170.1:0-11299 GCA_038230975.1 Tepidisphaerales bacterium
GGGCCGGCACGAACCGCGGGTGATTAAGGATCTGCAGGACACCTATCCGAAGATGAGGAAGCCGCGATCAGAGCTGCGGAAAGAGCTTAAAAACAAGGGGGAAACGCTTAAGTGAATGGCATTCGTACTTATCCCCTTTTCCGGGCTCTTATCCCCTTTTCCGGGCTGCTCACCTCGGCAAGGCTGACGGTCCGCAGAGTACTGCGGACCCTACAAGACTTCGCTCGTCGTCCCTTCCACTCCATCGCCCCGGCGTCGGCCCCCGGCGCTGCGCTCTGTCGTGAGGGCCGACGCCGACGCGACGGAGCTACGGGGACGAGGGGGGAAGGTGCCGTTGATGATGGAATGCCCGCCACGTTGTCAGTCCAGCATCAGCAACATGTACCGTTGCCCCACGTCCGGATCAGGATCGAAGCCCTCTTTGCGCGCCAACTTGCCGCAGAACTTCAGCAGCTCGCGGCGCTTTTCCTGGTCCTGCGACAACTCAATGACTATGCGGCCCGTATTCTGTTCTTCCGCTGGTTCTCCGTCAATCTCGACGGCGTGGACGGCGACAGCACCGAGACCGTACAGCTTCTTAACGAGTCGGATCGATTCGTCTTGGCCTGTTGCCTCGCTCACCGACCGGGACGGCTGGCGGCTTTCCTCTAGCCATGACAAGGCCTCACGCACGCGCGGACCCTTTAACAACTTGAGCGGAAGTTCGTCCCGCGGCTGGCTTAGACCACTCGGAAATTTGACGGTTTTCTTCAGCATGGGGTTCTTTGCACGAGTCCGCAGTTCATCCTCGTACCGGGGCAGATTCGGGTTCTGCTTGCAGGCCTCCAGATACCGCTTCTTCGAGACCTTCTCGTTCTCCAGCCAATAGACGGTCGCCATTAGCTCGCCACCGCAGTGACAGCGTTGACGACCGGTCAGTTTGCCTTTGACAAAGGTCATTTCATCGTTAAGCCCTTGTTCGGGATAAAAGCTGCGCAGGACGCCGGTTCCACCTGGAAGTTCGGATTCCGCGATTAATTCCCCCTCGGCGTTCCACTGCCGCACAGTGCCATCAATGAGGCCGTAAGCATATGGTGTCTCCTTCGCCAGAACACCATTTGAATGCCACTCACGATGCAGACCGTGCGGTGAACCGTTCACTAAGTTTCCGTCGGCACGCAACGTGCCATTTTCATGGAACGATCTTTGTTCGCGGATCATATAAATCCTATTACGCCGAGCAGAATCCCGATGCCAAAATGGCCTCCTCCCCGAGCTTCGTCGCCGCCAACGCGCGCGCCCACCAGTCCTGAAATCCTCCCGCCGAAAATCTGGACGACGGACTGACCAAGACGTATCCCCGCTTGAGTTGACAAATAACTTCGAACCGCCGCAATCGATCCAAGAGCGATTAAGTCTTGAAGGTTGCCAACAGGATCGGTGTAGAACACGATTCCGCCCGCGTTGAAAAACCAGATGGGCAGCGTGCCAGCAATTGCGTCGTGGGTCGATGGATTCCACGAGACCTCGGGGCCATAACCAAAAGGTGCAAGAGCAGTAGAATAGGCGGCGAATTGAATAGCCGCTTTTGCGATGCCGCTTGGAGTCAGCGGCTTAATCTCCAGCCACGACTTCTTCGCCCCCCTGTTGAGGATGTCAGGTTTGAGGCGAAAGGCACGATCGACTCCCAGAGCACCTAGTCTCGTCCAAGATCCATGATCCACCAAGTCCGCAGCATATTCAATGGGGTGGTCTCGATCGTATATCTCCTCTATCGCAGCCTCCGCAGCATAGCCATCGGCCTGAGTGTAAAAGCCGGAAGGATCGAAGCGGTTGATCGGGTTTCCATTGGCATAGAGGTATTTGTGGAGTGAGATCGGATCCGCATAGTTGTTCTGCTGCGGATCAAAACTACTGAACGTCCCGGTGACCGGGTTGTAATTCCTCGCCCGCAGGAAATACTCTTTGATCGCCGCATCGAACCTCTGCCCCGTGTAGAGGATGCTCGTCATCGCCGTGACAAGAGTATTCCCATCCTTGCGATTCCCATACGCGTCATAGGCGAAGATCTGCCACGTCGCAACGGCCCCGGTTGAATCGACGATCAATCCCCGCGTGCTGCCGTGACCGTCATACTCAAAATCCAGTTTGCCATTCGTGGCATCGGCCTGGGCAATGATCTGCTGGCCAATCACGTAACTGCGGGTTGGAGCCGTCCCATCCCCGGCCGCAGGCTTCTCCTCCAGCGTCTGGCTATATCCCGTCGGGTTGGCCAGGTCATTCACGAAGTACGTGGCGACCCCATTCGTCGACTCCTTCACGCGATTGCCATCCGAGTCATAGGCGTAGATCGTATTGGTCGCCGCGACGCCGGATGGAGTCGCGATGGAGGTCGACAGACGATTTCGCAGATCGTATTGGTTGGCCACGTCGACGGCCCCATTTCCCGTGCGGTGACTTTCCAGCAGCGAGCCATTGGCATCATAACCTGGGACCAGGACATTGTTGTTGAAGTGGCCGTAGATCGTCGTGTATGACTCAGTCGCGTGGACCACATTCGCCGAGACCCCGGCACCGTTGTTGTACGCGGCGGCGTTGTCGTAATGGCGCTCGAAGACCAGACGGCCCAGTTTCGTCTTCTCGAATGAGGGGATCAGCGGGTCGGCTTCATCGTCATAGACGTAGGCGACAATCTGGCCGTTGAAGTCGGTGTGGGTCTTCATGCGGCCATGGGCGTCGTAGGTGGAGTAGCCCCGTAAAGAAATACGTACATCCTCAGTTCATATTTCAAACCGAATTTATTAGTTTATTTGATTTTCATGCTTTAGCAATTTCCACGCTCGGACCAGACGCATGCCTCCTAGGGCAAAGGCTATCAAACAACCACAAATTATTGCAATACAGTAATACCATCCGAACTGCCCGCGACTAAATCCAGTCATCATCACGATATGGCCGATGACGAGCATCAGTAACATTGCTTGGCAGTATATCATAAAGCGAATATTTCTCATCGGAATAAACTCCTCATCGCTGAGACTAGATTGCTAAACCCGCCCCAAATAATTTGTCTTGCCCAGACATCGAAAGGCTTGGGAAGATCTTTAAGGAATAATCAAAGGGGATAAGTACATTATTCTTTTTCGGGGGAAAAATGTACTTATCCCCTTTGCATTCTCCGAAACCCGTGCCTCTTCATCCTCGGTCAAATGTAAGAGAAGGCGCCAGCCACGAATGGCATTCACTTAAGTCATAACGAATTTTTAATTAATGGCTTGTGAAAATAATGGCCCCGGTACCTGCGGTGGGCGATTTCAGGCGGAAATCACGCGGGACAACGCTGAATTTCGCGGCCAATACTCTCACTTCCCCTGCTTTTTTGGCCTCCCTCGTTTGAGCGGTTCACGCCAGCCGAGTTTCTTTTTCATCGGGATTAACCATTGATCGTCGCCATACGGGCGGCTTTCATTCACGCATCGGAGAAGGATTTTTTCCTCGGCAGCAGTTTGGGGACGATCGACCCAGTTCCGCCAGGCGGCGCGGCGGGGAAACGGGGGAAGTGTCAGTTGCACTTGTAACTCGGCCGGCAACTTGCCCTGGCCTGCGCTGCTCCAGGGCCAATTGGCGGAGCTTTTGGTTTGGCGGGTCCGAACGGGATTGCGTTCGACATAACGGCAGGCCGTATTCAGGTGGCCATCGGCCTGGATGGCGAAACTTTTGTATCTTCCCTGGTAGACATGCCCGGTGCCGACCTCGTTGCGATGAATGAGCCAGCGGCGAACATGCCGGGTGGTGAGGCGCAGCATGAACCGGGCGAGGTCGCCATCCCGTTGCGGCCATAGCACCAGGTGCCAGTGGTTCGGCATCACGCAATACGAAAGAACGCGCATCGGCGTGATTTCCAGAGTTTCGATCAGGCAACGTTGAAATACCTCGAAATCCCGTCGCGAGCGGAAAAGTGTCCGGTTGCCGACCCCGCGATTGAGGACATGGTAAATTAACCCGCCGGGAGCGATTCGTGCGACACGTGGCATGGCGGGCGATGTTACCACATAATCTCCAGTTCGTGGACGAGGGTCGCGCGTCGACGGGTTACGATTTTCTGACGTCACGCCGTGGTTGACGTAGTAGCAGCGTGGGTGAATACGCCGACCGGCGTACATTGGAGTCGGAACCGAACGGTGGGAGAGTACTTCAAAGCGAGCGATTGTTGATTGAGGGAATAGAATTCGCTTCGGTAGACTTCTGCAACACGGAGCTTTCTATGAGCAATCACGATATTCAGCCGAAAAAAACACGTATTTTGATTCTGGGCGGTGGTTTTGGCGGAGTTTACGCGGGGCTGCGCCTTCAAAAGAAGCTGCGCCGCGACGAGTCGGTTGAGATGACGCTGGTCAATCGGGAGAATTTTTTTGTCTTCACACCGATGCTGCATGAGATCGCTGCCGGAGATTTGGACCCGGCGGACATCGTTAATCCGATCCGGTCACTTCTGAAACGCGTTGCTTTCCTGAGCGCGGAGGTCGAGACGATCGATCTGGCGGCTAAAACGGTGACGGTTTCACATGGGATCGACGGTCACACACAGAGGCTGGAATACGATTACCTGGTGATTGCCATGGGGACGGTGACCAATTTCTTTAAATTGCCGGGCGTCGAGGAACAATCGATGACCATGAAATCGCTTGGGGATGCGATTCTGTTGCGCAATCAACTCATCGCCCATATGGAAGAAGCGAATGCCGGGGCGCAAACGGAAGAGGCCAAATCATTGATGACGTTTGTCGTGGCGGGAGGAGGGTTTGCAGGCATTGAGACGAGTGCGGCGATCAATGATTTTATTCGCGAGTCGCTCAGGTTTTATCCTTGTCTCAAGGAAGAAATGGTTCGCGTGATTGTTGTGCATCCGGACGCAATCGTGCTGCCGGAACTTGGGCCGGATCTTGGAGCGTACGCCCAGCGCAAACTGAGCGAGCGCGGCGTGGAAATATTGACCAACACGAAAGTGATCAAAGCGACAAGCGAGGACGTGACGTTATCTGACGGAAGATTGATCAAAACCCGAACGCTGATCTGGACGGCCGGGACATCACCGCATCCGCTGGTGGGGATGCTGCCGTGCGCAAGCGAGCGGGGCAGGATCAAGGTGGATGCGTTTTTGCAAGTGCCGGGTTGGCCGGGGGTATTTGCGCTGGGAGATTGTGCATCGGTCCCGAATCCGCGGACCGGCAAGCCACAACCCCCCACGGCTCAGCACGCGGTGCGTGAAGCGGTGTTGGCGGCGGACAATCTGATTGCCAACATGCGGGGCTCGGCGAAAAAACCGTTTGATTTTCAGATCCTCGGCCAGTTGGCGGCGATTGGTCGGCGCACGGGGGTGGCGAAAATCTTCGGCATCAAATTTTCCGGATTTATCGCATGGTGGATGTGGCGAACCATTTATCTGGCCAAGCTGCCGCGCTTTGAAAAGAAGTTGCGCGTGGCGATCGACTGGACATTGGATCTGATCTTTGCCAAGGATCTCGTGCAGTACATCAACACGCGGGCACCTTCGGTTTCACATGATTCGCAGGCGGAGATGGATTTGCGTACGGTGGAATCACATGGGCAATCGCCCAGGCAAACTTCTGAGGTGGCGACGAGCGCTCTGTGAATTCTACTGCGCACCCGAATCAATTCGGAAAGAAGGCCGCGAACTTTTCCCGGGAACGGCGAAAAGATCGCTTCGCTCTTGCTGATTGGCTGGAATACCAGCCAAAATTGCGGAGTACCGCAATCGATGGCCAGGATGGCCATGCCACGTAAATTCCACATGCTGTCACGCCGGGCGGAGACTGAAGGGTTGACAAGATTGCCATAAACTCCACCCTAGTCGACTTAACCTTTACTCGGAGCAGCTTCATGGCCAAAAAGTATTCCAATCCGCCGCAAATGACGATCGACCCGAACAAGAACTACGTTGCCACGTTTGATACGGACAAGGGAAAGATCGTTGTCGACCTGTTTGCCAAGGATGCGCCCAACACGGTCAACAACTTTGTGTTCCTGGTAAACGAAGGGTTTTACAACGGGCTGAAGTTTCACCGAGTCATTCCGAACTTCATGATTCAGGGTGGATGCCCACTGGGCACGGGCACGGGCGATGCGGGTTATAAGTTCAAAGATGAATTAGCCCCCGGCAAATTCCGGAAGCACCAGAAGGGATCGCTTTCGATGGCCAACGCTGGCCCGAATACCAACGGCAGCCAATTCTTCATTACGCACATCGTGACGGATTGGCTCGATGGCAAGCATACGGTCTTCGGCCAGACCCGCACCGGGCAGGAAGTGGTCGACGCGATCAAGGGCAGCGATACGCTTAAGAGCGTGACGATCACAGAATCGTGATCGATTTCGGCCAGCGGGTTTTTCTCATTTGGCCTGCGCCAGCAGGTAGCTCATCAGATCATTGAAGTCTTTGAGAGCAATGACTTCTCCAAAATTGCCGGGCATCAGGGACAGGTTCGAGGGAATCGTTCGCTTGATCTTGTCTTTGGAAATGGGAATTTCTTTGCCGGTGGAATCGGCAACGGTCAGGGTATCGCCTTCTTCTCGGCGCAGGATGCCGGCGATGACATCGCCGGTGGTCAGGACGTAGGTGTTGTAGCGGAAGGCGGCATCCACATTGCGGCTGGGATCGAGGAGGTCTTCGCAAAGACGTGGGAGGCCGCGGACACCAATGCCATCGAGTTGCGGGCCGACACGCGCGCCGATCCCACCCACGCTATGACAGGCGATGCAGCTTTGCTGGAAGACTTTCAACCCGCGATCCAGCGAGGCGGTGGTACGGTCATAGGATCGAACGCGATCATTGATGAGTGCCTGAACCGCGACATCGGTTGCCGGGAGATTGGCAGTCAGTTTTGCAATTCGGGTGTCGAGATCCGTGGGTTTCACCACTTTCAGGCGTTCGCGCACATTGGCATCCTGCAGCAAGCGTGGTGAAGCCTTGCCGGATTGCACGGCATCGAGCAGGGCATCGGCTCCGGCGGGAGTGGCGGCGAGGGATTTCGCGAGCGAAAGCTGGAGTTTCTGCGGGGCGGTACGAATGCCTTCGATGAACGCCGTCATTGTCGCGGGTGAGGTGTCGTGTTGAAGCGCAGTGGCAATGGCTTCACGCAGTGTGTCGGGGGCGGATGTGTCCAGCAGCAGCGCGGACATTTGTTTCAGGGACTCGCCGTGATTCGGGTCTAGTTCCGGTAGCGCTTTGGCTGCGGCGATTCGCAAGGCCAGATCAGCCTTCTTGTCGGCGAGCATCATGGCGATCGGCGATGCCAGCTCGGTGATCTTTAGCGTTCGAGCAATGTCGACGGCAGCTCCCAGGCGTTGAACTTCAGAAGCGGCGGGAATTTTTACGACGGCGGGATCAAAACGTCCGAAGGCAAGCCATGCGTAAGCGGTGGCATCATCGGTGTCGGTGGCTTCGATATAACCGGATTTTCCTTCGAACTTTGCGAGATCCCAGGTGATCTTCTGCGCGCTGTCGTTGCGAGGCGGGGGCGATTCGGCCAATACGGCGTTGGTTTCGGCATCCTTGAGACGGACGATATTTTTGATCGGGTGCTCCGCCGGTGGAAGGCCATTATGGCCGGCGATATAGAAGGACAACTTTGCGGGAATCACGAAATTCTTCGAGCGGATCACACCGGTGTTGGTTTCACCCAATGGCAATGAAGAAATGAACCGCGCGGAGATATCATCGGCGCTTTTGCGAGTTTCCACGGACCAGGTTTCGCGATCGGGAACGGACTGGCCCAGACTGAAGCGGGTCCATCCACCGAAGGCCTCGGTGGGTTTGGAGAGCAGTCGCGATGCCAAGCCATGGCCCCATGTTCGCATCGATTTGCCGGGTGTGCTTCCGCGCTGCACAAGACCTTCCTCGAGCGCGCGGAACAGCCCGACCTGCGCCGAATCATCCTCGGCGAATTTCGTGGAGGCCAGTTGCGTGAGTTCTTCGGCGTTGGCATCGGTGCCATGTCTTCCGACGTGTCGAAATGTGGCGATCAATTTCTGCGCATCCAGAGACGCAGCACCGACTTGTCTGACCACCATCAGCGTCGATCCCGGCGATGTGGCACCGGCAGCTACGTCCATCAGGTCTTTCGAGTCCTGGTTGTTCCAGCCCGGCAGGGGCATTTTTTCAGCGATGGTGTTGTCGTTGAGTTGATTGCGAAGCGCGATTCGGAGCGTATGAATCAGGTGCATATCACTTGCAGGCGCATTCTGTCGAGCATCGAGCAAAGCACGGACGGTTTCTAATTGGGGATGTTGTCCGAGGGCGTCCGCGGCGCAGCGTTGCACCATGGGATCAGTATCTTTCAACCCGGCGAGCGCCGCTTCGCGCAATGATTCATTCCAGGGTTGAGTTTCCGAAAGCACGCGCATGGCATGGACGCGCACAAGCCGATCCGGATCGGCGGCAAATGATTTGAGCATTGCGTCATCCAGTGCTCCCAATCGCTTGAGAGCCCACATGCCGTGCGCTTTTTGAGAAGGCGTCGCGGCTTTGCCCAGCGCCAATTTCAACGGCTCCACGGCGGCCGGCCCGGTGACATTCGCCAGGTAGTTCATCGCGAGCATTCGGACGGTAAAGTTGGGATCGGAAAGATCGGCGATAAGTTCGACGGTCGATGCCTTGGTCAGATCGAATGTCTTTTGCGGAGCCGTTGGTGTTCCCTTGCCGGTGTAAACGATGCGCCAGATTCTTCCGCGTTCCCTGTCGCGGCCGGGATGATGCAGATCCACTTCGTAGTGACCGATGATGCGGTTATAAAAGTCTGCGATGTAGAGCGCGCCATCGGGGCCCAGCTTCATGCAGACGGGCCGGAACCAGTGATCGTCACTGACGAGAAAATCCGGCGCATCATCGCCATGAAAAGCCGAGCCTCTGGGGGCAAGCTGGGCGCGGTTAATTTTGCCGGTGACCACGTTACCGACGAGCATCATGTTCTGATATTCCGCCGGGAATTGCGGGGCGACGTAATCCACGAGACCGGCAATGGCGCTGGAGCCGAACATGTGATCGGTGATATCCGGGCCAAACCCCAGGCCATCGTGCGGGCGGCCGAAGCTCGGGTAATAAGACCCGCGCAAGGTGAGTAGAATCGGCATGGTTTCACAATCGCTCGTGAAAAGATTCCCGAGCGGATCGAAGCACATGCCAAATGGATTCACCTGCCCGGATGTGTTGATTTGCAGATGCGAACCATCGGGCGCGAAGCGGTAAGTGTGACCGGATTCCATGGCAATTTCCGAACCATCGGAACCTTTGAGGCTCGACGCATTTCGGAAGCCATGGACGGCATAGATCCGACCGTCGAATCCTTCGTTGAACGAGCCGGTCATGCCGTGCGTGTCATCGTGGGCTTGTCCGGTGATCAAAAGCGTGCGTTGGTCGGCTTTGCCATCTCCCTTGGTATCGGTGATGCGCCAGATGCCGGGCATGGAATAGACGATCGCGCTGTCATGGCCGTCGCGGGTGCGTTGCGGGAGAACGCCGATGGGAATGTTCAGGTTGTCCGCAAAAGTGCTGATTTTGCGGGCGTGACCGTCCGGTGCGAAATCGGCCAGAATCTTTACGGTATCGCGCGTCGGTTGGCCGGCGGGTGCGGGGAAGGGGTATTCGATGGTATCCGTGACCCACAGTCGGCCTTTGTCATCGAAGGCGATGTTGATCGGCTTATGGATGTCAGGCTCGCGGGCAACCATCTGCGCTTCGAAACCGGGTGGAAGGTGAAAAGACCTGGCTTCTTCAGCCGGCTCTTTCGGACCGTCCGCCACCACCAACTCAGCGCCGCGAGCGGGCGATGGATTAAAATAAGGAACCGCAAAAACACCGAGACTGAGTAAACACGCGGCCGACATTTTCAAGTGCATGAATGACCTTCAGATGGACATTTGAAATAAGTAACGATGCACCGATTCTACCGCAAAACTTGCGCGGCGTTCAAATTTAAAATGGGTAAGTCCGGTGAGCGTGCCGGATGCTTATGGAGGCGGGGGCACGTCATCGTTCCCAAGGCCGGTGTAGTAGTGGACGGGGACGTCTTTGCCGTTCGACTCTGCGATGCCGCTGACATGGGAATCCAGAAAGAGGCAGTTGCACATCTTATTATGACGGTAGTATTCCCAGAGCGATTGATTGGTCGCGTATTTCGCGTGTCCGGGTGCGGTCACTCGCCATTGCATTAAGTTGGTGGGATGGCCCATGGCGGACAGGACGTCGTCGTCGCATTCGAGACGGTGCTCGGCGGCGTCACTGCAGACGATGAATTCTGAATGATTACGAATGCTCACCATTTTCCGCGATCGCCCTCGATTGTTGGAACTCGGGTCCACGGTGAGATATAGCGTCAGGCCGTATGTTGCGGGCTGTTTGGGGTCAGAGTAACCGCCTTCTGACGAATCCGGATCCATCTGAACCATGCTGGGACAGCGGAACATACCACGGGCCCTTTTGAGCACGGACTCTGCATTTTTGCCTTTGTAGGTAGCCGAGTCGCTGAAGTAAGGCAGGTATGCGACTCCCCAGAAGGCAAATGGGTCGAGGGGATCGAGGGGGTAGCCTTGGGGCCGTTCCCAAAGGCCATAATTAGGAGGGTAATAGTGAAAACGATCACGATTGTTGGAGGCGTAGGCTCGAATGGCAAAACCAATTTGGCGTAGATTTGACGCGCACTGAATGCGTCGGGCCGACTCGCGCGCTTTGCCCAGCGCTGGAAGGAGAATTCCCATCAGCAACGCGATGATGCCAATCACCACCAGCAGTTCAACGAGTGTGAATGCTCGCGCCGTACGGGGGGACGGCGACGACGCCGGTGCCAATGGGTTACGACTTGGAATAGTAGAGTCACTCATTGAACCTAGTATGCCAAGGTTCGGTTTAGGCTGTATGTGCCGTCCACTGCAATTCAGCGGAATTCGTACATGTTTTTGCGGCTTCCCTTTGCGTGTATTCACGTAAGTGTTGAATCTGCAAGGGTATCCCCCATCGCTCAATGCTGCCATCCGGCATTTCCTGCGCGACGTGAACTCCCTTTGAAGTGGAATTCCCAAACGCCGAATTGTCCAAACGCCAGCGGCCCCGCGAATCTGACTCGCGGGGCCGCTGGAACTTATTTCAACTTACGGTCAAGACTCCATCAGGCGTTACGACGACGGCGGGCGAGCAAGCCCATCGCGCCAAGACCCAGCAAGCTGAGCGTGGTCGGTTCCGGCACGCCGGACGCGATCACATCGCCGAAGGCACCGGCCTTGCCTTGAATCGTGTAACCCAAGGTCA
>JBBRMF010000171.1:0-11284 GCA_038230975.1 Tepidisphaerales bacterium
AACATTCGCATCAATCTCATCGAATACCAGAACACTAATGCGATCGCTATGCGCCAAAATGCCTTTGAGCCCGAGCATAATACGGCTCAGCTCACCGCCGCTGGCGATCTTGCGAAGCGGTTGCGGCAACTGGCCGGGGTTGGTCTGGGCAACGAATTCAATCGTATCAAATCCGCTCGCGCCAGAGGTGCGTTCTTCATTGGCCGGGGTTGCAAATTCAATCGTAAATTTGGCTTTTTCCATCCCCAATTCGGTCAATTGTTTCTCGATCAATGGAGCAAGTTTCTTTGCCGCAGCTTTTCGCCGGGTGCTCAACTGTTCACCCAGTGTTTTCACTTCTCGTGAAAGTGGAGCAATCTCTTTCTGAAGCGATGAAAGATCGACGGTCGCTCGCTCCAACTCTGCGATTTTTTGCCCAAGCTCTTGCCGCTGCGCCAGCGCATCATCCATCGTGCGGCCATACTTATTCAACACGCGATTGAGGGTGTTCAGCCGCTCTTCCACTTCCGCCAGTTCACCGGGATCGATATCCAGCTTATCGAGATATCGTGACAGGTCGAATGCCGATTCCTCCAGAGAAATGGTCGCATCCCGCACATTTCCGGCGGTCTCTTTCAGCCCCACATCCAGCGATGCCAAATCCGCCAGCACAGCCGTCATCATCTTGAGACGTTCCAGGATTGAGCCATCCGCCTCATACAGCGCGCCGTAGACGGAGCCGGTTTCCTTTTTCAGTTTTTCAAGATTCTTTAATAACGACGACCGCGCCTTTAATTCGTCATACTCGACCGGATCGAGTTCTGCGTTGTCGATCTCATTGGCTTGAAAGCGATACAGTTCCAATTGCTGCTCGCGCAGGTTGCGGTTGGCATCAAGCTCGACCAGTGTTTGCCGGGCCGTTTGCAACCGTTCGTAGACGGCATGATATTTCTCTCGCAGCGACCAGAGATCACCAAATTGATCGAGCACATCAATTTGATTCGACGGCTTGAGCAAATACTGATGGTCATGCTGCCCGTGAACATCAACCAAGGTCTCGGCCAATTGCTTGAGCATGCCCAGCGTAATCGGATTGCCGTTGATACTGATGGAGGATCTTCCGCTGGCATAGAGCCGGCGGGTGAGCAGTAGTTCACCTCCATCGGCGGTAACCTGGATGTCGGTGATTCGCTCCACGTCTGCAAGCAATTTGGGATTGTGAATTTCAAAGACACCACTAATGCGTGCTTCGTCGACTCCCGGTCTAAGCATTTCAGTGGCACTGCGCAACCCGAGCAACACCTGTAGTGCGCCAATCACCAGGCTCTTGCCGGCGCCGGTGGAACCCGTGAAGCAATTCAAGCCGGGGTCCAGCTCAATCCGTACGTCGGCAATCACAGCCAAATTGGATATATGTAGTTCTCGAAGCATTTGCAGTTTCGGCAATCCGCGAGCGATCGGGCGAAGTCGTTCAACTGACCTTGCTGCCCGGTGCAGTCGGTTCTGACGGTGAAACGAAAATAACTTTCCCGGTCACCGAGTCCGTTGCCGCAAGCAGCATGCCCTGACTGACTTCACCGCGCATCGTCCGGGCAGCAAGGTTGGCCACGACGAGAATCTGTTTACCGACCAACTGTTCCGGGGCGTAGTGCTGTCGCAAACCCGCACAGATCTGCCGTTGCTCGGTACCGATATCCACTTTCAGCACAAGCAATTTGTCAGCATTCGGATGTGGGATACATTCGAGTACGGTGGCGACGCGCAATTCGATCTTCGCGAAATCGTCGAACTGAATGGTCGTATTTGTCGGAGTGGGTGGGGGGGTCTCCATGTCGTTTTGTCCTACAGAAAATATTGATCCCTTAATTATCCGCCGTATTGCAAAGCGAATTACTGTATTCGTTCCGGTACGGTCCGCCAAGGCCTTGTTCACGCATAATGCGGGCGATCTCAACTGTGTGGCACCGCACTTGCACTACTGATCCTCGACCCCGCGAAATAGTTTGCGGGCATTCAGAGGAGTATATGATGCGAAAGCAATTGATCTCAGCCGTTCTGGGGTTGTCGTTCGTTGGCGTTCCCATGCTGATGGGTTGCGATTCCAAGGTGTCCGAGGAAAGAACCGTCAAGACCGATGCAAACACCGGCAAGACAAGTGTCGATGAGAAGAAGGTCGAAAAGACCGCAGAGGGTGGCACGAAGACAACCGAGGAACATAAGGTCGTAAAACCATAGTCGATTTTGTCATCGACAAAATTTGTGGTTAAAAATCAGGCGGCGATGAAATTCATCGCCGCCTGCCATTTGTGGGCCGCAGTCTAAATTAACCACCAATGTACGATCTACAACTCATCCGTAATCAAGCTCGCCAATTCCGATCGCTCGCTCTTGGCAAGCGTCACATGGCCGACAATCCCCTTGCCCTTCATTCGTTCAACGAGATACGAGAGCCCGTTGCTACTGCTATCCAGATACGGGTTATCAATCTGGCTTGCATCGCCCGTCAGCACCAACTTCGTCCCTTCACCGACTCGGCTGGCGATCGTCTTGACCTCATGTGGCGTCAGATTCTGACTCTCATCCACAATCATAAACTGATGAGGAATGCTACGGCCACGAATGTAGGTCAGCGGTTCCATCACCACGCTGCCCGCCTCGATCAACTGCTTGATGCGCTGCTCGACGCTGGAAAGCGTGGCGTGCTGAGGATGACCTTCGTTCGTCAGGCGGTTGCTGAGCAGGTAACTCATGTTGTCGAAAATTGGCTGCATCCAGGCCGTCAGTTTTTCGTCTTTGTCACCCGGGAGATAACCGATATCCCGACCCAATGGCATGATCGGCCGCGCGACCAACAGCTTTTGGTAGATTTGCTCATTGAGTACCTTCGTCATCCCCGCCGCGACCGCCAACAACGTTTTGCCCGTGCCGACTGAACCAATCAGCGAGACCAGCTTCACGTTGTCATCGAGCAGCAGTTCCAGCGCCATCGTCTGTTGCAGATTGCGCGGCAGAATGCCAAACACCGGCCCGCGTCTCGGCCGAACGGGAATAATCGCCTGAAGCTCCGTCTTGTACCGGCCGAGCGCGGTATGATTCGGATCAAATTCATCGCGCAACAACACGAATTCATTGGAAAGCAGCGGATCGGTCACATCCAATTTCAATTGCCGATCATGAAACAGTTGATTGATCGCCTCCGCCGGCGCGACAACTTCACGCCAGCCGGTGTAGAGATGCTCGAAATCAACTTTCTGAGCTTCAAAATCTTCCGTGTGAATGCCCAGCGTATCGCTTTTGATGCGCGCGTTGATGTCCTTCGAGATGAAGGTCACCCGCTTGCCCTGTTGATGCAGGCCAAAGGCAACGCTGATGATTCGATTGTCGGGTGAGTTGGTCGTCAGCCCCGGCGACAGCGGCGTATCCTGCGGCAGCACGATACGCACGATGCCGCCCGTGTCTTTCACCGGCACCCCATCCGCCAATCGACCTGCCTGACGCAACCGATCCAAATGCCGGATCACCGTTCGCGCATTTCGACCGAGGTCATCATTCCCCGTCTTAAATTTGTCCAGTTCTTCCAACACCTCAAACGGAATAATGATCTGGTTGTCGGCTAGCAAAAAAATCGCGTTGGGATTGTGAAGCAGTACGTTGGTATCGAGAACAAAATGCTTCATCCCCGTCCTGGGTGGAGTGGGTTGAGGCTCTGAATGAACCGATCCATTGTTCGAGGCAGTGGCTTGCGGCAGACCATCCTTGTAATGAAGCAAGATCGCACCTCTTTCGGCGTTAGCGCACACCGTTGTATATTTCGACCCGAAAACCTAACCTATTCAATCGCGGCGGGTGAACGCCACCCACTCATGATTAACTACGTACCCTACCGATAGTAGGATCGACCGTAAATAGCATCTACCGGTAGTTAGCACAACAAAAAAATATGTCATTATATCCATTCAAATTTCGCCCGCGTTTCGTTGAAAAAATCTGGGGCGGTCGGCGAATCGAATCCGTCGTCGAGAAATCGCTCCCGGAAGGCAAGCAGATCGGCGAAAGCTGGGAGTTATACGACTTCCCGCCTGGCGTGGTCGATGGTTCTTCTGACTGGGTCAGCGCCGAAATTTCCAATGGCCCACTCGCCGGCCGATCGCTCCACTGGGCCGTGCAGGAATTCGGACGTGATCTGATGGGCGACGTGCCGCTCTCCGGCGCGAACGGCCAATTCCCCATCCTCATCAAATTCCTCGACGCCCGCGAAGATCTTTCAGTGCAGGTCCATCCCGATCAGGATTACGCCAACACGCACCCGGATGCGCATCTGAAGAGCGAAGCCTGGTACATCATGCAGCATGAGCCGGATGCTGCCATCTACAAAGGCCTCACCCCAGGCACGACGCGCGAGCAGTTCAAAACCGCGATCGAAAACGGCACGGTGATGGATCACATCGTTCGCATTCCGGTGAAGCCCGGCCATTGCCATTACCTGCCCAGCGGCACCGTCCACGCGCTCGGTGCCGGCGTGCTGGTCGCCGAGGTCCAAACCCCCAGCGACACCACGTTCCGCGTCTTCGATTTCAACCGCATCGAACCCGCCACCGGCCAAACCCGAAAGCTGCACGTCGATCAGGCGTTGCAGTGCATTGATTTCAGCGGCACTCCGCAACCTAAGCAGCCGCGCAATCACGTAGCCGGGCTTTTCACCACTGTCTCGCAACTCGTTTCCTGCGAGTATTTCAAACTGGAAAAAGTGCGATTCACCGAAGGCGTTGAAGAAGCCGTCCCGTACGATGAACCCGTCGTCTGGATCATGCTGGAAGGCGAAGCCGAGGTAAAAGTCGACGGCATGAAAGAACCCACCACATTCCGCAAGGGCGATACCGTTCTGTTGCCGGCGGTGATGACGAATCCGGTGATCAAGACGCTGACGGACTGTGTTTGGTTGGAGGTGACGTTTCCAACGAAGGGGTAGACGAAAGGCAGGCGGGAAAAATAATTAAATTACGCGTGACAAATGGACGGATTGAGTACATAATGTGTTCGTGCGGATCATCAAAGAGCCGACGCTTCTAAATTACGGGTTGAAGCATGCCGACGTTGAGGCGGTGCTTCGCAAGTGGATCACGGTTGTCAGGCGGGCCGATTGGAAGTGTATTGATGACGTTCGCACATCGTATCCGCATGCCGACGCGGTGAAAGTAACGGGCGGTAACATCGTCACCGTCTTCAATATCGGCGGGAATAAATACCGCCTGATTGTCGCGATTCATTACAATCACGGATTGATTTATGTTCTGAGGTTTTTCACTCACGCCGAGTATTCTAAGAATGCCTGGAAGGAAGTCCTATGACCAAGACGCGCGCAACATCGGACCGATTCACGAGCCGTAAAAGCGCGCGAAAGCGGATCCCTTCAAGTCCTCCGGCCGATTACATGGAATTGATCCTGCGATTCCCGTTGAAGCCCGTTGCCGATGACTCGCAACTTCGCCAGGCACACGCCGTCATCGAACCGCTCGCAGTGATTAAGGAAAGCCGGCTTACACCGGGTCAGGCGGATTATTTATATGCACTTTCGGAACTCGTGTGGGTTTACGAGCAGGCTCATCATCCGATCGGAGATGCGGATATGGATGGCATCGCGATGCTTCAATATTTGCTGGATGAAAGCGGTATGAGCGCCTCCGACCTCGGCAGGTTACTCGGAAACCGGCAACTCGGCTCATCGATCCTGCGGCGGGAGAGGGAGTTGAGCAAGGCGCATATCGTGCGGCTTTGTACACACTTTAAGGTGAGCGCGGATTTGTTTTTGAGGGGGAACAGTGCCGTTTAGTCCGACCTACTTGCAATATCCCGCACTTTAGTCCTAGAACGTTTTCAAAAAAAAGGCTGGTGGTTTCCCACCAGTCCTTACGGTTCGTCCTACCCGTGAAACAGTTTGTGAAGCTCGATAAAAAGGATCACAATTGTTGCCCCGTGTGCTCTGAATCACGAAGATGGTAGTCAGTTTCTCAAGGGAACAATTGCTCCACGCGCTCGATGAGGCCTTCCGCCGTTGCCGTCGGAAATGAAACTGTGTCGTCAACACCGACCAACTTTCGCTCTATATACTTCCCCCGGGCTCGGCACCACTTGAGTATGCAACTCAATCACCTCATCAATCAAATTCACAATCGCATACACAGGAATATTCGCCTTGGCGTAAAGCTCCAGCTTGTATACTCTGTCGCGGCGTAACGACCCATCCGCCACTTCAATGATGCACAAAACATCCTACGGCATTGGATGACTGGAATAGTCATCCGCAGCGCCACGAATAATTGCAGCATCGGGCTCGGGTTCATCGTTCGGCGGGATCGTGATCGGCTGTTGGGTCTGCATATGGCAGCCCAACGATTTAAGCTGACTATTCAATTCACCGAGACGGATCACGGCCAATCCATGCCGGCGACTGATCGTCTTTCGTTTCTCCCCGGTGAGATGGCGAATCTTACGGACGATCTGGCCGTCAAAAGCTCAAACGGTGCTTCCTCTTCAATAGGGCCATTGGCGATCATTCGATGGTATTCATCAATTGTGTGTCGTTAGAGCAAATCAGATTGCTCGACCAGTTCTTGAATCATGGCGGTCGTCATCGGATCGTTCAAATTTCTCTTGAGATTTTCAAGCCGTAGCACTGCTCGATCAAGCCAACGAAGATATCCAAATCTTTTGCATCGGGGTTTCGCTGGAATGCGAGTCGCTTATTGCCTTGGCTTAGTTCAACATCCAGAAAATAGCCTTTCTTGCTGGCTCCACGAACCATAAACATTCCGGCGATGACCAACGCAATGATCCAGGCTTCGTAGTCGAAGTAGATACCCCCGTGCTGAAACCAGTACACGAGATGGCGGATTGGAAAATAGCCCAGGCTTATGAGAACAATTCCTGCGATTAACTGCACGACAGGATGCGGGGCTTGAACGCCATGGCGCAACACAATCCTTTGGATATCTTGTTTCGAGACGGTGACCATGATTCGGCCGCTGTCAATTTCGGACAGATTTTGTTCCGTCGAACGGATGCCGCAGCAGCTTGCAGGGAGTGCCGCAACGGTTTCTGAATTCAATGTGTTATCCATCATCGGTTGGCGATTCCAAACCTAATTAGGCTGCGAACGTCCATCGGTCTCTGGCAATGATACCCAATTCCCCTCAAATCGTGCATAATGCCGTTGTGAAAGAACGAATCCAGAAAATCCTTGCCAACGCAGGTGTGGCTTCCCGCCGCAGTATTGAACAGATGGTCACCGAAGGCCGCGTGTCGGTGAACGGGAAGGTCAAGATGACGCTTCCGTTGCTGATTGATCCTTCCAAGGATCAGGTCGAGGTGGACGGCGAGCCGGTGAAAGTCAGTGCAAAGCAGATTGGCAAACGGCTTTATATCCTGATCAATAAACCCAAAGGGGTCTACAGTACGAATGTGGCCCAGGGAGAACAGACGCGCGTCATTGATTTGTTACCGCCGGATTTGCCCGGGCGTGTTTATCCGGTGGGCCGATTGGATGCCGAATCGAAGGGCCTGCTGTTGATGACCAACGACGGCGAGCTGACGAACCATCTCACCCATCCGCGCTATGGTGTCCCCAAGACGTACAAAGCCGTCGTCGACGGGTATGTCACGGGCGAAGCGGTCGACGAGATGGCCAAAGGGATCTGGCTTTCGGATGAACGTACCGGGCAGGGGGTTAAGGCGGAACTGAGCAACGTCAAAATCGTGACGCGCGGGAATGAAAAAAGCACGCTGGAAATCACGTTGCGCGAAGGTCGAAATCGGCAGGTTCGACGCATGCTGGCGCGCATCGGGCATAAGGTCCGCGATCTGACGCGCGTGAAACTGGGGCCGTTGACTTTGAAGGGGCTGGGGCCGGGGCAATTTCGCATTCTTACGCCGCGCGAGGTCAAACAATTGTGGAACCTCGGTCAGCAGGAAGACGGCGATGAAAAGCGGGTGAAACCGAAACGCGAGATCAAAGTAAGACTTGAAGGTTCCAAGGCCGAAACCCGCAAAGCTGCATTCCGTGAACGGCGTGAACAGCGGTCGAAGACGACGGGCTGAGCCGATGGCTTGTGCGTCTTGTCCCCCTAGATCGAGAAAAATGCGTCCCTCACTCTATCACTGCATCGCGACTTAAAATATTCGGGCAAAAAATGGCCACTGAGGCACAAAGACACAGAGAAGATCATAAAGATGCGAATGTGAATAGTTGGTTCTCTCTGTGCTTCTCACTCTGTGTCTCTGTGCCTCCGTGGCTATCTTCCGAATGTGTGAGCCGAGCCGCGCTTTAGTGCTAACCTCCCCGGGAGTACCGGGGGAGAGAACTGTCAAAAAACCGGCGTAAACGCCGGGCCATCTGAAAAATGGGGTGGCGCAGGAATCCAATTGAAATCGCATCACATCCGGACAAGCGATCATTTTCGCGCCGAAACCGCGCGGCAAAGCGCAATGATTGCCAGCGCGCAAACTACCCCGTCCGATTTTTGAATCAATTCAGTTCCCAAGGCCGAAGGATCAGGCATGAGCATCACTGGAGCCATCGCTGGAACGGGCCAATCGGGAAAGACTTCAACTTCCGGCGCATCGAGCAATCGCTCGACGCTTAACGCAAATGACTTCATCAAGTTGATGATCACGCAGCTTCAGAATCAGGATCCTACTGACCCTGCCAAGAGCAGTGAGCTGTTGTCGCAGGTAAGCCAGATCGGGCAATTGCAGTCTTCAACGCAACTGCAAAGCGCCCTCACGGGGCTGGTCACCCAAAGCCAGATCGGGTCCGCGGGCAATTTGATCGGCAAAGCCGTGCAGGGCGTTGACGACCAGAACAACAATGTTCAAGGGGTGGTGGATTCCGTGCGGGTGAGCCAGAACCAGGTTTATCTTGAACTCCACACTGGAAAAGAATTGCAGCTTGGCAAAGTGACGACGATTGGCAATGGGCCCGCGGCAACTGCGCCGACAACTCCACCGGCAACGACCGCCGCAGCGTGAGCAAAATCCACGTAGTCAGGCAAGGTTTATTTTTCGTGGGTTGTTGAAGGAATCAGTATGGCACTTACCAGTACGCTATTTACGGGACTGTCGGGTTTGGACGCGAACACCACGCGGCTGAACGTGGTCGGCAACAACATCGCCAACGTCAACACCGTGGCATTCAAGTCAAGTCGCGCGTTGTTCAGGGCACAGTTTTATGTCACGGACTCCGGCGGCTCATCTCCCTCGGCAACGTTTGGAGGAACGAACCCAAACCAGCATGGGTTGGGAACGGAAATCTCCGCGATTCAAAAAGATTTCACCCCCGGTTCGATTGCACCAACAGGCAAGAGCACGGATCTGGCGATCGAAGGCACGGGATTCTTCATTGTGAAAGCCGAGGAGCAAACTTACACACGCGATGGTTCGTTTGATCTGGATTCCAGCGACCGTCTCGTAACGGCAAGCGGTAGTTTCGTGCAAGGGTATGGAGTCGATCAAGCATTCAATATCGTTCCCGGCAAGCTTGGAAATTTGCGCATTCCCCTGGGGGCATCCAGCACAGCGCAAGCCACGCAGGCCGTCAATTTCACGGGCAATCTCGATGCTGGTGGGCTCGTAGCCACAGGTGCAAGCATTTTGAATAGCCAGTTACTGACACGGGTTGGCGGCGGTGCCGTGCCGACGGGCAGTACGCTGCTCACGGATGTTGCAGATGCAACAACCCCGGCGACGGCGGCGTTTGGCGTCGGGCAGATATTTACCTTTCAGGGAAAGAAGGGCTCGCGCGACACCGCTCCTGAAACATTCAAGGTGACCGCGACTTCGACACTGGGTGACCTGACCAACTTTTTTAATAACGGACTGGGAATCGACACTACTTTTGGCAACGGTGGCAACGGAGGGATTCCGGCCAATCCATTGGCCCCCGTTCCGGGTGCGGTAGTTGAAGCAGATCTCCTGATTCCAAATGCCGCAAGAATTGTGGTCGTCGGCAACACCGGGTCGGCAAATTCACTGTCGATTGGCGCAAGTTCCTTTATTTCCGGTACGAGTGCGCCACTCGACTTTCAAGACGGTACAAACACCGCCGGCTTCACCAGCAATCCGAGCGGCGAGAGCATTCACACGAGCGCCGTCGTTTATGATTCGCTCGGAACCCCGGTGACTGTGAACATCACCGCAGTCTACCAAAAATCGAGTTCCGCCGGAACGCAGTGGAGTTTCACCGCCGACACGACGGACAATAAGGATACCACGGGCAATCAGATCGTGGGTACGGGGACGCTCGATTTTGACGTGAACGGTAAATTGATTTCCAGCACGGGTAATAACGTCAAGATTGATCGAACCGGGACCGGTGCAAAATCACCTTTCGCAGTAAAACTGGATTTCACGGGTACGACTGCTCTAGCCAGCACAACGTCAACATTGGTCACCGCCAAGCAGGATGGTTCACCCCTGGGAAGCCTGAGCTCGTTTTCGATCGGCTTGGACGGGGTCATCACCGGGTCATTCAGCAATGGATTGACCCGAACGCTCGGGCAAGTGGCGATTGCGAATTTTGCCAATCCGCAAGGGCTTGAAGACAAGGGCAGCAATCAATACGGAGCTGCCGCCAACAGTGGTTCGGCGGCGATCGGCCCACCGGCGCAGCTGGGAGCCGGGGTGATTCGATCCGGCTCGCTGGAACAAAGCAACGTGGATCTATCGAAGGAATTCGTCAATTTGATTATCGCCTCGACGGGTTTCTCCGCGGCCAGCAAAGTAATTACAACGGCCAATCAGTTGATCACGGATCTGATCAACGCGTCTCGATAAATCAATAGACGGATGGAGGATCCATCCTGCGGCTCTCAGCCCTCGCGACAGGTGTTACTTCTGCTGTCGCGGGGGCGATTTTAAACTCAACCCTGAATTCGGTTTTTGAATTCAGGCGCTTCCTTTTTTTCAGGTGGTGGAACTGCCATGATCACACTTACGCGTCTTAACGGTCAGGCGTTCGTCATGAATGCCGAGAAGATCAAGTACGTCGAATCGACGCCGGACACAGTCGTCTGTTGCGATACCGGTGAAAAGATGATGGTGCGCGAATCGCTTCACGAAGTGATGAAGCGAGCGATCGACTACGCACGGATTATTCGCAAGCCGGTCACCGATTAAATGGAACTTCAGAATGAGTCGGGGTGGCCCGGGGCCGGGAGCGCCGCGAAGCGGAGGGGGGGCTGGAAGGAAAACCCAAAAAAGCAGAACGCGGAACGGCGCACCACCCAGAAGATAAAAAAAAATATAAAAAGAG
>JBBRMF010000172.1:0-11268 GCA_038230975.1 Tepidisphaerales bacterium
GCGAGCCATGCACCGGTCCAAATACTCGACGGCGATTCAAGGCGGGGTCTCGCGGACCTGGCGAACAAAAGAGCCTTTGCCTTTTGCGCGATTGGGGATCCTGAAAGCTTCTTTCGACAGGTCAAAAAACTCGCGGGGAAGCTGGTTGGAACGCAAGCATTTCCAGATCATCACGCTTACGGTGAAACCGAGTTATCCAGCCTGATGGCGTTGGCAAACAAAGCCGAGGTGATGATCTGCACGGAAAAAGACTGGGCCAAGATCGCCTCCCTTCCTCGAACGGCAATGACCCTCTGGCGCCTGGAGATGGCAATCCAATTCCGCGAAGGCGATGAAGCGCGATTGCTTTCTCGAATTGCTCAATCAGGCTTAAACGGCCAATTGAAGTGACGTGTGCAAGTTCAAATTGGCAACCCAGTGCAGGTTGTCCAAATGACCGTGCGTGATGACGCGCGGCTATTCTCTCTCCCGGTACTCCGAGGGAGGGCGGGGTGGAGGCTTACTTTCACGGCGAAATCGGCCCCCACCCTAACCCTCCCCCGGAGTACCAGGAGAGGGGACAGGACGACGAACGTGGCGTAATCATGCCTGCTCATTTAGCGTGACTGCGTTGTCGTCCGTGGCATTTCCAGCGGCGCAAAAATCCGGAATTTCAAAGCCAGAAGCGCCACTACGACTCCCAGCACTACGATAATGATTGCCATTCGACTTCCATTCGCCATGAACAGTACTCCAAAGTTCTAAGATCATAGCACCCGTCTTGGCATGCCCCAAGGTTCTTCGTTAAGATGATCGTATTCAAGCCGCCTGCTGGCTGTCGGAATTTGCGGAAAAACCTTGATCAAAACAGTCAACGTCCGAAAGCTCCTCATGCATTTGCCTGCCCGCCTGGTGATTTTCTCGACGATTTGCCTCGCATTGGTGCTTCTCACCGGTTGCCCGCCGGCCATCGACGGTGGGCATGGCGGAACGGTCGTGCAGGATACTCGCCCAAAGGTGCGATCGCTCAACTTTGACGATCCGATTATCCCTTTGCCTGTTGAGACGCCGGTCTCTCTTACATCGGCCAAGAATGAAACAGTCAGCTTTGCGATTCAGGTGAGCCAACTTCCGAAGACGGCCGAAAAGACCGCCGCCGTTTTGAGAATGCAAGCGTTGCGGATCGGTGCCGGAACCGCGCGAGAGGATCGAATTGAAGTCCAGCAGTATACCGCGTACCAATTACTGCCGATGCCGGTGGATCTGAATCGTGCCGGGTTCGTCAGGCATACCGGGCGCGAGCCCACTTCTGACAATCGCCTGCCCCGTTCGTTGCCGCGTGCGTTGCTGCCGGTGGTGGTTGATAACGGCCAGGTTAATTTAAGCGCGCTGCGTGATCCTCGTGATCCGCGCAATCCGCGCAGCCGCGCTGCGGCCGCCGGTGAACCGGGGATGCTCTGGATTGATCTGGCGGTTCCCGCCGCCGCGCGGGCCGGAGATTACCAGACAACGTTCGAGGTGCTGGAAGGCAGCCGGGTGGTTTCGACCCTCGTGATTTCACTGCGCGTACATGACTTCGTGATTCCGGATGACCGCCATCTGATGATGGTGGGTCGGTTGGAATGGTCGATGTTGCGGAAGCTGTATCCCGCGATTTTCGAGACGGCTCGCCCGGAACTCCTCACGCGAAAAGAGGCCACTCTCGCGGCGCCGCTCAAGGTGATCGATCAACTGATTCGGCTTGGCCAAATGCACCGCGCGCAGGTGGTTGTGCCGCAACTTCAACCGCAGGTGAAATGGCCCGCCAACGCGCCCCCGCGCGTGGCGTGGGAGGATTTTGATTCCGTCACGCTGCCATGGCTCAAGGGCGATGCTTTTGCCGATCGCATTCCACTTGGCTTCTGGCCGCTTCCATCAACGCCGTATCTGCAAAGCTTCGACGACAAATCCCGGGCGCAATATTGGGCCGCCGTAGCGACGCACTTCGATCAATTAGACCTTCTGAAATACACCGCCGTCACGATTGAAAACCCGACGCCCGGTCGCATTGGCGCTGCGGACAGCTTTAAACTGTCCGCTGAAGCGGCCCGAGTTTTGGCTGCGCATCCGCGCGTGCGGGTGAACGTTCCGATGGAAGATGAACAGGTGCAGTTCGCCGGAGAAAACACGCCTTTGCTCATTCCCGAAACCGCGGCGGATCGACTCGTGACGGCCGGGCCAGGATTGGTGTCGGCGGCACCCAACGGGAATTGGCCGCGAAATCTAAAGCATCCACCCCATTGGCTTCGCACTGAGTTGCCGGGCCTTGTTCCCTATATCGGCGCGGGTGGCGATGAGCGAGACGTACGTCTTTGGGCATGGCTTGCATTTTTACGCCAGGCGGAATTAATCCAGTGGACGGGCACGTTGCCCACGTATGACAACCCGGATCAGCCGGCCGATCCCAGTGATCTGGTGTGGTTCTATCCGGGCCAGTGGTTCGGTGTGGATGAACCCGTGCCGACCGTTCAATTGAAATGGCTTCGCCGCGCGCAACAGGACTATGAATATCTCTATCTCGCGCGGCAGCGAGGGGAAGTAATTCGCACGCTGGTCATGGCGCGGTTGATTACCAAGCCGGTGGAAATCCCGCTGACGCAAATTCCTGATCCCACTTATGCGCTGATGTGTGGTACGGCGGATTTGGTGGCGTGGGAGTCGGTCAAAAACCTGCTGGCCGACTCAATTCTTCTGCGCCCACCGGGTGAACCTGCGGATCAGAACAAGGAGATTGATCTCAATGGCCGCACGCTGCAATGGGCCGAGCCGCAGGAGCGTCCGCTGTTGTTGGGTCGTACCACTTCCTGGGGTTGGAGTGTGAATCCGGGGATCGGCAAATGGGTGGATGTGCGGCTAGGGCTGGATATCTACAACGCCGCCGATCAACGATTGATGGGCCAGCTTCAATGGAGCGCCGCGCCGCCGGCGTGGCAATACCGGCCGCAGCCGGTTGAGATTCCACCGAATCTGGCGATTAACGTTTTCAACGTGCGGCGGTTCGACATGGAGGCGAGTGTCAACGTGGATCGGGTCACAGTTGAAACCCGACAACCGGTCGATGTGCTGTTCGTCAACAATCTGACGAATCGTCAATCACTTTTGCGGGTGGTGGCTCCGGTGGCGATTTCCGATCGGCGGGGAAATTCACCGTTGAAGATCGACGGTTCTCTGGAAGATTGGAGCCAGGCGGACACAATTCAGGATGGCCCGCTCGTGCGAATGCTTAATCGCCCGGCGATCCAGAAACTCGAGCTTCAGTTTGCCTCGACTCCGACGCAAATATTTTCCGGATGGGGTCAAAATGATTTTTATATCGCGTTCAAAGTGAACGGGGTTCAGCAGGCACCGGTGGGTGGAGCCGAGCGGAATTTTGTCGAATATCAATTTCGCCGCGCCTGGGAAGAAGATCTGTGTGAAATGATCGTGCAACCCATCTACAACGATGGCAGCACCGGGCCTGTGCTTCATTTGGTTTGCAAACCGCGTGGCCAGTTATTTGTCGAACGGCGGACGAATCCCAAAGAGAACGCCAATCCGTGGGAGGCCGTGGTCGGTGAAGCCGTGCGGTATGCCGCCACGACGGAGACGAAAAAAACCGATGCGATCTGGCGAGCTGAATTGGCCATCCCCTGGAGTGCCATGAACGATGCCAAGCATCCCGGCGTTCAACCGACGCTCTTACGCTTCAACTTCGTGCAGCACAAAAACGCCACCGGCGAATCCGCGAGCTGGGCCGGCCCGATCGACTATGGCCGCGACGAACATTTCACCGGTCTGCTGTATCTCCGCGATCCTGCCAACCCCGGTGTGCGCGGGCGGGAGTAAACGTTGCTTGGGGTGGTGTGGGCGTCTCGCCCGCGTTTCTTTCCAAAAAAACACGGGCGAGCCGCCGATGCCACGAATACAATTTATTCCAGGCCGAGCAAGCCTGCGGGTTGATCGTAGACGATCCAGCGGAAGGCACCGGGGGTGAGCTTGTCGAGGTCGGGAAGGATTGCGCTTTCGTCGATTTTGCAACTGGCGACGAGGAAGTTCATTCCGAACACGCCGTCGAGGGTCATCTCCTGACCGGTGGTCGGATTCTTCACCGTGATATCCGCGATCAAAACCGGGGCGCGAACGTACACCAGCGGCTGGCCTTCGCGCATTTGAAGGGTCAGTTTATCGAGATAAAAACCTGCGGCTTTTTTCGCGCCACCGATCCCGCTCACGGTCATGGTAAACTGCTGATCCGCCGGAATGCCATCAAGCTTGGGGTGATCGGTACCGAACGTTCCGGCGGTGTAGCTGACACCCACCGCCGCCGCCTGCTTGCGGGAAATCATGGACGCTGCCGCCCCGGTATCGAGCAACCAACTGCCCGCCGATGATTTGCCTTTTTGGGTCACGACGATCGGCGGAGTTAAATCGCCGACGGGTTTCAAAGGGTTGGGTCCGATGAACGGATTGGCAAATACCGCCGGTGCCTCGGCCGTGGGTGGGATCGTTTTGGTGAACTCTTTAAACGAAGCATAGCTCAACTTGATGTGCCGTTTTGTTTTCGGGATGCCCGGTCCATCGTTCGACTTCACTTTCGGGTCATACAGAAAGGTGCGGATTTTGTCGGTCATGTTGTTGACGTCCCTGGTATCCATCACCATCACTTTGCCCTGCATGGCCGGGGTGCCCACGATGTCGAGATTCCCCAGGACCAGCGAGGCAAGCAGATCATTCCCCACATCCAACGGCCCGATCTGAGCGCGGAGCGGGCCGGCCGACTGCAAATAAATCAGGTTGACCGAATCGATATTCTCGACGTTGGTGTTCGGCGCGTAGGCCGCCATCGAAAGAAAGACGGTCTCGGAGACGCCGAACTTGCTGCCGCCACCGACACCGACATCTTCAAATTGCACTTCGGTGGGCTTGGCCCCCGCAGTGGTCTCGCGCTTGATTCCGAGTTGATCGGCGGAGTGAACCGAAAGCACCACGCCACTGGCCCCGGTATCGAGAAATGCTTCGAGGTTGAAGGTCTCTTCACCCCCGGCTTTGACGCTGAGCGGTCGACCTTTGGCCTGTCTGCGTACGACAAGATTGATGCGCGGCTGATCCAACGCCGCCGGTTGAACGCCTTCGATATCCTCACCTTCCGATGCAGTGCCGAACGCGATGAGCATCGCGAGTATGAACAAATGGAATTTGCGAAGGTGGCGGGGGAGGGGAAGGTTTCGCATGTGCATCATCGTATCACACTCCGATCATTCCGGGATTCCGAATGCAACAAAAACGAACAAAATGCAACAGTTTTTGGGGTGTCAAAAAATACCTGGGAATGCTGAATTTCAGCCATTTTCAGGGGAATGTCCCATCTTTCGTGTCCGCACAAACCTCCGAAAGCGCACCGGCCGTGGCGCGCGTGATTTTGGCATAGGAATACGAGAGTGTCAGCCCCACCCAACGGGACGAATAAGCCACAGAATCACAATGACACAGAAGTTTGAACTTGTTGCGAACAAGATTCTGGGTGCCATGGCCACGCAGTCGTCGACCATTCACAGGTAAGGGAACTCTCCGCGTGGCCATGTTTATTCGGCGGAACAAAGACATGGCCACGCGGAGGCCGGGTTCGGTACGAGAGAGCCTCCCGAGCGTGGCCATGGCACCCGAATGCTATCCCACTGGTTGCGCGAGCTTGGCCGGCCTTCGAATCGGTTCCGGCGACAAAGCTGTGTTCGTGCTCGCCCATAGTTTTAACGGAATCAGTCCGAGACCCATGATCAAAACCTGGCTGCCTACGAAGGTCCAGATCGCCTCACTCACACCGTTTGTGAAGCCGTAGGCATGGAGGCCGACTCCGAGTTGATTTGTGCCGAACCACGACCAGGCGACGACGATATTGCCGAAGACTGCCAGCACCGCGATGCCGCGCTCGCGGACCAAACCACCCCAGCGGGCGTGAAGCAGCACGGCGTTCGTGAGCACCACGAGCACCGCGCCGTTTTCTTTTGAGTCCCAGCCCCAGAATCGGCCCCAGGATTGGTCGGCCCAGATACCACCGAGGATCGTGCCGACGAAGCTGAAGAAAATCGCGAAGCAGGCCACGCCATAGGTCATGCGGGCGAGTTCTTTGGCGTCTTCTTTTTTCATCGATTTGGTGAAAACACCCCAGATGATGTAGATGATTCCGAGCAGCCCGGTGAGGAACGTGGCGGCATAGCCGAGCGTCACGCAGACAACGTGTGTTGCCAGCCAGAAGTTGGTGTCGAGCACCGCCTGCAACACTTTCATGGTATCGCCATCCTGCAGGGCAAGACGGTCGGCAATGAGCAATGAACTAAAACCCGCAACGGCGGCGGTGATGAAACCGATGCTGTTGCGATAGATCAATTCAAACGCAAGCGATAGAACGACGACACCCCAGGCGATGAAGATGGCCGATGAGGCGAGGTTCGTCACCGGCGGTCGGCCGGAGATGTAGATGCGTGCGATCAGTCCACCGGTATGCACCACCAATGCCGAGACGAGCAACACACCGGCCGTGCGATAGAGTGGTTTGGTCCAGCCCAACCAGCAGAAGCAGACGAGCAGGAAAGCGGTGACGTAGAAAATCATGCATTTGTAGAATGGGTCAAACGCGTTAAACAATGTTTCGAAGCGAGCCTTGGCGGCATCGGTAGGGGCCAACTGATCGGCGCGGCTATGGAGCATCGCGACGGCTTGATTGAATGGCTCCGGTCGCCCATCGGCATAAGCGCTTTGGAGATTCTGATAGGCCGAGACGTCGGCCGGCATTTTCTGTCCGGCTTTTTCAGACGCGGCGACGGTCGATTCAAGCGATTGCCAATCAGTGGTTGCGGTTTGGGGTGGAACTAGAAATAAACTTTGTACCGGGGCGACCTTTCGATAGAGCATCGTAGCGCCGTACAGATCAAGCACTTTCTGTTCATTGGCGCTGCGATCGGCGGCGGGGCGTTGCACCATGGTCTGGGCGACCTGTTCGAGCATTTGGAACTGCTTCGAGCGATCCAGATCATCCAGGGAGAAGATCGTCTGGTCCGCGGGCAGGGCAAGCACCTGGCGCAATTCGGGCGATTCAATGCGGAATGCCCGGTAGGCAGACGCGGTTTGAGCGCCACCGAGTTGCAGATACAACTGGATTTTTTCAAACAGGGCCAACAACTGTGTTTGATACGGCGTGTTCTTCTTTTCTCGCTTGGCCTCCGATGCGTTGATGAATTGGGGCGCAAATTCATTCCAGTGGGCAAAAACGTCGTTCGGCGAGAAATATTGTTCGCCGGGCTCTTTGGTTAATCGTCCGACCAGATCCGGCCAATCGATACGGAATACTTTGTATTCGGCGGCTTTTTCCGGCCTCGCCATAACCTCGGCCATCCATTCGGCGGCGGGCATCTCGCGCTTCTGCACTTCGCCTTTCTGATCCTTTTCCTCAACCGTCACATGGTCTTTCCCACGCAGCGAACGAAGGGCCACGCGAGCGGTTGTATCCAGGGGTTGGATTCGCCCGTCGCGAGAAACAGGCAACTGCGAAAAGCTGAGCAGATCAAACGAACTCTTTTGCGCCGGTGTAAATGCCTGCGAGATCAAATAGATCAGCGTGACAAACGCAACGCCGAGCGGAATGCCCCAATCGACCCAACCGGAAGGCGCAATTTCTTCGGCTTGCGGTTTCGCGGTCCCACTTCTCGAAGCCTTCGACTTCCCGATCGCCACGCCCGGTGTATACACCACGGCCGACTTGGTTTTGCTTCCCAGTTGGCGCTTTAAGAAGTTGACCAGCGTGATCCCGAAGTGAATCAGGAGACCAAGCCCACCAATCGCACACGAAATATAGGGCAGGGTCCAACCGGGATTTTTGACGACTTGAAGGATGGTTCCACGCTCTGTCTCTTCATCCCACCCGGCCTGAAAGAATGTTTCACCCTGGTATCGCAGCGGGTGATTCATCGAAATATGGACTTGTCGATCTTCTTTCACGGATGGATCGACGAGACGAATATCGCTGGAAAAATTCTTCGCGACCTGCGTCCCCGTATATCGATCGAACCGGAATTTATTCAGATAAACCGTGTAGGGTTTGTAGTTGCGCTTGAAGCGAAGTTGAAGCGTGTAAGGCTTGCCGTTGACTTCAAATTCCTGGGGTTGGTTCACCTGCATTAAATCATCGCGCAATGAAATCAGCGAGCTCATGAAAGTGCCGACGGGTTTATCGTTGGCGATGGGTGTGACGTAGACGGCTGGGATATCCACACGTGATGCGGATTCGCCGGTACCAGTAAATTTGGGAACCGCACGCGCCGCAGCCCCGATTTGGCTGGCTGGCCCGGCGGTTGCTTTAGGACCGCCACCGGCTTTGGCATCGCTCATCACATCAGAGTTCGTGTAATACGCATCGATCTTCACTTTGAACGGCAGCGACGCGGTCGAAATTGTTCCGCCTTTTTCCAATTGGTTTACGGGAATGACGGTGACGTTGTCGTGATCGGCCGGGGTGGGATCGACGATCGCCAGTTCAACCTCGCGCGTATCGTAGGTGTAGTTGGCGGAACCTCCCTCTTCGATATTCATATGATTTTCGACCTTCAACCGGCTGCTGAGTCCTTCACCGACCAGCAGAAGAATGATGCCGAGATGCGTCAGGATGATACCGCTGCGCTTCCAACTCAGTTTGAATCGAACCGAGTGTGCGGCCAGCAAATTTATCAACAGCAGTGCGCCAATTACGAATCCACCCGGGAACGGAAAACGACCGGGGAAGGGTCGATCCAGCAAGGTCGACAGGCGCATCCACACCCAGAAGCTATGGAAGTATTGCTCCTGCGCGTCGTAGTTGCTCAGGGTGACCTGCGCCATCGTGCCGGCGAAGACCAGGAGCATGGAGGCCGTGAGCAAAATGACGGTGAGGCGGAGGGAAGCCAGTGGTTTTAGGATCGTCTTAAGCATATTTCAATTCTTGTAGGGTCCGAACGCAGCCTGGGAATTCGTAGGTGGCGTGGGCGTCTCGCCCGCGTTTTCTTCGGAAAAAAGCACGGGCGAGACGCCCATGCCACCAATTCTCTCACGCTCAGTGCGGACGCTACGGTTTTGCGGGCTCGCCGGGGAGTCGTACGGAAAGCAGGAAGGCCTGGAACGCCGGTTGCTGTTGGGCGATCGTTTCCGCCGGGCCGACGAATTTAAAGAACCAGACTGAGTCGCCTTGCGTGCAGCGGGCGATGAGTGAACGCATCGGCGTCTTGCCGTCTTTACCCGGGCCAGCCAGATCGACGAGCGATCCGGCGGTGGTGCCGATCACAACCGGCGTCTCTTTCATTTCGGCGTTCGCTTCTGCGGGAGGCAGGCCGACTTCACCTCGCCAGCGATTGAGATTGAGCATCATTCCGCCGAAGTTCGCGGAGAGACGGGTCACGATGACTTGCCCGGGTTTATCGCCACCGGTGCCGAGGGTGGCGACGCGCATCGCATTGGCGTTGGGTTCGCGGGTCCAACCGGCGGGCAGGGAATAGTTGAGGTCGCCGGTCGCACTGGCCGGTGGGCTCGGCTGGATCGGCGGGGCGGTGGGCATCGTGGCTGGAACATCTGTTTGGGTCTCAGCAGACGCAACCAGCGCCTCGGCCTCGGGTGTGGGATATTTTGCCGATCGCACGAACGCATCAAACGTCTGCTTCTGGGCCTCAACTTGCTCGGTGGGGCCGGTCATTTTATAGAACCAGATGCGGTCTTGGCGCGGCACGATGGCGGCTCGCATTCGTTGGCCGGTGGTGCCGGGAAGATCGACGGTCTGGATCGTCATTTCCGGTTGCTTTGACGTGGTGACCATGGTCCCCAATTCCGAGGCGGCGACGGCGGGCAGGGTCAATTGCCGCCGCCATCGGTTGACGTTCAGCAATAAATCTTTTGCGCCGTTCGCATTGGGAAAAAGATAACTGACCGTGAATTTGACGGCCTGATCACCCTCCCCTGCGGTGAACCCCGCGTATTGCAACTTATGATTATACGGGGCTTTCTGCCAGCTTGCCGGGAGCGACCAAGTGAGCAGTTGAGGCTCTTTTGGGGCGGAATAGGAGACAATCGGCTCTTCCTTGTCGCAACCGGCGAGGATCAACAGGGAAGGCGCGAAGATCTGAACGATAGTTAGTAAGATACGGCGGTTCACAGTCTTATTACTGTAGCAGCGGGGGAAGTGTTTTCCACTTGTGGATGAATCCTTAATCCTTTCCGCCATCACTTTCAGAACGTATGATTGGAAGCATGGCCCGCAAGGACGCTCAAAATATCAGCCCCCGTATTAATAATCGCCGGGCGCTTCACGATTACCACATTGATGCCAAGCTGGAATGCGGCATGGCATTGAAAGGCACGGAAGTGAAATCCCTGCGGTTGGGATTGGCCCAATTGCACGAAGCCTTTGCCCGGATTGAGGATGGTGAATTGTGGCTGTATGGGTTGCACATCGACCCGTATAAGCAGGCGGCGATGGTGTTTAATCATGAGCCGGCCCGATCGCGAAAATTATTAGTACATCGCCGGGAGATTAAGCGGTTGGAAGGTGCGACGCGTGAAAAAGGGACGACACTCATCCCGCTGGCGATTTATTTTAATGCCGAAGGGATGGCGAAATTGGAATTGGCAGTCGGCCGGGGTAAGCAGCAGCATGATAAGCGGGCGAGCATCAAGAAGAAGGAGCAGGATCGGGATCTGCGACGGTTGACGACGACGCGGCAGTGAGATTTTTGATTTAAAGGAACGAAGAACCCGGTGCGTGACAGTTCCGGCAGGTCCGATTTCTCCCTCTCCCGGTACTCCGGGGGAGGGTTGGGGTGGGGGGAAGTCCGCTGAACCACGCCAATTTCTCGAAAAAGACCCCCACCCTTCCCTCCCCCGGAGTACCGGGAGAGGGGACAATGCCCGCCGATCTCGTCACGCACCCCAAAGAACCAAGTGCGTCGGCTACGCCTTCCGCCACCGGCTTGGATCGGGTACATATCAGGGTCGGTAAATGTTTTCTGCACCAAGGAACCCGCAATGACTTCTGACCCCCGCAAGGATGAGACTCCCGACGCAAGCGATCCGAGGGAAGGCCTCGATTTTGTTCGTCGAATTGTCGAAGAGGATAACCGCACGGGCAAATGGGATGGCCGGGTGGCCACGCGATTTCCTCCGGAACCGAATGGGTATCTTCATATCGGTCACGCGAAAAGCATCTGCCTGAATTTCGGCATCGCCGAGGAATATCAGGGCTCCTGCAACCTTCGCTAC
>JBBRMF010000173.1:0-11219 GCA_038230975.1 Tepidisphaerales bacterium
GATCTGATCCAGATAAACCGGCACATCCTGCAAAACCACGTCCGCTGCCGTGATCAACGCCGGCGGTCGATCCGGAGGGCCCGCTTGGGCGGGTGCGGCGGCGTCGGATTTCTTGCAGCCGGTGCCCATCCACAGCACGCCCGTCATTAAACCTGCAAAGATGAAACCCCGGACAGCACGATGAAGTTGTTGAAAATCGATCGATGGCATAGTGGTACAAATCCGTCAGAGATCGCTTACGATTCTCGGCAAACAGTCAATTCAAACAACCGTTTTATACGCCCCATCCTACGCCTTCTTCTTGTATTGTCCAACGCGCGGCAAATTCTGGCAATTTCATGGCAAAATAAAGGCCTGCGTCTTGACTTTTACGGGTTTCAATGATTTAAAAGATGCGGGCACGCAGTGGGCTTGCCGTGTTTGATCGCGTTTTGATCGTAGGATACCTTTATATGAAGCAGAATGCATTGCAACGAAATCTCACCGTGTGCGCCGCGCTGGCCGCATTGGGTCTTTCGCTCGTCGGCGTCAAAATGTCGATGGCCGCTGACAAGTCGGAAAAGGATAGCGACATTCAGGTCATCATGAAAAAGGCCTTCAAAGGCTCGAAGACCAAGCCATCTCTTGTGAAGAAAGCCCAGGACGGTCAAGCCACCCCCGAAGAGCTCAAGAGTCTTCTGGAGTTCACGCACCAATTACAAAAAACCAAGCCCCCGCAAGGCGAAGCTAAGGACTGGGACGATCGCAACACCGCCACCGTCGCCGCGGTTGAACTATTGGTTAAAGGCGACGCCTCCGGCGGCGGCGCCTTGAAGACCGCCGTCAATTGCAAGGAATGCCACAAGCTCCACAAGCCCGAGTAATCGGCTTTTGATTGAGTTGTTCAAAGCAAACTGGAAGGTTCAGACAGTCTACCCGTCTGGACCTTCCATTTTTTATGGAAGGGTGGCGTGAGCGTCTCGCCCGCGCTATTTTGCAGACGGTTCCCTCTCCCGGTACTGGGGTGTAGCCGCGAAGGGGATGGGAACGCCGAATAATCGACGGATAGATCATTCCGAAGGAATACGATTCGCCGGTGGACTAATTTTTGGTCAAGGTACATCAGCGGTGCGAAGCAGATACCCACCAAGTCGCATCTCCATGTTTTCGATCCCCCCACTTCTACAAAGACGTAGCCCTCTCCCCAATACGGCTGCCATTCAAAAGCATCCGGAATGGCAAAGCCATAGGAAACCCGAAGGTTCCCGGACTGTATTCCCCTGTATCCGCCACAATATGACATCATCGCGTACGTAAGGCTGTAAACCGCCGCGGATGCAATCAGCATTCGCCAGAAGAACTTATTCATTCGTTTGCGAGTCAGAATGTTCATCATCAGATTCCTGGCTCACAGATAAATCTCGAATATGCGGTGGAGACGATGGCAACAGTACCAGTCTAACCGATTCACTCCAATTCAACCCTCCCCCAATCCTCCGGCCTACCCTGCACCCCCGGCCTCGGTGACCAGGCAATGCGAGACTTATTGATGTTCTCACCGATGGCCGCGGTGCGTTTGTCGCCATCATACACGATGAGGTTGAAGCCGAGGCGCTTTCCCTTCGTGTAGTCGAACCCGATCTCGGAAAAAGGGATGGTCGCCTGGATTCGATATCCCGTGGGTGTGCGGACAGAGGCGACCCGCATGCCGGGAGCCGTTTGCTCGATGGGGCCCTGTCTGGCATCGGCATCGCGCGCGGCTCTTACCACACCCGTCGTGTCGAACGGAAAGATGCCTACCTTGAAACACCCCAGCGTGTGCTCCGCGCCGCCGACTGGGTCGATGCAGATTTCCACCGCATCACTCCGCCAATGTCCGCGAATATCATCGGGGGCGATGTTGGAGACAACTACATCATCCGTCACATCAACATCGAAGTAGAGATTGTTACCATCGTGCGCGATTCGAAAATGAGCACTGCTATCTGCGGCATCCTTCACCGTGCCTTCTGCGACATTGGTGGGTGGAATCTCATGCGTCGCCATCGGCTCCCAGCCAGTAGATGATCCATCCATCGCCGGCGCGGATGGAATACGGGCGATGTGCGTGAATGGAAGGGGATGGGCAATGGCAGACGCACTGACAGTCTCATTACCAACAAGCATGGTGGCAGTGAGTTTCGCATCCTTCAGAGCGCCGATTTTGGGCGTCAAACTAAAGTGTATCGATTCGGTCTGTCCGGCTTGAACCCGGTACTTTAATAGCTTCGGTTCGATCGCCCAATCTTCAGTCGTTTGAATCTGTATCTCCCCTTCTGCGACTTTAGCCTGGCTATTATGGACGATGATCTCCATCGTGTTAGGTTCGCCGGCGATGACGGGAACATCGGAAGCAAACCGAGTCAGCAGGTGATCCACCTCATGTAGCTTGGCCCATTTTCGGTAGTTCGCAATCGCGGGACGCGGGACAAATTCAATCTTCAACGGAGCGTCTGTTTCAACGGTCATCAGGCGATGCACAGGCTTGGGTGATTCGTCCGCAATCGCAAGACCGCGCAAAAGATCTGTTTCCGATTCTTCAAACGGCACCACACTCTTCGCAAGCCTGAAAAATTGCGGCCTGGGAGTTCGCGGTGAATTCCGAAAATTCCCAAAACCCTGCGACCGATGTGATGCCAGCGCACGGCCGGCAATCTGTGCCGGGGTTCTTCCATCCGGGAGTGTATCTCCGATCAAAATACTGGCAGAGTGCCCGGGCTCACCCCCGCCGAAGTAGAGCTTGCGGACTTGCCAGGCTTTCAATCCTTCATCTTTTAGCTGCCCGGGAAATTGATTGGGATCGGCCGCTATATCAAACGCTTCGACGGCCAATATCCCCGCCGCCTGATGGTGCCCGTGCTGCCCTGGCCGTGGAGTGGGGTCCATCGTAACGATCACATCCGGGCGAAGCGTGCGGATAAATCTCACCAGTGATTCCAGGGTCTTCGGCCGATCCCATTTCTGCAATGTGGCGGCAACGCTTTCGGTATAGAAAAAGTCCCGCTGATCCAGGAAGTAACAATACCGAACCCCGATCTGATCCAGACACTGTCGTAACTCCGCCTCGCGAAGAATCCCAAGCGCCGGCCCCCACTGTGTACCGACCATGTTCCCTCCTCCTTCACCGCGCGTGCAGTAGACATTGGCCACCACCTTCTCCCGAGCCAGCGCGTACATCGCCAGCGTACCGGCCATGCCAGTCTCATCATCCGGATGGGCGAAGACCCCCATGATGTCGGTTTTCAACAACTCGGCCCCCTGCTTGACGATACGCGGCCTTTCTTCCGCTCGAAGAAAACTCGCGGTCAGAACGATGCTCAAAACGATGGCCACTTGAATGCGCAGGTAAAGCATGATGATGTATGGTCGGACCGTACCGCGAGGCGGTCAAGTCGCCCGTCTCGCGTTTTCGTTATTCTGGCGCTGCTTGTCGGTGGCGGTGGTTTGCGTGCAGAGAACGCGGCGAAGGAAAACTCAACTGCTGCCAAAGCCGCGCTGAGTACTGGAGACAACATCGCCCTTGATGCGGCCGTCCGCAAAGAGGCAACTATCGAAGGAACGGTTTCCTCCGCCGCGTGGATTCCATCCGGCAAAGTCTTCCTCATTAAGTTCCAGGCCAGCGAAGCGAGCCAATTCCAGAGCGTGGTGTTTTCAAAAAATAAGGAAGCCATGGAAAAAGCCTTTAATGGCGATCTGAGCGCCGCCATCCAGAAAGATGGCCTACGACGCCGAGCATGCCATGGAAGAAAAGTTCCGCATTGAGTCGGATGCAAAAATCGATGCGTTCCTCACCGACGCACAGCGAAAGCAACTCTCCGGACTGAAGGCCCAGGCGAAGTCCGGCAGCACGCTGATGCTCGTGGGAAAGGGGTTGAAACAGGTTCGCAAACCGTTTTCTGGACGGAATACAACTTACGTCCCAATCTGTTTTGTGCAGGAATTCAGAACACAATTCCCGACCCCGTTTCAACTCCTTTAGATTTTCGATGTCATTGAATTAAAATAACTTCCGACCGTGTTTTATTTTCCTTCGGCCCCTTGTGTGAAGCAGTACCGGGAAAATGATCGCGACCAGGCAACCGGGTTCGGGGACTGCGCTAACCCGGATAAAATATGCGTCGCTCCAGCCAAAATCAGGAAGCGAAACGGTTAGAGGCCCGGAACCAGCGGTCATTGATGTGAATGTGGAAGTCGGGCCCGCGTAGGCCGCATAACCGTGGTCGGCGATGCGTTGCAGTTCGACGCTCAACGGCGTACCCACCGGAATTCCCATGCCCGCGACAATGCCAGCTAGTTGAAGATTGGCAAGAGGCGGTGTTGTGCGTGGCAAGGTTGACTGATAGCCGAAGTCGTTGAAATCCCGCCCGATCAGAATTGTCGCCACATCGGTCTCGGCATTCACCGAGGCCAGTCCGTTCACACTTGCCCCGGCGTCGACCTGCACCATCGTTCCAGTCATTTCGCCGTAGCGCTTGTAGACCCACCAGGTGCTGCGCGGAAGCTTGGTGTCGTCCGTGAGAAGCCCATCCAGTGAGGCATTGTAAGCGTTGCTGATCGTTCCATTCCCCGAGGGTTCGGACCATGTGGCGTGAATGGCATAATCCACCCCCGCTGCGCGAAGTTTCGCAAAGTAGTGAGGCAGTACGCCGGGGCGCGTTTGCTCATGCGAACCGACGTATTCGTTCACCGCAATGGGTAGATTGTTGATCCCCTTGCCAGCAAGCAACGTCCGCACTTCCGATAGCCGGCCGGTGACAACATCCTTGTCAAACGTATGAACTGTAAGCACATCAGGCATTGCAGCGTTGGCTTTGGCAAAGTCGAGAAACGAACTTACGGTGATGAACTTTCCGGTGCTTGGATTGCCGTTCTCCTGCCCGCTTGCACCATTGGGCATGGCGAGACTCGGACCCACAATCTTCATATCAGGCAATTGCGCACGCACCCTGTCGAAAGCAATCTTCCATGCCTGAAAAAAGCGATCCCGTCCGGTGATGTTTGATTGATATGGCCAATAGGTTGGCCAATCAGGTTCATTCCAAATGTCCCAGCGACCGGCCGTTGCGCCAGCGGCTTGCGCGGCGGCAATGCGGTTATCCAAGTCCGCCTTCCATCCGCTGAACGGGTCCGAACCGGCAGATGATCCCGGCCAGGTAATCTGATTGGCGGGCTTCACGTAGATATCATCGGACATGACGTACTCAAACTTCGCGCCCGCCGCCGTCACGCGGTTGTAGGTGTCGAAGTTTCCCATGATCACATTACCGTTGATGTTCGTCAAGACACCCGTACGAAACGACGTCGGTTTGAGCAACTCAAAGTGGTTGATGCCGGGATCCGTCGGAGTAAGCGAATGCAGGAAGCCTGTATAGCGCGTGTCTGCCAAGCCTGCTGAAATACCGGTCAACGGCGTATTGGTCCTGACAACGACGGTCTCCTGCGCGCTTGCTGAGCTGAGGCACATCGCGACAAACAATGTTGCCCATCCAACGGTGTCCCTCATTTTTTTTCCTACTGTATTGCAGTGCCATTTTGCTGGTTCAGCTTGAGCTGGAGAGCGAGCGCCGATCCCTTGGGCACTCCGTTCATCAAACGGTATCGGGTGCATTTTCTGCGGCATAGTAGTGCTCGGAATGGGGGGAGGGGAAAGAAAGTGGGCACCGCCCCGCGCTGCCATGCGTCGCAACGGGCCGCAAAAGAATTTGGCCCATGACGCAAGTCGTGGGAAATCGGCTCTCACCACTTTCTTCTCAAGCCATCCGCCGGCTGTCTGTCCGGGCGAAGCAACCAAGACCCACGATCAGCAGCAATCCACTCCATACGGCCAATGGCACCGGCGCGGCTGCGGGGCCGCCCGGGCCAGGCTGCACAAAGGCAATGCCGACCTTCCCCACCAACGCCGGATCACTGAGGTTATTCATGTTCTCATCGGCGCGAAAAATATAGGAGTCGCCAGCGATCAGCGAACCGGTGAGCGATCCACCGCTGGTATCCAGTGTGAGCACTGAAACAATTTCCTCGGAGTTGGCCGAAAAACTGCCTTGCAGGAAATTGTTCGCGAATTGATCGTACTGGTACACGAATAGACCCTTCGTGACATCGAAAAGGCTCGTCGCCAATTCACCAAACGCGCCAAAACCAGTGAGCGTCAGGTCGCCACCGATCGTGTACGTCACGCCTTCCCCGGCGACGAAGTGAATTTCACCGACTCCATCCGTCGAACCTGAACTGGCGATCGATTGCGTGAATCCAAAGCGGATATGATTGACGGTGATATCGCTGTCCACCGTACTCATCGCGTCGCCCATCGTCGCGGATGTAGGTGTATTGAATGGCAGACTATTTACATCGTTGCTCGTAACCGTCCCACTGCCCACCACGGTGATGTTCGCACCGGCCTTCACACTGCTGCCAACGCCCAGCCCAATGGGAGCCGCCTGCACGGCTGGCGGCGCACCCAAACCCACCAAAAACGCAAAAACCGGGACGGACCATCGTGACAAATGTGACAAACGCATTTCTTTCTCCTTGTTCGCACGAATCGAAACGTCCGACCTTCTGATATGAGCACACCCACGCGCTCGGTTGGACTCTGTATCAAAGTGTAAGGCACTTACTGACTTTTACCAGCCTAAAATAGAAAGATTGTCGTGCAATATGGCGTAGCCGCGTCAAATAATGGGATTCCGGCCAACTCACTTCGGAAACCGGGAGATGAAACAGGGTCTTGATTTAGAAGGGAACCGTAACAACCCTACACAGCCGTCGGCATGCGTTGGGAAACTCATCCTGACGGAATCCGCGCGAGTTCAATAGTCTGTTTCACATAAGACGATTTTTCCCGGCATGGCGGGAGACCATTCATCCATTTCGCCGGGACTCACTTGTTAGCGAGTCGAGATGGAGCGTACCCTTCGACGGCCATGCGTTGGCCGCCAAGTTGATAGGCTGCCAGAGGCATGTCGGAGACGCCGGTGGCGTTCACCCAGCGGTTAAAGAAGTTGAACATGGCGCAGACGGTGATGGCATCGTAGAGGGCTTCATCGCACCAACCGGCATGCTTGGCGGTGTCGACATCGGCCTGCGTGATTTGAGCGGCATTGCACGTGACTTTTTCCACGAAGGCGAGCAGGGCCTTTAGTTTGTCAGAGATGGGCGCGGTGGTGTAATCGTTCAGCGTGGCGTCGACCAGCTCGCGGCTGCCGAGCAATTCTGCGGCAACGGCTGTGTGGGAGTTGGCGCAGAAAAGGCAGTTATTGCACCGCGACGTGAAAGCGGCGATGAGTTCCCGCTCACCGGTGGATAAAGGCGACGCACCGCGCATCACCGCTTGCGCGAACTGCATGAGCGGATCAGTGCGATCGGGTTTGAAGGCCAGCAGATGAAGAATCTGGGCCACGGGTAACCCGGCGGCACGACGGTGCTGGATCGCCTGCGCGCTGCTTCCGCCGCCGGGAGCGTTTTCTACGTCTTTCAGGAACATGGCATTCATGGGGGGAGTGTATCAGTGAGGATTGCGATCGTCACGGTTTGCGGTCAAATCCCCAGAGTAGGGCTTGTTGAATTATCTAGCCGGGTCGCGTGCGACCCATGTCAGAGCGCTTCGGACAGCCGCTAGACCCGTTTCGCAAGCGAACCGGCTAAATGAGAGTTGAACGCCGAAATTGTGGGGCGATCCAATGTCCTGAAAACGCACTCTCGCGTATTCAAACCGCAGTTGTCATCACAAATCGAATTGCATTGGAATACGCCACCCCCTCTCGACGGTATACTAACGTTATGCAAGCTCAACCAACCCCGACGAAGATTCTGGCAGCGGCGCTGTCGCTGCTGATTTGGCTTATCACGCCGACTGCTTTTGCCAAGACCAGTTACGGTGAAGTTTCAACCGCAATCAACACGACGACTTTGCAGCCCGGCCAACAGGCGGTGCTGGCGGTGGTGTTTGACGTGAAGGAGGGGTATCACGCGCAGTCGCATACGCCGAGCTCGAAAGATTATATTCCGTTTGCCGTGAAGCTCGAGGCAGATCCGGCGATCACGGTGTACGAACCGATCTATCCCAAAGGCGAGGATCATGAATACGGCTCTCTTGGGAAGCTGAACGTCTACACCGGCAAGGTGATTGTGTACGTACCGATCGACGTGAAGTCGACCGTGGCGGTGGGCGAAATCAAGCTGAATGGGTCGGTGAGTTATCAGGCGTGCGACAACAATGTGTGCTATGCCCCGCAGAAACCAACGTTCACGATGAGCGCAAAGATCGTGGCCGTTGGAGAGGCCAGCACGCTGAATCAGCCTGAGTTGTTTAAGGACTTTGATCCGAAGACCATCGCCAAGCGGGCACCGGCGACGCAATCGAGCAATTCCAAGAGCGAAACACCGGCTGCGCCATGGACGATTTTTGGGTATTCCATCCGCGGTGATTCGTACGTGCTGGCGTTTGGCGCGGCGATTTTCATCGGCATCATTTTCAATGTGATGCCATGCGTGTTGCCAGTGTTACCTTTAAAGGCGGTGGGATTTTACGAAACTTCTAAACATCATCGGGGAAAAAGTTTTTTGTTTGGATTGACGTTCAGCCTGGGAATCATCGCGACGTTTGGCGTGCTGGCGCTGTTGGTATTGCCGGTGACGGCGGGTGCGGGAGGTGCAGGTTCGAGCGGGTCGAATTGGGGACAGTGGTTCAGCAAGCCGTGGTTTGTATGGCCGGTGGTGGTGATTCTGGTGGTCATGGGACTGGGAATGTTCGGGCTGTTTACGTTTCGATTGCCGATGGGTGTTTACAGCATTGAGCCAAAGCATGACAGCTATATTGGGAATTTTCTATTCGGAATTTTGACGGCGATTTTGTCGACGCCATGCACGGCCCCGCTATTTCCGGGGTTGCTAGCCTGGGCCGCGGCACAGGCGGCAAGTGGCGGGCGATTTATTGGCGTGGGGGTCGTCATCATGGTCGGTGTCGGCATGGCACTCCCCTACTTGATTTTGAGCGCGACACCGGAGCTGGCGCGTAAACTTCCGCGAACAGGTCCGTGGTCGGAATTGGTCAAGCAGTTGATGGGCTTCCTGCTGTTCGGTGTGGCGGCGTACTTCGCCGGGCAGCGGTTGATTTCCGGCAACGGGTTTATGTGGATCGTCTTCCTGATCGCGGTGGCGGGCAGTCTCTTTCTGCTGATTCGCACCGCACAACTCATGCCGCGCGCCGTGCCGATTGGCGTGTCGTTTGTGATCGCGCTTTGTTTGAGCGGTGGAACATTCGCGGTCGCCCGGTCGCTGAATAAGCAAACGTTAAACTGGACTCCGTATTCCCTTGTTGCGCTCGATAAGGCTCAGGCAGACAAGCGCATGGTGATGGTCGAATTCACCGCCAAGTGGTGTGCCAATTGCCAATACCTGGAAGCAACGGTGTTTCACGATAAAGCCATCGAAGAGGCGCTGACGAAACGGAATGTGGTATTGCTGCGGGCCGATCTAACCGACGAAGACGCACCGGGCTGGGAGCTATTGCGAAAGCTGAACCCGTCCGGCGGGATTCCACTGACGGCGATCTACTCACCAAAGCAACCGGAGCCTGCGATCCTCGCGAGCATTTATACGAAGCAGACGTTGATCGATACGCTGATGCGCGTGGAATAATTGCGCTAACGCGGGACTTTTCGTTCAAATTATTCAAAGGCGTGGGATAGGGTCGCCGTCGTGACCCTGGCGTTGGAGCAATCAATAATCTTTAACTCTCTCATTCTCTTCTCATAAATCCTTGCTAACGTTGGACGCAGGCTCGATTTTCAGAATCACGTCCACCGTTTGAAGGAGCTGATTTTATGCCAACCTACACACTCAACGTTAACGGACAAGATCAAGTGGTCACCGTGGACGATCCGAGCATGCCGTTGCTCTGGGTGATCCGCGACTTGCTCGGATTGACGGGAACCAAATACGGTTGCGGCATCGAAGTCTGCGGTGCTTGCACTGTATTGATGGACGGCCAGGTTGACCGCTCATGTGTGATTGATGTGTCCTCGGCCGTGGGCAAAAAAATCACGACCATTGAAGGGCTCTCGGCGGATCGCAGTCATCCGGCGCAGCAGGCATGGATTGCGAACCAGGTGCCGCAATGCGGGTACTGCCAGCCGGGAATGCTTCTGTGTGCCGCTTCCGCCATGAGCGCGGGCCACCAGGGAAGCGATATTTCGGCCGAAATGCAGAACCTATGCGTTTGCGGAACCTACCAGCGGATCAAGCTGGCGGTTCTCAATCTGTAGATCTCGCCCACAAGACGATCCCATCGCGCGGCAGAGTTTGTTCCATCTGCTGGTGACTGAAGATTCCTGCCCATTCATCCCAATCGATCGAGGTTCCACGATGCCAACCAAAACCATTCAAGCCGTAGATGAATCAAATCAAATCAGCCGTCGCGGGTTTCTAGGCCGGGTGGGTGGTGGATTGGTGCTGGGCATTTTTCTGCCGGGGCTATCACCTTTCAGTGAATCAGCGGCAAGCGGCACGGGCACGCAGGTCAATACCTGGCTGCAAATCGGATTGGATGAAAGCATTACGCTGACCGTGGGTTCATCGGAAATGGGACAGGGATCATTCTCCGGCTTGGCGCAGATCCTGGCCGAGGAACTGATGGTGGATTACGCACGGGTGACCACCGCTCAGGGTGGACCGACCATCGCCAATCCGGCACCGGTCGGCACGGCGATCAACACCGTCGGTAGCAGCGTCACTCGGAACAACTTCTGGAAGCTCCGCGATGCGGGTGCCTCGGCGCGCGAGACCCTTGCTCTGGCGATGATGAACTTCATGTCGGATCAGACGCGGGCCAACTATACGATCGCCAATGGGGTCATCACTCATATTCCTTCAAACATCACGCAAACCTACGGCCAGCTTGCGGCGGCGGCAGCGTTGTTGAAGCCGGTGACGGGTGCGGCACTCGTGCCAGACAGTCAGTTCAAGCTGATCGGCAAGACGCAGGCCCGATTCGATATTCCGTTGAAGGTGGATGGAAGCGCGAAGTACGGGATCGATATTCAGTTGCCGAACATGGTGTACGGCGTCATCAAACATTCCCCGGCCATGGGCGGAACTCTGGCGACGGTGATCCCCGTTACCTCGACGGTGGTCGCTCGATATGCGTTCTATAACAACAGCAAATACGATGCGAATGATCCTGCCCCGACGGCCGCCGATGA
>JBBRMF010000174.1:0-11210 GCA_038230975.1 Tepidisphaerales bacterium
GTTGGCTTTGCCGATAGCATCGGCCGCGGCCTTGCGCAGGGCGACAGAACTGTCACGCAAGAGCGCCTGCAGCGCCACCAGCGGCAGGCGAATCCGCGCTTCGCAGTAGGCCGCTGCGCTGAAGATCTCACCGGCCAGCAGTCGCAGATGACTCATGGCGGTGTTGCAGGCCATGACCTGGAGGATGAACAGGTGCAGCGTCTGCACCGGCCCCAGTTGCCGCTGTCGCCAGGTATGTCCCGCTGCACGGCAGGCATCGAGAATAGACTTCTCGGGCATGAAGGTCGCCAGATCGCTTTGAATCCGCTTGAGCGCTTGAGAGGTAGTCGCCATCCGTGGCCTCCGATAGAGTGGACATAGACTCAACGGAGAGAGTGTTGCATAAACGAAGGCAATGCGCAAATGAGCGGTGAGTGTTTCTTAGAGCGTTTTTCAACTTGGTCGGGTGCCACAGGTCGCGGTACTCCGAGACCTGTGCGTGTCCTTCACTGAAAAAAACACAGGTCTGCGAGTACGCCGACCCGTGGCACCCCGACACCTAAGCGACCTACCAAGCTGAAAAGTGCTCTAAGACTGGCCTTTTGGTGATTTATAGATCATAAGTGAATGGCATTCGTGGCGTCTAATTTATTTCAGACCTTTTCAAGAAATTCCCGCGTCATGCGGTGGCGATATTCAAACATATCCACCACCTTCTTCCGCAAAAACAGTCGATCGGCGATCCAACCGAGCGGGCCAAACGGTGCGCGATACGTCACCCGATCCACCAGCCGGGTTGATTGAGATCCGACCTGCTCGAAGAGATGTTCGTGAAGCCAACTCTTGAACGGACCCGATTCCTGTTCGTCGGCGAACATCGCTTTTCCAAAGGCTGGAGGCACATGCTCTACTATTTTCGCGACCCATTTCCCGCGAAAACCGAGCAGGATCTTTGCCGAAATGACGATTCTGGATCCGACATGCACTGGCAGATCGGCTGATACAATTTTCACGGCACCATCCAGCGGTGAAAGTGCCGGGAGCGAACCCGTCACATCCTCATGAAACGCCCACACCGCCGCCAGCGGTGCGGCAATCACGGTCTCGAAGAATAGTTGCGGCATGCCTGCATCATAGGCGAGTCGCGGTCGTTATAATAAGCGTCCGAGGAGATATGATGCCCGATCAAATAATTCGTTCCGCCATCGCTGCTGATTTGCCTGCAATCAATGACATCTACAATCATTACGTGCTGCATTCGACCTGCACGTATCAAACCGAGCCTGAATCCATCGAAAGCCGTGCGGTGTGGTTCGCGTTACACGGACCGAAACATCCGATCATCATTCTGGAACGAAAAAACAAAATTGTTGGGTGGGGTTCACTGTCACGCTTTCATCCGCGAGCGGCATTCGAACGAACGGTCGAAAATTCCATTTACGTTCACGCGGAACACCAGCGGCAAGGGGTGGGTCAGGCGATCCTTTCGGAACTGATATCACTCGCCACGCGGCTCGGTCATCATGCCATCATTGCCGGCATCGATGCAGAGCAACAAGCCAGCGTTGCCCTGCATGCCAAACACCGCTTTAAGCGAGTGGGTTATCTGAGCGAAGTTGGATCCAAATTTGATCGTTGGCTGCATGTGATTTACATGCAGTTGATGATTTAAACGTCGAGGTTTTTCACTTCCAGCGCGTGTTCTTCAATGAACTGTCGACGACGTTCGACTTCCTCGCCCATCAGCACGCTGAACATTCTTTCCGCTTCACCCGCATCTTCAAGTGTTACGCGAAGCAGCATGCGCTTGCTGGGATCAAGCGTGGTTTCCCAAAGCTCTTCGCTATTCATTTCGCCCAGCCCTTTGAAACGGCCGACTTCCATCCCTTGCTTGGCGATGCTGAATAGCTGCGGTATGACCTGCCCGACGCCCGCGATATCAAGCGTTTTTTCGTCGTTCAAGAGCGCGTACTTGGTCATCAGGCGTTCACCGCTGACCGATTCTTCCTGCGTCAGGAAATAGTCCTCGATCGAAAGACCGAGGCTGCCGAGTTCCTCGAAAATTTTCGGTAGTTCCCGAACTTCGTGGAGTTCATGGTTCTTGTGAGCTCGCCGCGCGGGGGGACGTTTATTGGTTTCGGGGGCTTTGGTTTCCACCGGGGCGGCCGCTGTTTCAGAACCCGTTTCGATGACTGCTGTGAGATCATCGGGAAGCAGGCCGTGTTCGGCCAGAAACTTCTGATTCGCTTCCGGTGTCCACTGATAGTCTTCCAACCCATCAACCACCACGCGATACAACGGCAATCGACCCATCTTCTCCGGGTCGTTTTCACGTTCGGCAAGAAAATCCGCGAAATCGATCCCGCGGCGCTGGATCACTTTGACCAGTTCCTCGAGCTTGCCGAGCACTTCGATCAGATGCCGCAATCCATCCCCGGTATGGCGGCGTTGCTCGACGCCGGTGTCCGGGTCGCGAATGATTAAAACACTACCGGCCAGCCCCAGATCCGTCAGGGTCTTTCGCATCAGCCGTTCGTTCAGCACGTACTCTACTTTTCGTTTACGGGTCACTTTATAAAGAGGCGGTTGGGCGACATAAATTCGACCGGCTTTGATCAACTCCTGCATATGCCGGAAGAAGAACGTCAGCAGCAGCGTGCGAATATGGCTGCCGTCCACATCGGCGTCGGTCATGATAATGATTCGACCGTATCGCCGTTTTTCCAGATTAAAATCATCGCGAATGCCGCAACCGAGCGCGCTGATGATCGTTCGAATTTCCTCGTGACCCAGCATCTTCACGAGATTGGCTTTTTCGACGTTTAGAATTTTACCCTTGAGCGCGAGGATCGCCTGGATATTCGAATCGCGGCCTTGCTTGGCCGATCCACCTGCCGAATCACCTTCGACCAGGAATATTTCGGTTTCTTCGTTGCTCTTGCTGCGGCAATCGGCCAATTTGCCAGGCAGGCTACCGCCTTCAAGACTGTTCTTACGACGCGTCAACTCGCGGGCTTTTCGCGCGGCTTCGCGCGCCTCGGCGGCCATCATTCCTTTTTCAAAAAGAATCCGGGCTTCCTTCGGATGTTCTTCTAAAAAGCTGCCCAGCTTTTCGGTCACCGCCGACGATACGAATCCTTCCACTTCCGGATTCAGCAATTTGTCTTTCGTCTGACTTTCAAACGAAGGCTCCGGGATTTTCACGCTGATGACCGCGATCAATCCTTCGCGCAAATCATCACCGGTTGGCCGAGTATCTTTGATCCACCCCTTTTGCTCGGCGTATCGATTGATGGTGCCCGTCAATGCGGTCTTAAAACCACTCAGGTGAGTGCCACCATCATGGTTATTGATGTTGTTTGCGAACGTGAGCAGGGTTTCGTTGTAGCCGTCGTTGTATTGCAACGCCACTTCCGCCACGAGCCGACTGACCGGATCTTCCTTGGTGAAATAAATCACCTCCGCATGCAGCACATTTTTCCCCTCATTCATGTGCTGCACATATTGCTTTAATCCATTGTCATACTTAAACACAGAACGTTTTCCCACCCGTTCATCTTCAAATGCGATTTCAACGCCGCTGTTGAGATAGGCCAATTCGCGCAGGCGATGCGCCAGGGTTTCGTGGACAAAATTGACGTCGGGGAACAGGGTGGAATCCGGCTTAAAAGTTACCTTCGTGCCGGCTCGGGCGGTCTTGCCGATCACTTTCAATTCGGTGGCTTTGCGACCTTTTTCGAATCGCATTTGATGCACTTTCCCTTCGCGGGAAACTTCCACCTCGAACCATTCGGAGACGAAATTGACAACCGAGGCCCCCACACCGTGCAGCCCACCGGAGGTTTTGTAGGCGCTTTGATCATCGTGCTCAAACTTACCGCCGCTGCCCAGACTGTTGAGTACGAGTTCGACGGTTGGAATGCCTTTGTCAGGATGAATTCCCACGGGGATACCGCGGCCGTCATCAATCACCGCGCAACTGCCGTCGACATTAATCCGCACTTCGATGTGCTTGGCGTACCCGGCCAGGGCTTCATCGATGGAGTTGTCGACGATTTCGTAAACGAGATGATGAAGGCCGCGCGTGTTGTAACCACCGATGTACATGCCCGGGCGGGCGCGAACGTGTTCAACGTCGTCCAAAGCCTTGATCGTGCCTTCGTCGTACTTGGCACTGGTATGAGAAGAATTGACCGGCACTACAGCGGGGCCGGCGGTATCCATCGGAATTTCGTTCGTCGAGTCGACCTGTTCATCAGCCATGTACGGTAACTCCTGTCGGGCCAAACAACGTCCGCGACCGCTGCAAAAGCGGGTTTAAAAAGCGCCACGAACGATTCTGGTCGGGCGGAGTGGAGCGGACGAACTGATTATCGCAGAAACGCTCCGGATTACCATGCTTTTGGCGCGAATAAGATCAGAAATCTGTACCGTTGATCCACCTTGCGCCTCAGCAATATTCGCGACTTGTCGCTTCGTAGTTAATTGGATTAGAGTAACCCAACAAATGACCCTTCACTTGTCGATCTCTCCGCATGGCCGCCTTTTCATTGAACCCCCGACGGACGAAGCATCCAGCAAGAAAATAGTCGAAGCATTCGCAGAAAATACTTCGCACGGACTATTGCATCTGGCGACGGTGGACCTGCAATCGAGCCTGCCACCCTCGTTTGCGTTCGCTCGCGAATTCGCGCGGACTTACCTGACGCGACTCTGTCATTCCCCGGAAGTGGAAGCGATCCCAGCACCGCCAGAGAAAGATCTCGCCGAACTCGCGCTCACCGCCCCACCAATGCGCGGGCTGGAATATTTGAACGCTGATGTGCTGGCCCGCTGGTGGATCGAACTGGACGAATGGGTTCGCCATGATGTGAAATCTTCCGGCGACAGCGTCGCGGAATATCTCCGCAAGCGCAATCCACTATGGCGCGTCGTCGGGCGTGTCACGTTTCATCTGGCGGAAAACAAGCGAGACCCCGAACAACCGTTCGCGTTCATGGCCACCTACACGCATCGGCTTTCCGCGCAAGGTCGGGCCCAGCACCAACCGCTGGGTCGTGCGCTGCAGGAATATGCCGGTGCCAAAGATCGCGCCGCGTTGCTTTCTCTTTTGCAGCCCATCCAGCGGGCGGCAGAGCGCTGCGCATGGATAAGTGAAATGGTCGAATCCGGTGAGATCTATCAACCGCTCGCCTGGACGCCGCAGGATGCGTATCGTTTTCTGCAAGACATCCCAGCCTTGGAAGCCAGCGGCCTGATCGTGCGCGTGCCGGATTGGTGGAAGGCTGCCCGTCCGCCCCGGCCGGTGGTTAGCGTGAAGATTGGTGACCGGGCTAAATCGAAACTCGGTGCCGATGCGATTCTCGACTTCAGCGTCAACCTCACGCTCGACGGCGAAACACTCACCGAAGCCGAGCTTCACGCGATCCTCGAATCCGCCGGTGGATTGGTTTCACTCAAGGGCAAGTGGGTCGAGGTCGATCAGGAAAAATTGAACGAAGCGTTAAAACACTGGAAGAGTGTCGAACGGCGGGCAAGCGATGGCGGCATGTCGTTCTTTGAAGGCATGCGTCTGCTTTCCGGCGCTCATATCGGGGGCCCTGCTACCGTTGCCGCCCCTGATGTCACAGAGGATTGGGTCGGCATTTCCGCCGGCGATTCTCTGGCGAAAAGGCTGAAAGAACTTCGCGATCCGCAGGGATCTGCCGATCTTCCCCCGGCCGGTTTGAAGGCTTCGTTACGACCTTACCAACAGGTGGGAGTTCACTGGTTGCGATTTCTCACGCGCCTTGGATTAGGGGCTTGCCTGGCCGATGACATGGGGCTCGGAAAAACCATTCAGGTCATTGCACTGCTTTTGCATTTACAAAAAGATCGCGCTCCAAAAGAGGCGTGCAGCCTGCTGGTGGTTCCCGCGTCATTGATCGCCAACTGGAGAGCGGAACTCGATCGTTTTGCGCCATCGCTTCGTTTTTTCATCGTCCATCCCTCTGAAGACGGCGATCAACTCACAGCGGATCGGACCGTCGATCTCGATCTGGTTATCACGACCTACACGATGCTCTGTCGACTGGATTGGTTGCGCGAGCGCGACTGGAAACTGGTCATTCTCGATGAGGCTCAGGCGATCAAGAACTCCGGCACGCGACAAACGAAATCCGTGAAGTCGCTCAAGGCCACGGCACGCATCGCGCTCACCGGCACGCCTGTGGAGAATCGACTATCCGATCTCTGGTCACTCTTCGACTTCCTCAATCCCGGTCTGCTCGGCAGCGCGAAAGCGTTCGCGACTTTCGCCAAGGAGTTGGCCAACCGGGTTCACAATCCATATGCACCCCTCCGCACGCTCGTGCAGCCGTATATTTTGCGAAGGTTGAAGACGGACAAACGCATTATTTCCGATCTACCCGACAAGACGGAAATCAACGCGTACTGTCCGCTCACGCAGCGACAAGCCGCGCTGTATGAGCAGACGGTTCGCGATCTGAACGATGCACTGAGCGAAACCGATGGCATCCAACGCCGGGGCATCGTGCTGGCTTCACTGATGCGGCTCAAACAGATCTGCAATCATCCGTCACAGTTGCTCGGCGACGGAGCCTACGACCCGGATCACAGCGGCAAGTTCCAGCGACTGGCCGAGATCTGCCGTGAATTGGCCGAGCGACAGGAGAAGGCGTTGATCTTTACGCAGTTCCGCGAAATTGCCGGACCGTTGGCCGGTTATCTCAGCGGCATTTTCGGGCGGGATGGGCTGGTGCTGAGCGGGCAAACCCCCGTGGGGAAGCGTCGTGGATTGGTCGATGATTTTCAACGCGAGGATGGCCCGCCGTATTTCGTGCTTTCCATCAAAGCGGGCGGCACGGGTTTGAATCTTACCGCTGCTTCGCACGTCATTCATTTTGATCGCTGGTGGAACCCGGCTGTGGAAAATCAGGCCACCGATCGCGCCTTTCGCATCGGGCAGAAGCGAAACGTATTGGTTCACAAATTTGTCTGCCGCGGTACAGTGGAAGAGAAGATCGACGCGTTGATCGCACAGAAAAGCGGACTCTCTCGGGATCTGCTGGATGAAGGCGGCAGTGAATCGCTCCTGACCGAAATGGACAACGATCAACTGTTGCGGTTCGTATCGCTGGATATTAAGAAGGCGATGGAATCAAAGTAACCACAGATGAACACAGATACACACCGATCAGAAAAAATCTTGCACGAAGTCTGTGTCTATCTGTGTTCATCTGTGGTTAATTTAGTTTTGAGATAGTTTCCAAGTCGTCGGCCCCCATGCTCTGAAGGTTGACGGCGGTAAGATGAAGTTGGAGGCTTTTATGGGTTGGTACAACAGTTTTCCGCCGTATGTTCCGGTTGGTGTCCGCCGCGCCAAAGCGCAGCGCGAGATTAAGAAGCTCGTGAAAAAGGGGACGGTCATTTCCCCGGTCGTGATTCCCGGAAGAAAAATCACGACCACCTTCTGGGGCAATGCATGGTGTGAGAATCTGACATCCTACGGTCACTTCAGCAACCGCCTTCCGCGCGGCCGCACTTACTGCTCCAACGGTTCGGTGATGCACTTGCAGATTGAACCGGGAAAGATTGAATCGCTTGTGAGCGGGTCGGAGCTTTACGAGATCACGATCAAAATAAAACCGCTATCGGCTTCGCGTTGGAAATCGATTCGGTCGCGATGCGCCGGTCAGGTGGGGTCGCTGGTCGAACTGCTGCAAGGCAAACTGTCCAAGCATGTGATGGAGATTGTGACCTCACAGGATGAGGGACTTTTCCCGTCGCCGGATGAAATTGAGATGTCGTGTAGTTGCCCGGATTACGCGGGTCTCTGCAAGCATGTCGCAGCGACGCTGTACGGGGTGGGAAATCGCCTCGATTCGCAACCGGAACTGCTCTTTCAATTGCGCAACGTCGATCATCTGGAATTGATCGCGGCGGCGGCGGCTCCCAATGAGATCGGAATCTCCGGCAAAGGAAAGAAGAAGAAAACAATTGGTGCAGGTGATCTTTCCGACGTCTTTGGGATCGAGCTTGAGGCAACGCCGATCCTCGCACCCACACCGCCAGCATCGCCAATAAAGGTTAAAGTCGTTCAATCCGTTCGCGACGCGAAGCCGAGCCCAACTCGCAAGAAAAAGAGTATCTCGAAGAAACGTAGTAAACCGGGTGTTCGTGATCCGAAATAAGCAATCGCTTTGCGTTAAACTGACTTTGGGGCATGGCCGTGACGACAATCATGCATCGCAGGCCGCATCCACAAGTTGCCCTACGGCGTTCATGTGGCTTACTATAACTCCGTGATTGCCCGATCCTTCGCGTCGTTGTTGTTAGGTACGTGGATCGCCTGCGGTTCCCGTTGTCTGGCTACTGCTCCCGCTGCGGCAAACTCACCTCCATTAAGCACAACACTCAACGAACTCTTCGAGCAGCTCGACGCGGACAGTTATAAATCGCGCGAGGAGGCAACTCAGCGTCTGTCAAACTACGGCGAACTCATTCGCCCTGCCTTACTTGACGCGGCCCACCACAGTGATTCCCCTGAACAGCGCCTGCGGTCCCAGAGGCTGTTGAGCGCGCTATCCTGGAGCCAACCCACTGACCCGCCCGAAGTTCAGCAGATTCTGGATGCGTATCGCTCCGTGGAGCCGGAAGTTCGATATGCAGTAGTGCAGAGCCTCGGCAAACTTGGAAATCCGTCGTTTGATGCGCTGCTCCGACTGCTGGTCGAAGAGCCTTGCGACGACATTCGCTGGGTGATCGTCGAGCAGTTGCACCATTTCACGGACGATGCCCAGCGCGAACGACTTCGTCGGCTCGACACGAAAGCCGACGATGCCCCAATGGCCGCCGCCGCAGGCTGGGGATGGTTACCGAACGATCCGTTAAAAGGTCTCAATCTTCTTCGCCGTAGCGCGGATCTGGCCGCACCCCATGCGCTGGAAGATCCGACTGAACTTTTGCTCGTTCTGAAAACGCTTTACACGCGATCGCTGAATGTCGGCAACTACGAATCGGCAATCGAGCGAATGCGGCAGATGATTCTGCACAACGAACGGCCGCTATCGGAAATGACGCTTGAACTCCTCGCCCTTCATGCCGAATACGGCCCACAGCGCGGATTTGAACAAGACGTTCATCTGGCCCAAAGCAGTTTCTATGCACCGGAAATGATGTACGTCCTCGGTCGACTCCACGAACGGCAAAATAAACCGTTGCTGGCTGCCGCGATGTACCGCGCCGCCGGGCTGACCGCGATGGCGTCACAGGAAACCCACTTCCGAGTCGCCAGATTTCTGATGGACCACCGTTGGTACGATTTGGCGAAAATCGAATGGCATTGGGTGCTTGCCACGACTGGATCGCAAAAAGATGTCCTTGATGTGACGGCCCACGATTGGCTCGCGAAATGCGCAATGGCTCTGGGAGATGATGCCGGAGCCGAGGCATCGGCCCAAACCGCTCTGACGCTCATTGGCCGCATCCCGGGAATCAACGTCGTGTATGTCCAGCAGTTGCAATCAGAGATCGACTGGTATGCCCTGCGCGTGGCGAAAGCCAAAGGCGATCTGACGTTGATGGCGTCGATTGTCGATCGCACAACAGCCGTCAAACCCGTCGACTCAACCCTTCCGATCAACCCGGAATTTCAGATCGATCTGGTCAACTCCCTCAAAGCCTTACATCGCGATGAGGCGGCGACGGCATTATTTAACCCGCTATTCAACGCCTACATTCAACAACTTGAATCTGATCCCAATGATCCGGAAGTCCTGAACAATCTGGCCTGGCTCTGCGCCCGATGCAACGAACACGGAGACGACGCCATCGCCTGGTCAGCCAAAGCCGTTCGGCTTGCCCCCGCCAATGCCGCGTATCTCGATACTGCAGCCGAAGCCGTGGCGCGTATGGGTCATTGGGATCAAGCCGTGAATTTCGAGAAGGCCGCCCTGAAGTTACAGCCCGGCGATCGATTTATGATTTCGCAATTATCGCGCTTTCAGGATAACGCTTCGAACGCAAAATAGGGTTCCCTCCCCCCATGTACTCATGGGGGGAGGGTTAGGGTGAGGCGCGACCCGTCGAACGAATTTCAATTTCGAGCATTTTTCGGTGGGCAAAAAAAGCCCCACACCCTAACACTACAGCGAGACTCACTATACAAATTTTTCCCATCTTCTAGCCGATCCCTCTGTAGGAACCGTTCTTTTACAGGGATTTTTGGCATGGATGCCGCACAAATCGCGGGGCTCGCCCCGGCGTTGGATCGATATTCGGGTCATTTCGATGATTGCTTCGGCCGATCGGAACCGGCCGCGCACCTTCGGACGTACATCAAGGGGCAATTCTCGGATTTACCGCGCAAGAGCGTGGAGCCGATGGCGCTGGCCGACGGCACGCCACCGCTCACGCTCCAGGACTTTCTGGTCGGTGCCCAGTGGGACCAGCGCTACGTCGGCGAGGTGCCGAGCAATTTCGTGGGGGTGGTGCCAATCGCCGAAAGTCCGGCCGACCGGATCGCGCCGCCGGGGCGTGCGCAAGGGGCCGCCGTCCCAGGCGCCTGCGTTGACCGGCGATGCGGCCGTCAGCAGGGTGGACGACTTGCGCCGCCATTCCAAGACATTCACCCAGCAGCCGTGGGAGCGTTTTCACATCAAGGATACCACCAAGGGACCGACGGTCTGGGAAGCCAGGGCGGCGAGGGTCTATCTCAAGCGGGACGGACTGCCGACGCGCGCTCATTGACTGATCGTCGTCCGCAACGTGCTGGATTCTTCGGAGGTGAAATACTTCATCTCCAATACCCCGGCAGGAACACCGCTGGAGAGGCTGCTGACGGATTTGACGGTGTGCCAGGCTCGTACCGCGGCCAACGCGATGATCGCCGCTTTGCCGATGACTCGCCACGCCAGAACGCGACACTTGACGCACGTCGCGGAGGTGCTGGAATAGACCCAGCGCAGAAACGCATCGGCGGCAAAATGCCAGCGGCGAACGACGTTGAATAGGTTCAAGGAATTAGGCATTGTAGTTACGCAGCTACGTTGCTGCCAATTAGAGTAAGTCGCACTGTAGTGCTAACCCTCCCCCCGGAGTAGAGCCTGTCGATTTATCCACCCCTTGCATATAAAGCAATTTCGTGCTAAAGTATCGCCATTGGGGCTGGATAAGTTTGGATGACCTGGAGGTCGGTATGTCTCATTGGGCCGCGGCACCGCTGGATCGGA
>JBBRMF010000175.1:0-11025 GCA_038230975.1 Tepidisphaerales bacterium
CACCATCGCCTCGGCAAAGGCCTTTCCGATCGGTCCCAAAATCTTAGTCGCACCGAGATAATGGTAGCCCCCGTTGGAGATGCCCTTCATCCGTTTCAACTCCTCCGGTGTGAAGTCTTCCGCCTTGGCCTTCTTGCGGGCGTCCTCTTTTTCCGCCGAAGTCAGTTTCGGATTTTTTTTGGCCTCTCGATCCACCTTGCCGTTGAATTTCTCCATCCGCTGTTGCAGCGCGTCCAGGTCGTCGTCCCAGTAAGCTGCCGTCTGCACCGCCACCACATTGCCCTTGAACTCGGGAAGCGACGCTGGCGCGGCCTGGGCCTGGCGAAAAGTGGACATGGGCGGTTTCTCCCCTTCCTTCACGCCACTAATTCCCATGACTCCAATCACGAAGGGCAATTTCGGCACCGACAGATCCTTGCGCACGTCACGGATGAAGTGTGCAAGCAGTTGTCCGTATTCGTCATAACCGCCGGGCTTCATCCGGTTGTGATACGTCCAGTCGGATACAAGATCATTGAAGCCCTGGAACCAGACGAACCCCGCCAGTTCGTAGCCTTGTTTCTCATCGTACTCCGGCACCACTCGCTTGATGTCCGCCAACACCTTCTGCGTGTGTTCGATCACATGGCGGTAGAACAAACCTGTGGCTTTGACCTTGTCGGCTTTTATCTTCTCGATGTCGTCGCCGCGTCGCTTGCATTGGTCCAACTCGTAGTCGTTCCACACATACGGTCCACCGCTGGGCGGACGGAAATCGGTGTGCAGACTTCTGCCGCCCCAGGAAGTCTTGATGATCAGGATGGGCTCGCCGAGCATCTTCTGCATGTAAATGCCGAACGTGAATTCAGGACCAATTTCTTCGGACGAAGCGCCGAAGCCGGCTGTCAGTTTGCCGGTCTGCTCCTTCAGATCTGAATATCGATCGCCGAGGCAGCCGACGGAAGAGATCCAGACATTCTCGCAAATTCGGGGTTTACCGTCGGCATTGCGCATCTCCTTGAGGATCGGCGCCGTCTTCGGATCGTCCGCCATTGAATCAAGGGTCGAGATGTTCGCGTGACCCTGCATGTTCGACTGCCCGGCCAGGATAAACACCTTCAGCGGCTTGGCCGCCGCCTGGCCGGCGATCCCCGACATCGTGCCAAGGACTACTGCGACCACCATAAATCTCATGCTCTGCCTAATGTCTCTCATGGCTTTCCTTTCTTCAGGTTTGTCGAAATATCCCCAATCGCGAATGCTTGTGAGATCAATTTATTCAATCGTATGGTGCAGTGTTGCTTTACGCACCAAGCGTCGAATGAGTTGCTCTGTTTATTTGAGTAGTTCCCTCGAGTCTTTTTTCTCCTCGGCTGGCTCCAATGTCTTAAATCCCGGATGCTTTTCGTGCAGGCGTTTCCAGTAATCTCTCCAATACACGTCGTAATAATCCTGGGCGGCCAAATCGATGTATTCGGGTGGTTTCGCCGCCGAGCGGGCGATCGGTGTGTAGCCCGTCAGATGTTCTTTTTCTGCGCGGAGTTTGGGGGAGACAAATCGCCACTCATGATCGCCAAGCACGTCGGCCAGCAAGGAGGCGGCTTCCTTATCGTATTGCTTCAGCTGAGTGCGGATTTTAATATCGTTGTGATCGTGGTCGTGGACTCGATTGGCGTCATACCAGCATTGGAAAAGTTCCGCCCAATACTCGGCACGATTGCTCGCGGCGTAGGTTTGCTTGGGGCCGCCGAAAACGATCAGTATCTGATCGTCCTTCGTCACCTGCACCCCGGCGCTGCACGCCTTTTCGTTGACCAGCACGTCGCCACCATCCATGCACGCCGCCAGGAACTCCTTCTGCTCGGCTGGGAATGATGCGGCGAGGGCATCCAGCAGACTGACGGGCTTCTCGCTTTTCACCCGCCTGAATTTCTGTGCCGCGAACCCATCGTTCCACAGCCCCGCATCAAGGGAGTGCTGATACACGTCCGACAATCGCTTCTGCAATTTTTCATCGAATCCCGCGCCGTGAATCACATGACCAAACTCATGAATCAGAATGCTGCCAACCTGCTGGCCCCCCTCCAGATGCATGACATCCTCTTCCGAAAACAAGACTGTTGGGTGGCCGTTCTTGTCCATTTCCAGAAATCCGCGGGAACGCCAATTGTAAAAATTGAGTTCCTTCCCTTTTTTGTCCGAGTGGAACTGCGGCATATCCGACACCAGATCATGGTAGCCGACGATCAGGCAGAGCACCTTCTTATCTCGCACGCGCTGCGCAACGTCCGGCCTGACTTCATTCATGATTCGATCAAAAATAAACGCCGTTTCGCGCAGCGTGTAGTCGGACACCGTCCCGGCGGTGGCGATGAGGATGTTCTGGACCGTGATCGCTTTCGTATAAAACGCCGGGTCAAGCGTGTATTCGCGGCATTGCGCCTCTGTGGGAGGCGTGATGGCAGTCCGCTCGGCGGCAGCAGTTGGAATCAACGGGGCCATCGTCAGAGCCATCGTCAGAGCCAGGAAAGCACCAGTGGTTTTCTTCATCATGGTTTGGGGACCTCGTTGAGCGTGTAGTACGCGACATCATGCGGTAGCGGATGGCCGGTGGCATCATGCAGGCCCGGCAGGTGCAGCTTGTGGATGTCCCCCTGAACGAGTTTGTTAACGACCAGCTGTCCTATGTCGGCCAGCGCGGAAGTTGGCGGCGCATCGGCCGCCTGGGTGATGGTTGAGACCAGTAAACAGAGAATGACGACAGTCAGTCGGTTCATGGAACGTCTCCGATTGACGATTCTAGGAAATCTCGACCACGCGTTTGCCGAGCACGTCCATCTTTGGCTTGACGCCAAGTCCTGACGCGGTGCTGGCACTCATGAATCCGTTCGCTCGGCGCGGCGCGCCGTCGGCAGTGCTCACCGTGACATAGCTGTTGAAATCTGTCGACGTGAACCGGAATTCCTCCGGTGTGCTGTGAGCGAGGTGGGCAATGGCGGCGGTGGTAATGTCGCCGCCCCAACTGTCTTCCAGCGTCATCGCGATACCCATGCTGACGCAGAGATCTCGCACCTGCTTGGTCTTAGTTAATCCGCCCAGCTTGCTGATTTTCAGATTCACGACATCCATCGCCAGATCGGCTTTGGCTCGCAACAGCATATCCAGGCCATCGACATTCTCGTCGAGCACGAATGGGTGATTGGTATGCCGGCGCACCGAAAGGCATTCTTCATAAGTAAGGCACGGCTGTTCGATGTAAACATCGACATCGTGCACGGCGCGAACCACCCGCATCGCCTCATGCTGGGTCCAGCCGGTATTCGCGTCAGCAACCATCCGATCGCCCGGCTGCAACATCGCGCGAACGGCGCGGATGCGGTCGATATCCGTATCTGGATCTCCGCCAACTTTCAGTTGAAACCGCGTGTAACCCTCGGCTCGATATCCGGCCACCTTGGCGGCCATGGCTTCCGGCGATTCCTGCGAAATGGCCCGATAGAGTTTGATCTTTTCGCCAAATCTACCTCCCATCAGTATGCACACCGGCAGTTGAGCCACCTGCCCCAAAATATCCCAGCAGGCGATGTCGATGCCGCTCTTCACATATGGATGACCCTTGAGCACGGCATCCATGCGATGATTGAGTTTGGAGAGTTCGCGCGGATCGAAGCCGATCAGGTGCGGCCCCAATTCGCGTAATCCCGCACGGACTCCCTCGGCATACGCAGGCAGGTAGAACGGGCCGAGCGGACAGACTTCCCCATAGCCGACGATTCCGCTGTCAGTCTCGACGCCGATGATCGTGGAATCGAAAACCGTAACTGACTTGCCGCCGGACCATTTGTAACTGCCTTCATGCAAAGGCAATTCAACGCGATGTGCGAATAGTCGAACAATTCTCATGAGGCCTTTGAGTTTAACCCTCGTCGGCATCGGCGTCTTGGCATAGAATGCTTCCTCGGTGTCAAAATGCGCACAATTCTCAAACCCAACCGTCTGGCTTCCGCGTTATCATTAATCGACGTTAGCGTCCTGGAAAACCTGTTCGACCAGGTTCCTGATCTCGCATTTTTTGTAAAGGATTCGGCAGGACGCTACACTGTCGTAAACGCCTCGCTTGTCGCGCGTCACGGATTGAGCGACAAATCGCAGGTGCTCGGCAAACGACCGCGCGACATTTGTCCCGGCGAATTTGGCGACATTCCGTCCCGGCAGGATGCCGCTGTTGTGCGCACAGGCCGGCCGATCGTCGATCACCTGGAAATGCACTGGTATGCGCCGCGTAAGCCGGGGTGGTGCCTGACAACAAAGCTGCCGCTGCGAAATTCCGGCGGCACGATTATCGGTGTCATCGGAATATCGCGGGATTTGCGGGCTCCGATACGGACGCAGGAGATTCCGGTGAGAGTTGCCGAAACATTAAACCATTTTGAAAGTAATCTCTGCGAGGCGGCCACTCCGGCCGAGTTGGCCAGGAGCTGCGGGATAACTGCCAGCCGATTTGCCCGACTGATGAAGCGATTGTTCGGATTGACGCCCGGCCAGTTTATCGCCAAGGCGCGCATCACCGCCGCATCGAGGCTTCTTCGCGAAACGGACAACTCGGTGGCCGATATCGCATTGTCTTGCGGGTTCTATGACCATAGCGCCTTCACCCGCGCGTTTCGCAAAGTGACCGGTACGACACCTTCGCGATTGCGAGAAGGTTAGCCCTCGAAACACAAAGACGACGTCCGACTTTCCAGGAATTATTCATGAAATCGCTTACACCTACATGCATCGCCGCCCTGCTGCTGATCTGCCCTGGCATTCGCGCAGACCAGAGGCCCCCGCTGGATGATTTGATTGCCAAAGCCCAGCAGGGAGACACCGCCGCACAGCTTTCCCTGGCGGTTTCCTATCGCGATGGGAAAGGGGTTGCGCGCAATCCAGCCGATGGGATGCGATGGGGTCATCTTGCCGCCGATCATGGGTACGCTCCGGCGATGGACTTTATCGGATACGCCTACCTCACGGGGCGCGGCGTCGACTGGAACACGAAAATCGCCTTCGGCTATTTCCATGCTGCCGCCGATGAATCCGCCACGGCGGCGTTCAATCTGGGGCAATGTTATTTCGGAGCCCAGGGAATTGATCAGGATATTCCCAAGGCATTGGAGTCATGGAAGAAAGCTGCCGAAATGGGGAGCGGCATCGCCGCAGCCGAAGCGGCGATGGCCTATCTTTCGGGAGAAGGTGTCGCCGCCAATCCCAACGAAGCACATCGGCTGGCGAAGAGGTCAGCGGAGTTGAATGATCCCACCGGGCTGGTTGTTCTCGGTGAGATTGAATTCCGTGCCCGGCAGATCGAAAACGCCCGGGCCAGTTGGCAGAAGGCAGCGAAGCAGAAACCGGTCAGTGCCACCGGGACGCCGGTGCAGCCGCACGATAATATGTCCGCCCAGGAAGGGGCCGATCTGATTAAGCTGATCGAGTACCGCACGCGCAAATCGGAGCCGGGAAAATTTGCTTATGTCGACGGCCCGCACGTCCACCAGGGCTACAACAACTGCGGCGCCACCGCTTCTGTCATGCTCGCCCGATTTCAGGGAGCCAAACTCGGAGCTTGGGATTTCAAACGGCTTTGTCCCAGCCCCATTGGAACCGGGACCGACTGGGGCGACTTACTGTCCGCAGCCGGAAAGATCGGTCTGAGTTGGAAACTGGTGACCTTCCCACCCGACGATCCCGGCTTCGAAAAGGGGACGGCTTTTCTCAAGTCTGAGCTTGATGCCGGACGACCCGTGGTCATCGATTTCAAGTTCATCGGACCGGAATACCCCGGCGGCGAAGCCGGTCATACGCTTGACGTCGCGGGCTATATTGCGGCTGAAAACCTATTCATCCTGCGAAACCCCGCCATCGCAACACCTGGTCTGGAATTGATTACCGCCGACGACCTCAAACGCTATTGGCGATCCGATCACTATGGATCCCTTTCGCATGGCGAACTTTCGCGGCCAGCCATCGTGATCGATAGCCATTAATTGAAGCATCTCAAACCAAAGCAGAAATGTGCGGTATTTCCGCAAAGTTAAATTGTCCGGTGGCGTCTGTTGGAACTCGTTAATCGCCGGTCAATATTAGCAACGACTTCACCAGCAACAACAATGGCGGTACAGCCTGGCTGGCGTCCGGTTACAGGAGCTAACGCAATGAATCGTTATCGGCGTACAGACGTCTTCCACTCTATTTTCGTTCTGGCGGTGCTGCTGGCCAATGGAGCCTCTGCCGCTATGTTGAATACGCAGGCTGACCCAAAACAGCCCTTGCCACGGCCGGACAACAAGTCTCCGGATATGACCAAGACCGTCAAGGTGTTCATTCTGATGGGGCAGTCCAATATGCTGGGCATGGGTAGGATAGCGCCGGGGGCAGGCAAGCATGCCGATCCGGAAGGGACGCTGGAGAATGCGGTCAAGGTGAAGAAGAAATACCCCTACCTTGTGGATGACGCCGGCGACTGGACCGCACGAAATGGCGTCCGCTATGTGCGCGTGATGGTCGGTAAGGGCGGTGGAATGCAGGTGTTTAACAACGAAGAAATGACTGTCAAGACCTGCAAGACCATTGGCCCGGAGTTCGGCATCGCGCATTTTGTCGGGGATACCGTTGATGCGCCCGTAATGATCCTGAAAAGCTGCATCGGCAACCGCAGCCTCGGCTGGGACCTGCTGCCGCCAGGCAGTGAGAGGTACGATGCTGAAGTCACCGATAAGCAAGGCCACAAAGTCACCAAGGTGTTTGCAGGCTACAAGGATTCGCCGGACTCTTGGGTGAAAGGCACGGAACCCCAGAAGATCGGCTGGTATGCAGGCAAGCAGTACGACGATGACACGGCCAATGCGAAGACGGTTCTTGCGAATCTCGACAAGTACTACCCCGGAGCCAAGGGGTACGAGATCGCGGGATTCCTCTTCTGGCAGGGCGACAAGGATCGCTACAGCGCCGAGCTTTCGAGTCGCTACGAGCAGAATCTCGTCCAAATTCATCAAGCAATTGCGCAAGGACTTCAATGCTCCGAATGCGAAGTTCGTCGTAGCGACCCTTGGCCAGACCAGGAAAGGGGACGGGAGCAATGCGAATGAGGCAAAGATACTCGAGGCTCAGCTCGCGGTCGACGGCAATAGCGGGAAACATCCGGAGTTCAAGGGCAATGTGGCCACTGTCTATTCCAATCCATTGAGTCACGGCGGCGCCTCCAACGGCCACTACAACGGTAACGCGGAAACCTATATGGACGTCGGTGATGCCATGGGAAAGGCGATGGTCGATTTGTTGGAAGACAAGAAGTAAACGAAAGTTGGCGATTGTTATCGTCCAGGCGGCCTGCACTCCGGTGTGGACACGATGGAATCAACTTGGCAAATCAAGATGCATTACGATGGTAAATGCCAGCTTTTTTCGAGCGAGATGGCGTTGTTGCGGAAGCGAAACGGACACGGCGTTATCGCGTTTGAAGACATAGCCCTTCCGGAGTTTGACGCCGGTAAATATGGGCTGACGATGGAGCAGGTAGTCGGGGCAATGCACGCGATTCTGCCGGATACTTCAATCGTTCGCGGCGTTGATGTCTTCGCCGAAGTGAATTAAGCCGTCGGATGGGAATGGCTCGCATGGCCGATGCGCGGACGGTTGACACGGCCCCTGGCAATCGTCCAATCTCAACCCACATCGCGAGCTGTCTTGCCTGCATCGACGGAGGATTCTGAAATGAAAAAACCGTTTATGATTGGAGAGGCTCGGCTTCCAGAAGGCTTTCCTCCGCCGGGACCGGCGGAGGAGGTTATCATCAAGCAATTCCCTAAAAGCCGGGCTGCTGTCGTTCAATCAACGGCGGTCGATGGCGGGGAGAACAAATTGTTCGGGTCACTTTTTAACCACATCAAATCCAACAACATTGCCATGAGCGCCATGGTCGATATGACCTGGTCCGATCCCGACGATGCCGACGATGCTGCTCGCGAAACCGCGATGGCGTTTATCTATGGCAATCAGCCGCATCCGCTGCTTGAGGCCAGGAATATTCACTATGAGTTCGCCGAACGCACGAGCGCGATCGGCAGCGGTGGGATCGGCGCGATTCATTCGCTGGTGCGGCATGTCGGCCTGCAAGAGGCGAAACACGCACACGTTCCGCCATGTCTTCTGCAGCTTTCTGGCCCATCAAAACGGCATATCACCCTAACAGATTATGGAAGTGCTGGGACACGGCAGCCTTGATATCGTGTTGAACTATTGCCACGCCACTGAAGAACAGCTCATTGACGCCATCGCCGCCGTCCCATTTGAGAGGATGGAGCCTGCGCACTTTGAGGAAGGGGGTGCGAATGTGGCAGAGAACTAGCCAAATCAGTTCTCGCTCGCGACTGCACGATTTTGTAACTTCATGATTTTGCTGAGATTATATATGATTGATCAAGAACTAAAAAAAACCCACAGAACAAGCGCCGTGGGCGTTTTGTCAAGCAGCAACGGTACTTTCGTTGATTTAGTCGCGACAACCAATCCTCTGCTCTATCCTCACCCCCCATCGTCCCTTATAATGCCTATCCTATGCCAGACTCTCTCTCAGCACAGAACAAACCGATATATAAACGCGTCCTTTTGAAGATCAGCGGTGAAGGCTTTTGCCATGAAGGGGGCTTCGGGATCGAAGCCACCGAATTGGAAAATATCGCCCGCCAATGCATCGAAGTCGTGAAGATGGGCGTGGAATTAGCCATCGTCGTTGGTGGCGGCAACTTCATCCGCGGTGCCACGTTCGCCGAGGACGGCAACATTCCCCGCGCGACCGCCGACTACATGGGCATGCTCGCGACCGTTCTAAACGCGGTGGCTTTGCAGGAGGCCATGGAAAAAATGGGCCAACCGACGCGCGTGCAGTCGGCCCTTAACATCTCGACGGTGGCCGAACCTTTCGTTCGCCGCCGCGCCGTGCGTCACCTGGAAAAAGGTCGCGCCCTTATATTGGCCGCTGGAACGGGCAATCCGTTCTTCACCACCGATACCTGCGCCGCCCTTCGCGCCACTGAAATCGCCGCCGATGTATTGCTCAAGGCCACCAAAGTCGATGGCATTTACGACTCCGATCCAAAGAAAAATAAGAACGCCAAACTCTTTCACGATGTCAGCTACCCTGAAGTCCTTGCCAAGCAATTAAAGGTGATGGATCTCACCGCGATTACTTTGTGCATGGAGCGTAAAATTCCGTTGGTCGTGTTCAATCTGAAAACGCCCGGCAACATTGCCCGGGTGATGCGCGGTGAAAAAATAGGCACGAAAATCGTGCCGCAGATCGGGGATTTGAAGTAAAAAAGTGGCATGGGCATCTCGCCTGTGCTTTTTTTGAACAAGCAAGCACGGGCGAGACGCCCATGCCACCGATTTTTGAAAATTGGAGCCGATTATGCCTGTCGACGACATTCTCCTGGACTGTGAAGAGCACATGGAAAAAGCCATCGAGCATCTGCGCCATGAGTTGCGCGCGATTCGCACGGGCCGGGCCTCTCCAGCGCTCGTCGAGCATCTGCAGGTGATGTATTACGATGCCCCGACTCCGCTGAAATCCATCGCCTCCATCAGTGTTGTCGAGGCCACGCAATTGCTCATCAAACCTTTCAGCCCCGGCGACTTGAAGTCGATCGAAAAAGCGATCGGTGAAAGCAAGCTCGGGCTCACCGCTCACAGCGATGGCAAGCAGTTACGCCTCAACCTTCCCCCCATGTCGCAGGAACGCCGCCTGCAGATGGTCGGTCATTGCAAGCAATTCGCCGAGACCGCCAAGATCTCCGTCCGAAGTGCCCGCCGTGATGCCAACAAGCTGGTCGATACCGAGCAAAAGGGCTCCGTCATGACCGAAGACGCCGCCAAAAATGCCAAGGAATCAATCCAGGAATTGACCAAACAATATGAGACGAAGATTGATGATTTGATCGACCACAAGAAAGCGGAAGTGATGCAGGTGTGAGGCTCAAAATCAGAAATCCGAAAAAAGCTCGAAGATCCAACTTTGAAATTCGAAATTGGAACTTCGAGCTTTTTTCGGATTTCTGATTTCTCACTTCGAGCTTGCTCAATTCACACCGCCTTACCCTCCAACAACTTCGGGCTCAGCTTCCCATACAGCACTGATGTTCCGAGCAACAAAATTCCAACTCCCAGGAACGAAAGCACTCGGTACCCCTGCCCCGCATCGGCCAGGTCCACCAACACCACTTTCACCAATGTAATCCCAAAGACTCCGAGCCCGAGATATCGCACGGGTGCCGAGCGGAAGTAAAAGCCTGCCGCGACCGATAGAATGGCATACACCGCTCCAAAGATCGACATCGCCACCTGCTTTGCAAAATAAGCATGTGTACTCGCCATCGCTCCGCTGGCGGCGAGATTCTCGAACGTGCGGTCGATCTCAATCAATCCGGTGCAGAGCAGAATCAGGGCAATCAATAAGCCAGCCGTTCGACGCGATTGCTTTACTTTGCACTCAGCGGCGATGTAACAGACCGTCGCAAGGGCGCCCACCACGACCATTGCGGTGATGGCTTGCAGATTGAAGAATATCATCGCGTGTGCCACGCCAAAACTCACGCGGAATAGCAACGAATCCAGCAGTAGAAACTTCACGGAAAGCGCCATCGGAATCCAACTGACTCGACTGAGCCACAATCGACGCCCAAACGGCGACGGTTCGATATATGCTGCAAGGATCAGTTGTGCGCTGGCGGCCAACGACCAGAGCATCGTGAATGCCAGTTGCTTGAACTGTCCCGCGGGCCAAGGCGTGATGCCACGGGCCAGCATCGCCTGCTCGATGCCGCGATCAATTTCAAAGCTGATTCCGATCGTCATCAATCCGATCACCAGCGAAGCGAGAATCAGCGTGACCTCTCGCTGATCAGCCCCCCTAAAACCTAAACGATGAAGCGTTGATACCAGCACTTCGCGACGCCACCAGAAAATCGCAACCAGCGAAAGGCAAATCAAAATCCCCGCCGCCATCGCCGG
>JBBRMF010000176.1:0-11008 GCA_038230975.1 Tepidisphaerales bacterium
CGCGGCTTCCCAACATGAAAAACGGCACGTACCACGCAGCCGCCCCACCGCAAAAAGGAACGATCAGTGAATCAACAAAGACTGAAAGAACCAACAACACCATCACGCCAAGCGTCGTGGCAATAATCACGAATCGAGAGAGCGTCATCGACGGCCAGGCGACTAAAAGCTGTTGTTGAACTTTCTGGAAGTAGCTCTTTTGCGCAAGCGCCTTGGCCAGCCCGGTCTGCTCCTGGTGGATCAAAATCGACCGATGCTCACCGACGGTCGTATAATTCTTCCCGTCGTCGCTAAGACGCTGGCTGACGCGTTTGCGTTGATCCGTCCCCCCGAACACGAAACGACAGATGACCCAGGCGAATAGTGCCACTGCCGCTGCAAGGATGATGGGGAAGATCGTTTCCATTCGTATTCTCTAAATCTATTCTTCGACCGGTTACTTCGACGGGATAACTCGACGCTGAAACAGATCCGCGGGCAATTTCAACCCGCGGGCCTCAATCTTTTCACCGGTTTTGGGGCGAATCCCCGTACAGATAAACTGCCCAATCGCCGCACCATTCGGATCGACCCCGGTTTGCTCGAACACAAAAAGATCGTGCATCGTGATATTTTCCCCTTCCATGCCGGTGATTTCGCTGACGCGCGTCACCTTACGCTTGCCGCCACCCAGGCGCTGGGCCTGCACGATCACCTGAATGGCACTGGCGATCTGCGACCGCAGACCCTTGACGGGAATATCGAATCCGCCCATCGCGATCATGACTTCCAAACGCGTAATTGCGTCGCGCGGGGTGTTGGCGTGAATCGTGGTCATCGATCCTTCATGCCCGGTGTTCATCGCCTGAAGCATGTCGAGCGTTTCACCCGATCGACACTCGCCGATAATCACACGGTCAGGCCGCATTCGTAGACAGTTTTTGACTAGATCGCGCGCGGAAACCTCACCCTTGCCTTCGATATTCGGCGGGCGGGTTTCAAGCCGTACGACGTGCGGCTGTTGAAGCTGCAGTTCCGCCGCGTCTTCAATGGTGATGACGCGTTCGTCGGCGGAGATGTAGCGAGAAAGACAGTTGAGCAAAGTCGTCTTGCCCGAGCCCGTACCGCCGCTGATCAAAACGTTGCAACGTGCCTGCACGGCCGCCGATAGAAAATCCATGACTGCCGGAGGAAATGCCCCGGCTCGGATCAGATCTTCGGGCATGAGAGGTTTGGAACCGAATCGGCGAATGGACATCGCCGGTCCATCCAACGCCAGCGGAGGGATAATCGCGTTTACGCGGCTTCCGTCAGACAGGCGGGCATCGACCATCGGACTGGTTTCGTCAACGCGCCGGCCGACCAGTGCCACGATGCGATCGATGATCTGTCGCAGGTGCGCATTGTCTCGGAAGGTGACTTCCGACAATTCAAGGCGACCTTTTTTCTCGACATAAATGCGATCGAAGCGGTTCACCAGGATATCACTGATCGCCGGGTCTTTCAGAAGAATTTCAAGCGGGCCCAGGCCGAAGGTCTCGTCCATGACCTCGTCCATCAGGCGTTCCTGATCCGAGCTGGTGAGCAGTCCTTTTTCCTGTTGGCATAGTTCGCGAATCAAGATGCGCACTTCACGGCGGACAACGTCCGGCGGAAGGGTCTTCAGATTCTGCACGTCCAGTCGCTCCACCAGGTTCTGGTGGATGCGTACCTTCATCTGCTGAAAATACGGGCTCCGCTCCTGCTGCGGAGCCATGGCCTGCACTTGGATTTGGGGTGCTGCCGGCGCGACATAAGGCTGCGAAATCTGCGCGGCGGCTACCGGCGCGGGAGCTGCCGGTGCCGCAGTCGGGGATGCGGTCTTGGGCTTGGCGCTCGCGACTGTCCCAGCGGGTTTGACCAGGGGCGCGCTGAAACCGGCGGATTTCACTGGTGGTTCCACCACTCCTGTCGAACCTGACTTTGAAAACAAACCCATTTCTGCTCCTTGCCCCAAAACTTTTTTCTCTGCCGCAACGAGAATGACGCCTGATCATTTATTTCATGCCGCAATCGCACGAACGTTCTTCCCGCTTAACTGGTCAGCAAATCCGATGATCGACTGGCTGATTTCCGTCTTCGGTGCGCGAAGTACGAAGGGTTCACCCAGATTGATCGCGCCGATCGCGGTCTTAAAATCATTTGGAATGTAGTGCGCGATTTTCAGGCCGAGCGCGCGTTCGACTTCCGCCGGCTCGATATCGTGTCCTTTTTTGATGTAACGATTGGCAACGATTCTCACTTTGTATGGGTCGATTGCCGTTCGTCGCAATGCTCCGACGAATCGCTCGGCATTTTTGGCGCTGGGCACATTCAGCTGCATCACGATGACATTGACATCCGCCGCCTGCACCGCCGTGGCATAGAGTGGATCGATGCTCATCATGCTGTCGAGCACCACATGGTCGAACATACGGGACAACAGGCTCAGCAATCGAGAGAAGGATGCCGGCTTCACGCGCAACGTGTCTTCAGGAAGGTCCGGTCGCGCAAGAACGCTAAGGCCGCTGCCCGCATGGATGGCCAACGCGTTGTCGAGAAGATTCTTGTCGAGTGCGTCGCCTGATTCCATCACATCGGCGATGGTAAAACGCGGGCGGATATCGAAGTAACTTGCCACTCCACCGCGGACCAGGTCCAGATCGACCAGAACCGTTTTGGCGCCCGTCTTGGCGAGTGCGGCGGCGACATTGCAGGCCACGGTCGTAGAACCACAGCCACCAATCGTCGGAATGAAATGGAGTATTCGAGCCCGCTTGCCCATGCCGTTTTGCTGAGCAACCCGATCGAGCGCGGTCGTAAATGTTTCTTCATTGATCGGCAGCGGAATGAACTCCCGCACCCCCAACTGCATGGCCTCCATCAACAAATTCGCGTCGACGATCTTCGAGAGAACGAAGAAACTGATGTTTGGATATTGCCGTGGAAGATGACCGATCTTTCGAAGGGCCTGGACTCCATGCGGTTCGAGATTGACGATGACCAGTTGCGGCGCGTTTCCATGCGACAACAGCGAGGGAAGACCTTCGATCTCACCCAGTTGAGCCGTGATTTCCACGCCAGAACTGCTCAGATAATCGGCCATCTCCTGGCGATATCCGGCGTCACTGTCGACGATCACACAATTGAGTTGTAGCAGCATATTCTTTTCTCTTGTTTCAGACGGAGACAGTCCGCCGATCAGTCCTTGCCGGAAGTCGCGTAAGGAGCGCGGGGGACATCTTTTTGTGGGTTGTAAGGAACGAACCCGTATTGTCCCTGAAACCGGGGGGCCTGCTTTCCGGCCGATGGCAGCGTCGGTGGTTTGTGCTGTGCATCCTTCGGGCCACCGAGATTCATATTGGTAAACAGATCCAGCTCGTCGGGGAATTGCCATTCTTCGCCAGGCAGACGCGGAACATCGGATGGATTCATCGCTTCGACCAGATGCGGGGTCACGAGCACGACCATTTCCGTTTCTTTCCGCGAATACCGCACGGTTCGGAACAGTGGCCCGATCACGGGCAAATCGCCGAGCAACGGAGTGACATCCTTGCTGGCGGCAATGCTTGAATTGAGCAACCCGGCGATGGCGAAAGTCTGGCCGTCCGCGAGTTCCACGGTCGTCGTTACTTTACGCGAGGTGATGCCGGGGATTCTAAATCCACCAGCTTCGACACTATTGGCATAGTCCAGATCGCTGATCTCAGGTGAAACTTTCAACCGAAGTTTGCCGTTACCCAGCACGATCGGAATGAACTTCAGCTTCACGCCATATTCCCGGTAGTCAACGCTGATGGCGGCACCGGCACCGGTGCCACCTTGCGAGGTCGGAATCGGAATCGCCCCACCGGCCAGGAAGCTGGCCTCCTGACCGCTGACGGCCATAAGGTTTGGCTCGGCCAAAATCCGGAGCAGGCTGTTCTGGCGTAGAGCATCCACGAAGTATTGGAATGATCCTTTGCCGATTAGACCTTGCCCAAAGATCGTCACTGCCCCGCCGGGTGAAGGACTCGTAATGCCCTGCGTACCGCCCGGAAGCAATTGAGTGCCGAACGGATTGATCCCACCGACATTGCTGCCGAGGAAGCTTTTACCGTCCGTGGCTCCGAGGTTGACTCCAAGCGCCGATGTCGCCGAGCGCGACACTTCGGCAATCCGCACGGAAAGCATGACTTGCTGCCCCCCGGAAATCACCAGAAAGTCCTGAACCTTGGCGGCGTAAGGCGTCGCGATGCGAACGATCTGTTCTTCCACTTCCAGTGAAGGAACATTCCCTTTTAACACGACTTCCCCATTGTTTGCGCTCAGGTTGATCTTTACGCCAGGGAATAGCTTCTTGAGTTGTTCCTGTAGACCGACGACATCGACCGCGACGGAAACATCGATGACCTGGGCCTTTTCACCGTCATCCCAGACCACGAGTTGAGTCGTTCCCGCTTTTTTTCCCGTGACGAGAATGCGGCTTTGGCCCAGCAGGTTCACATCGGCGATCTCAGGTTGGCCGACGCTGACGCGCTTGTAGGGAGTGCGCGTCTGCAGCACCACACTTTTGTTAATCAGGAGTTGCAGTTGACTCGAGGTCTTGGCCGCCTCGGTCACGAAAGGTGCAGTTGGATCCGCCGACTGAACGGGAATGGGCGTCTCGTCGGACTTGGCGTCCGACGGTTTGTCCGCACCGGCGGCCGAAAGGCACAAGAGGCACCCAGCGCCGAAAGCCGCCGCATTACCGATCCAGCGGAGCACATGCGATCGTGTCGAACTTGCCCGCGAATGTTTCTTGATTGCAATCACTTCGTTCATGATGTTTCCTCCCACTCAACAGTGGATCTTTTTTTTCAGGTATCCTTGAGACTCAGTTCCCATCCTTGATGATCAGACCCGGGTCGGTTTCGACGAAAGTCGATGGGCGCGATTCCACTCGCGATTCGATCTGCACCGCCTGTTCCTTGGTGTTTCGAATGATCGTTACCGTTCGAGTTGGTTCCGTCGGCTTGGTCGTCGGTGGAACAGGAGGATCGGTGAACAAACTGGCGGGCTTGGCAGGCGGGGTTGCCTTGGCGATGGTTTCGATCAATTTCGCAAACAGCTCAGTGACGCCCCCACCGTGGCCGGCGGTTGAGCCGCGGAGTTGTGCGAGGGTCACGCTTCCCATTTCATTCTCAAGATCACCGTGCGAATCGCGGCTTCCTCGCAGTACAAAACGTGGCGCACCGGTGTGAACAGCAAGATCAATCAGTTCGACTTCCTTCGGGGTTACCAACAGCGTGATCGTGCGGGCCGGTGCCTGGTCGGGCGCATCCTCTTTGACACCTTCCTTGCCAGGTTCCTTTGTTCCCGGCTCACTGAACCGCCGCCCCACTGCGATGATTTGTAGATTGCGGGCGATGGTTCGGGCCAGCATCTGCCCATTTTCGCCGGGGAGAGTTGTCACCATGTCGACGCGGCAGCCCGGAGCCAGCATGCCGGCGACACCCGTGGTTTCGTTCACATCGAGAGTCACCGCCCGCATCCCGTCAGGAACGATCGCGGGAAGTCCCTTGCTGGTCCCTTCAGGAGCAAGCATGTTTTCCAGAATGGGTTGCCCCTTCAGAACCGGCATCGTCAACACGCGGTTCATGAGCACCAAGGGGTCGCGAAATGTGCCGGGTGTTACGCTGGTTTCAGGCACGCTGTTCGTCACCAGGTCGATGGCTTTCAATGCCGCGCCGGGAGCAATGTTTTCTTTCGCCACCACGAGGCGAGTGACATTGACCGTTAATTTCTGTGGCGCATCCTTTCGAGAAAGCATGTCACGACCCACCTTGGCGGCAATGCCACCCAGGACGATTGCCACGACTAAAGGCATCCAGGCTTTAACGTTCATAGTTTCTCCTAACCCTGCTTCAGACCGAAACCAAAAGTGTCTGCTGCCGGATGGCCGCATGTTTGCACGATTCCCACTCGATCAGTGTCGACGAATGGGGGTGTCCGGTTTAGAAGCTTTAGGGGAATGAGCGAGGTTTATTTTGAATGTGATAGGCGAGGGTCGGCGCAGAGTTATGAGATCGGCGGGAATTATCCCCCTCTCCCGTGCTGGGCTTGTCAACTTATTTAGCCGGTTCGCTTGTGAACCGTGTTTCGGGTGCAGGTCGGGTCTACTCGCCCACCGATTTGCCAAGTGACACGGATGGTGGGCGAGTACTCCCACCCGACAAAGCTTACCCTTCCTTGCGCATTACTGCAGCACCAACCACTTGTTTGGAAGTCGCGATGAGTCCCCAGGGTCTGTATCCGGATCCGGCAGTGCCCCAGGTGCATGTCACGGTAACGGTAATCGTGTCACCGGCCACGCAACTGGCGTAATTGCCGTTCGTCACGGTGAAAGTGCCTCCACCGCCGGCGGGGGTATCGGTCGTCAAAATCGTGTATCCCGAGCCGGATAGTTTCGAAGCGGACATTGATGCACTCACGGCAGTCGATATATCAGTCGGCGTCGCGCCGGATGCGATAAATGCGCGGCAACCGTCGCGAGCTGAACCTTCCAGGGAATGCTTTACGAAGAAAAAATACCCGAATTCCACGATGCCAAAAGCCAGATAAAGGAGTACCGGCAGGATAAGCACCGTCTCCAGCACCGCACCGCCGAAGCGTCGGCGCGAGCGCAGGGAAACTTTTCGTGCAGATGGATTGTACATTTGGATTTTCATCCGATCCCTCCGATGCGCAGCCAAAGTAAGGATGCAACGGCAATAAGAATAGGTACCGCCATGGGAAGTGGTTTATCCACGCTCTTGCAAGACAACCCCACCTGCTGCACGGTCGCAATGCCTACTTCTCGCACATGAAGCAGGTTAAGAGCGACCACTGCACTGTTCTTAAAAAGAGACCGAAGCCGACCTTGGTAGGTTGCCTGAGCGAGTACCAGAACGAGTCCGATCAGATCTTTGAGTATAAAGACCAGCACGATATTCATCGGGCCGATCCAGGCCCCCACCGCCGCCAGCAGCTTGACGTCGCCACCCCCGACGGCATTCAACACAAACAGGACCAACGGCAGAAGGAACCCGACGCCTAGTCCCGCAAAAGACTGGACGGGTGTCACCGTGTGGGCATGAGTGAAGCTTTGAATGAGACCCCCGATCGCCATGCTGAGCGTGACCCAATTGGGAATACGGCGATGCCGCATGTCCACCCCCGCTGCCACCACAAGCAGGGCAAACAGTGGCACGAAATGGATCAGCGTCAGTAAAGTCATGACTTTCAGCCGGAAATCCTGTGACGGGAAGTTGCGCGCGGTTTACATGGAAGAGTTCACGCTCTGCCATTTTGCTAACACTTTGCCGCCAAATGTTGTGATGACGGCGATCGCAGTGACAATAATTAGTCCCAGCACTAGCGCATATTCGATTACTTCGCCGCCTTGTTCATCGCGAATCAGTCGATTCGATAGTTGTGAGAGTTGCTTGCTCATCTTCGAAAATCTCCCACAGAGTTGGGGGGGCGGTTACAGGGACGATCCTCCGTCCCTTGCGATTCACCGCGCAACCCAATCGGGATTTGCGCGAAAGATCAGGACGGAAGTAACGCGGGCTGCGTTGCCTCCGTCCCGACCTGTCCTGCAGGGCAGAATCCAAAATCCGCCTGCAAGCGAGACTTACATTGAGCTGTTCAAGCTCTGCCAGCGGGCGAGCACTTTGCCACCCACCGACGTGATGACGGCGATGGCTGCCACCACGATCAGTCCGGCGATGAGCGCGTATTCCAGCACTTCGCCACCTTGTTCGTCCCGTACAAGCTTCGCCAATAAATTCTTGATTGCCTTCATGATTCCGTCTCCTTCTAAAAGCGACTTCCCTGGCAGCCAATCCACGACCGCTGCCCTGAATCCTCGTGTCGGGCCAAACCCCACACGGAGAACGACCTGATGGAGCCATCGAAGCTCCAACCACATGTCTTTCTTCGACGTCTGGGAAATGACACTTTAGAAGTTGAATCAGCGATAAAAACGATTAGGCGAGATAAATGGAATGAACCGAACGAACGGCAGACGAGAATCGCCTTTGGCGAACCCATGCCGAACACGACATGTTTCAGAAATTCGAAGCAGAGATAGTGACTACTTGACCGAGGGAATATCGGCTGCCGTCGTCGCCAGAGTCCCCGACTTGACTCGATCGTATTCTTCTTTGACCCAGGGAATCGTGGCGGCGTTTCGTTCCATCCACAAGGGAATCGGCGTCCGAAGATTCTGCTTATCCAACTGTGCGAATTCGACGACGACATCTTCACGGGTGTAGCTGCTCAAATCGTGTAGCTTACCCATATGAATGCAATCCGTCGGGCAAGGCTCGGTGCAAAGGGCACAAAAGAGGCACTTGCTATAGTCAATGGCATACCGCACGAGTTGCCCGTTTTTCGGGTCGCTCATGTTGACGGTACCCGTCTTCTTGTCGATTTTTCGAGGGGCGGTTTTATCGATATAGATGCAGTCGACCGGGCAGGCTTTGGCACACATATCACAGGCAATGCACTTATTGGCTTCAAATTCATGAATCCCGCGATAACGAGGCGCGAAGGTTAATCGCTGCTCCGGGTATTGCACGGTGACCGTTTTTTGAAAGCAATACTTCAGCGTGATCTTCATGCCAATGCTGATGGATTTGACGTTGTCGTAGATGTTCTGGAAGTAGCTTTTGACGGTCATGGTGATTCGTCGCCTCGGGGACTGCTAAACACAACGGATGCCTTGGAGCAGGAATTATGACCGCAGGACATTCTGATGTCCAACGCAGATATCGATCATATGGGAAAAATCACTTAAAAAAAGACCCCGGCCTCACCCACGCATGAGGCCGGGACTTTCTAGTTTATCGCATCACCCCAATTACCAGAAGTTTTCTCACGAAGGGATTCAGACTCAGTACTCAAACGTACTTTCGGGCTAAATATTGGCCAATTAGCCAATTTCGATATTGTTTAGACATTCATCATCCCGTCGAAGGATCTGACTTGATGCCAACAGTATGGCGAAACGATCTGCACACTTCAACTGAAAAAGATGAAAGTTTTTCAAAAAATCTCGCCATCCCGCCGTGGAATGCATGATTTCAGTCAAAATGGCACGAACTGTGTGAGAATAGGCAATCTGTCCTGTCGCCCGTCAATTTGGGTAGCCAACGGACTATAGCTCAAGGAGTTCACTAGCCGATAGCCGGAACATCGTCTGAGGCCCTTGAGGGGAGTCATACGGCGCTTTTTTTAGAATTCCCAGGTGAACCTATGTTCGATAGACTGCTCAATAGTGCCCTCTGGCTCGTCATCATGGGTTTGATCACCGGCACATCGGGATCTGCCCTTATTTTGGCCTACCGGGGCATATTTAATCTTTGTGTGGGTAAATACCCCGTCGGAAGCATCGCCATTCTTCTCGGGATTGCGCTGGGCGGTGCGAGCTATTTACTGTGCCGCCATTGCAATGATCTGATCGATCGATAGTCCCCTTCGCTGCGCATATTTTGCACGGCTGCACTGAACCCTCAACCTTCCCCACGTCGTTCACCGAAACCTCCGAAACTTTGCTCTCGACTCTGGCATTTCAATTGCATGATGAGAACGCATGGTCTTCGATCTTTGATTTGCCGCCGCTTGGGTCCAAAGTGCCTATGCAATTACGTCGCGGTAATCGAATTTGAGTCGCCGACCGTCGTCGTTTTTCAATCTAGATTTTCTTTGGAGAGCTTTATGTCGACCCCATCCAATGTTTCCGCCAAGCACCAAAATGTCCCCGCACAGAATCGATCTGTCGACGATTCACGTTCCTCCCAGGCTGGCCCGTGCGGTCTTGAACTCAACGTGGCTACGAATGAGAGAATCATCTCTCTATGTGCTGGAACCGCGATTGCCTTAATGGGACTTAAACGTCGCTCGACGTTCGGCTCGCTTTTGGTCGCGGCCGGTGGAATGATGATCTATCGCGGCGCAACCGGACACTGCCCCGTGTATTCCTCCATGGACACGAATACCGCCGACGACGATTCATCCACAGCACCGCGATTCTAAATGCCCGCTCGCGAGTCGACCTTTTTTCTCCCCCCTACTGGCAGTGGAGTCGTCGACTTGTTTTGATTTATTTAGCCGGTTCGCTTGCGAACCGTGTTTACTTGGCAACCCGAGGGACTCGGACACGGGTCGCAAGCGACCCGGCTAAATAATTCGACACTTCCGGCTCCGATAGAGGGGAGATCACCACCGTCCACGCAGGCATCGCTTTTCTAGTCCGTTCCTCCGCTCTACAATCGCCGCATGCGAATTGCCCTCGCCCAAATGAACCCGACCGTAGGCGATCTCCTCGGGAATACCCGCAAAATCCTGGAGTTTTCCGCGCGTGCCAAAGCAGACCGTGCTGAACTGGTCGTCTTTCCCGAGCTATCCATCCCGGGTTATCCGCCGAAGGATCTGCTGCTGAAGGCGCAGTTCATTGACGACAACCTGCAGGCGTTACAGTCAATTGCGACGAAGACGCAGGGAATTGATGTGATCGTGGGTTACGCCGAACGCAACATGCAGGCGGTCGGCCGACCCTTGCACAATGCCGTCGCCCTTTTGCGCAACGGAAAGATTCTCAGTAAACATTTCAAGACACTGCTCCCCACTTACGACGTTTTCGATGAAAGTCGTTACTTCGAGCCCGGCCCGGCCGACGAGCGAACGAATCTCGTTCAACTGGGGGATCTCACCGCCGGGCTGTCCATCTGTGAAGATCTCTGGAACGACGAGAAAATGATCCCTCGACGGCTCTACCACCAGAACCCGATCGCGGACCTGCACGCTGCTGGCGCGGAGATCCTGATCAACACCAGTGCGTCTCCTTTCGGGGTCGGCAAACATGATTTCCGCCTCCAGCTTTTCGGTTCGCAGATCAAACAGTTTGGTCGGCCATTGGTGTATGTGAACCAGGTAGGTGGCAACGACGAACTGGTTTTTGACGGCAACAGCGTCGTCTTCGATGCGCGCGGTAACGTCATCGCCC
>JBBRMF010000177.1:0-11007 GCA_038230975.1 Tepidisphaerales bacterium
GGGGCCGAGCGCGAAAGAGCCGTGTCATTGACGAAAAAGACAAATTGGCGACCGCCTATCACGAAGCGGGTCATGCGGTCGTGCAGTATCTAATGCCGGATGCCGACCCAATTCACAAAGTGACCATCATCCCCCGCGGTAATTACGGTGGCGCGACCATGGCGCTCCCGGAGAAAGATCGGACGAGCTATTCCCGCAATTGGTGCATCGCGTTCATGAAGATCTGCTTTGGAGGTCGCATCGCAGAAGAAATGTTCTGCGGCGACATCAACACCGGCGCTACGGGTGATATTCGCCAAGCCAGCGGTTTAGCAAGGAAGATGGTTCGTGACTGGGGCATGAATGATCGCCTCGGTTTTGTCTATTACGGCGAGGACGAAAACAAACCCAGCTTCATGGACATGGGCGGGGGTCGTGAATATTCCGAAGACACTGCCAAAGCCATTGACGAAGAAGTCAAAAAGCTGATCGATAAACTCTACGAAGAAACGAATCAGCTTCTGTTGGCCAACAAAGAACGTATTGAGTCACTGGCCAAAGCTTTGATGCAATTTGAAACCCTGGATGCCAACGACGTGGATCGCGTCATGAAGGGCGAGCGGCTGACGAAGCCAACCGTCGGCGATCTACTCGATCAGGAAGATAAACGCGGTGTTACCATTCAGCCGGGTCTTACTGCTACCGAGCCTGACATCATCATTCCCCCGAACGTGGGCGGTGGAGCGCTGCCTTCGCCGGGATGAGCTCGGTAAACACGCCTTTCCAATTTGAATAGCCGTGGCCGGTAAGCCCGGATCTGCCGCCCACGGCTATTTGATTATATCGCAGTGCCTATTTCCCCTCAAAATAACCAGCTCATCCGAAGTTTTGATGCATTCCCTGCGATCAAACGATAGAATAAGGCGACGATTTCTCCGCGCACTCTTGGAGGTCCCTGTCCGTGGCTCAGGCTGACATTATTATCGCTGACGACCGACTGCTGCCCGCAGCCGTCGATTTGTACAATTCCATGTTCCGCCCCAAACGAGAGGTGGACTTCTTCAAACGCCGCTTCATGGGCCGTTACAACATTCTCACGCTCATCGCCCGCATGGATGACAAACCGGTGGGTTTCTGGGTCGGCTTCGAGCTGAAACCAGGGATGTTTTACCATTGGCTTGGCGGCGTCCATGCCGATGTTCGCCGCCATGGTGTGGGTCGCCAGTTGCAGGAAGCGCAGCAGGCCTGGGCCAAAGATCACGGCTACGAATACATTCGTTGTGAGTGCATGAACCACCAGCGTGAGTTCGTCCACTTCGCCGTCGCGCTCGATTTCGATATTGTCGGAATCCGTTGGGATTCAACTCACGCGGATAATCTCGTCGTCTTCGAGAAAAATCTTATTGAATAAATGCCCTACGAAATAGGCATCACCGAAGTAGGCCCGGCGGAATATCCGCTGATTGAAGTGCTGCGCGAAACCATCTTTAGTGAAGTTGGACACCGTTCGCTGACAACCTTTGCCGAGCTTCTTGAAGGCCGAAAGGATGTGCTCACCCTCGTCGCGCATTTGGAAGGTAATCCGGTGGGATTCAAAGTGGGCTGCGGAGATCGGCCCGGATTCTATTTCAGTCGTTCTGGAGGCGTTCTAAAGGATTATCGACGCCTTGGTTTGGGTCGGCGAATGCAGGATTGGCAGCACCAGTTCGCCAAGGCTCGCGGTTACAAGCAGATCTTTTTTAACACGTTTAATCACTTTCCCCAGATGATTCGATTCGGGCTGGCAAGCGGCTTTCGCGTCGTCGCGGCCGAGTGGCGGGAACTGGACGTGATGTCGTTCAAATTTCTAAAAGATCTATCCAGCAATGCGGTGCCCGCGCCGTTTTCGGCTGATGGCAGCGGTCTCCACGAAGAAACTAATTGCCAGGAAATTGATCACCTGGACACGCCGCGCATTGCCCGTCTGATTGATCTTGGATTTCAGTTGGCTGGCATGCGTCAGGATATCGCGGGACGTAAGGTTCTTGTGATCCTTCAACGGCAACCCAGATCTATTTAAGCGAGATGGGGACGAGGTGAACAACGGACAATCATTCCGCAGCTTCATTGTCATTCTGATTCATAGTGGAGGTTAAATATGAGTTTTGAGGGACCAGCCTTTTTCTATCCCCGGTTCTATCATGGTCTTGTTCGATCCTTGCAATCTCATCTTTGCGTAGCGCGGGAAAGACGAGTTGCCGCTCGGACACATCCACCGATTTACACCAGGCCATGATCCATCCTGAGCCGATGACCACAACCATGGTCAGGTATACCATGTTCTCCCTTACCGCCCTGCCAAGGAATCCGGTGGCATTGAGCGGCAGCCGGAACAGAAGTTTCGCAATTCGGCTCATTTCAGATACCTTCCATTAAAGCATCGGGTATTACTGATAATGACTTGGCAAGACTTCAAATTATGGCTCCTCTCTGCGGACCGCGCTCCGCTGGTCATGGGGGTTCTCAATGTGACGCCGGACAGTTTTAGTGACGGCGGACGCTTTGCGGACCCCATTCACGCAGTGAATCATGCCCGACAGATGGTTTCCGATGGGGCTGATCTAATCGACATCGGCGGTGAATCAACCCGACCCGGCGCGCCTCGAATCAGTGCTGAAGAACAGATCCGCCGCATCGTCCCGGTCATCCAGGAACTTCGCGATTTGCCGACGCTGTTATCGGTCGACACAACCCGCGCTGAAGTGGTCGCCGCCGCCATCGACGCGGGCGCACAATTGGTTAACGATATTTCCGGCGGCTTGGACGATCCGGGCATGTTGCCTCTCGTCGCCAGTCTTCATGTTCCGATAGTTCTGATGCACATGCGAGGCCAACCGGCTACGATGCAGACATTAATAGAGTACCGTGACGTTGTGGCCGAAGTTCGGCATCATTTGGCAGCTCGGCGCGACGCGGCAGTTGCCGCGGGAATCGAACGGCGCAACATCCTGCTTGATCCGGGAATCGGTTTCGCCAAAGGGTTCGAACATAACCTGACTGTTTTGCGGCGACTTCAAGAGTTAACCGATCTCGGTCATCCCCTGTTGCTGGGGACTAGCCGTAAGAGTTTCGTGGGGAAAATTACGGGAGAAGATGAACCATCGCATCGCCTGTTCGGAACCGCCGCCACGATTTCATGGTGTGTGGCTAACGGCGCAGCCATTCTGCGTGTCCACGATGTCGGACCGATGTCGAAAGTGGTTCGGATGACGCAGGCGATTCGAAAAGGTTTTTGAAGATAATCGAGCTATCTTCAATAGTTTGCGCGGGTTTTTCGCGATATATAAGAACTGAATGCCTCAGCAACTGTTTAATTTCAATGACTTCGTCCGCGCCTTCGGCAGCTACCCTTGGTGGAAGATCCTCGTTGAGTGGCTATTGATCGGAACGGTCGTGTATTGGGTCGTCCGATTCCTTCGTGGTACGCGCGGGGCCCGATTGCTCAAAGGCATCGTTTTTCTACTGATCGCGCTGTACCTGATCGTCACGCTCTTGGGTGACCGATTCGGACTCCAACGGATTAAGTTTCTGTACGACAAACTCGTTGTTGCCGCGTCATTTGTGGTGATCGTCGTGTTTCAACCCGAATTGCGACGGGCATTGATGCGTCTGGGCGAAACCCGTCTATTCCAAAGATTCAACGAGCAATATAACGACGAGATTGAAGCGCTGGTCGAGTCTGCCGCCTATCTATCGCGGCGCAAGATCGGTGGATTGGTCGCGATCGAACGGGAAATTCCCCTGGGAACCGTGGCCGAAAACGGGACCAAGATCAATGCCGATATCAGTGCCCCATTGCTCAACACAATATTTTATCCCAACTCTGCCCTGCATGATCTGGGTGTGATTATCAGCAATGGCCGCCTCATGTACGCGGCGGTACAGTTTCCGCTGGCAGAAGTCGGTGATTTGGAACAGGGGCTCGGCAGCCGTCACCGGGCGGCAGTCGGGTTGAGCCAGGAAACCGATGCGGTCATTGTTGTGATTTCCGAGCAGACCGGCGATATCAGTATTGCTGAACGCGGTGTGCTGACCCGTAAAATTACACCCGACAGGCTGCGAGAGCTGCTGACGCAATTGCTCGGCCGCAGTGAGGATCGGCCCGTCCCCAAGGTGATGGCCTAGTGCTTCGTTATGCTTAAGAGTTAGGGTTGTACAAGGTGGTGGGTGCCACGGGTCGCGGTACTCTGAGACCCGTGTCCTGAGTGCATCCAACACGCACAGGTCTCGGAGTACCGCGACCCGTGGCACCTAAATCCTTTTCGTGACGAAGCACTAGAATGCTTTGCGGACGTTTGACTATTTTGCATTTATGACAGGAATCGGCGTGGGCAAAGCGGCCCCGCCACCAAGGACCGATGGCCGATTTACCTTCAACTTCGTCACTTCCGTCCGAGCCCCCGCTTAAGGCAGGCAATAGGGCGCTCGATTACGGAATCCCGCGCGCCAGTTTCGCGGGATCAGAGAAGTTGATCGATATTCTGAAAACCCTCGCGTGGGTTGCGCCGCTGACGATCTTAATCTGGATTTATGCCGAGCGCGAACAGGCGCTGACTCAGCCAAATGTCTCCATCCCCATTGAGGTCCGAACGACGGATGGTGGCCGTATCATCATCTTAAAGGCCCCGGCAGATCGAAACGTTACGGCGACTTTAAGCGGCCCGCGCACGCTCGTCGAGCAGGTGATTCGGGATCTGCAATCCGGCAACCCCGAGCATGCCGCGGTTCAGATTAATATCGATGCGAGCAAGCTCCCGCGCGGCGAGTCATCCCTTGAAACCGCTCGTTATATTGCGAGCATTCCCCGTTTTAAGCGTGCGGGCGTTAGTGTCACTGAAATATCTCCCCCCACGTTGCGAGTCGATATCGACGATTTTGAACTCCAATCGCTGGATGTTAAATCGCCTCCTAACATTCCAAATGTTCAGGAAGTGCGATTCATTCCATCCAAGGTCACCGTTACAGCCCCGAGCCGCGTGTTCAAGGACGCCGATGTATCGAAGCTCTTCGTCATCGCGGATTTCTCAAAGCTGGGCGTACTGGGTCAACCCGGGCCGCATGTGGTCCCCGGCGTTCCGATCTCAATCATGTTCAAAGGTGAGCAAATAAAGATCGAGCCGCAAACCGTGACGGCGTCTTTCGAGGTGAAGAAACCCGAAGTGGAAATGGATCTGGAATCGATCGTTATCTTCGCCGGGGATGTGCCCTTTCCGATTTTCAACAAGTACGTGATCGACTGCAAACCTCAGACGGTTCCCCGGATTCGCGTGGCGGGTCCGGAGGATCAAATCAATCTACTTAAGAATAATGAATTTAAACCCAAAGCGATTTTGGACATCACCGCCGAAGACATCGATCCAGCCGCCGGCCCCGTACATAAAAAGAGGCTTACCTTTAAACTACCAAAAGATGTACGGGTCGTGAGTGATCCCGACCGTTACACGGTTGATCTCACATTGACTCCGATCGCTGATAAATGACATTTCAGCCGCTTCGTCACAAAACTGATGAAGACCTGCTAAAATGCACCCATGGAAGATTGGAAACCCTACGTCGAGTCCCTCGGCAAATCGGCCCGTCGCGCGTCACGGCAGTTGGTAACGCTGGACGGCGCAACAAAAACAGCCGCCTTGAGGCGAATTGCTTCGTCAATCCGCGAAAACGCTTCGACTCTCATCTCCGCAAACGCAAAAGATCTGGAAGCCGCCCAAGCCGGCGGATTGGCAGCGGCATTAATCGAACGCCTCAAGCTGAACGACAAGCGTATCCAATCAATGGCCGACGGTGTCGAGCAAATCGCCGCTCAAACCGATCCGGTGGGTCAGATCATCGAAGGGTACGTTCGCCCGAATGGCCTGCGAATCACTAAAATGCGCGTGCCGATTGGCGTCGTTTGCTTTTTTTACGAGAGCCGTCCAAACGTCACCAGCGATGCTGCGGCCCTCTGTCTCAAAAGCGGTAACGCGATCATCCTTCGAGGTGGTAAGGAAGCGCTCCACAGCAATCAGGCCATTGCCAAAATCATCGCGGAGGCATTGAAATCCTCCGAAATCGATCCCGCTGCCGTGCAACTTGTTGAACACACGGATCGTGCGTTGATCTCTCCGTTGCTCAAACTCGATAAGTATATCGATCTGGTCATACCCCGCGGCGGCGAAGCACTGATCCGCACGGTTGTGAAAGAATCCACAATCCCCGTGCTCAAACATTTCACGGGCAATTGCCATATCTACGTGGACGCCGCGACGACGTCGATGGAATCGGATGTTCGTCGAATTTGCGTGAACGCAAAGACGAGCTATCCCGGCGGTGCAGTTTGCAACGCGGTCGAGCATCTGCTGTTTCACAAGGAGGCCGCTCCTCACTTATTGAAAAAAGTCTGCGAGGATCTTGCCGCACAAAATGTGGAAATTCGTTGCGACGAACGCGCCCGGGCATTCTATCCGGCGGGCAAACCTACGACTTCTGAGGATTGGGACACCGAATACTTAGCTTTCGTCGTCGGCATCAAGATTGTCGACTCGATGGAAGAGGCGATCAAGCATATCAACGAGCACGGTTCGCATCACACGGATGCGATTCTGACGGAAAGCATGAATGCTGCCAATACGTTTGTGCAAGCCATCGATTCCGCCAGCGTGATCATCAACGCGAGCACCCGATTTGCCGACGGCGGCGAGTATGGCCTCGGTGCCGAGATCGGCATCAGCACTGACAAAATGCACGCTCGCGGCCCCATGGGCGCGAGCGATTTGACGACTTACAAATGGGTCGTTCAAGGAAATGGGCACGTGCGGAAGTAGATTGAAGTGTTGGTGAAAACGCGGCGAACCACTACACTTAAACCTATGGGCGTGCCGAAACCAGTCAAACGATGTACGGTTCAACAGTACTACGAACTGGAGCGAACCGCCGCGTACAAGAGCGACTATTACGCGGGGGAAATCTTTGCGATGGCCGGAGGTAGCCGTCGACACAGCTTAATCGTGATGAATATCGGCGGCGAGCTCAGGCAGCGTCTAAAAGGCAAGCCGTATACTGCTTACGAATCGAACTTGAGGCTCAAAACAAAGAGTACTGGGCTTCGTAGTTATCCGGATGTTAGCATCTATTGTGACCCACTCGAAAAGGACGTGGAAGATCGGGATGGTGAGACTTTCCTGAATCCTACCGTTTTGTTCGAGGTTCTGTCCCCATCAACGGAAGCCTACGATCGCGGCCTGAAGTCGGCGAGCTACAGGCTTATCGATTCCCTGCGGGCCTACGTATTGGTGTCGCAGGAATCTCCGCACGTCGAAATTTTTGAACGTCAGCCGGATGATTCGTGGTCACTTCGTGAGGCGCGAGGATTGGAAGCAGTATTGAAGATTCGCCCCATTGAGATTGATCTGCCATTATCGGAGATCTACGAACGGGTGGATTTTAGCGCGGTTGAATCTGAATCCGAAGCGGTCCCCTAAGCCTGCGTCGCACCCATTATCCTGAGCAATCCAAACGCCATGAGCGGCACGGCAATGTTGTCGAATCCATTCCAGCAGAATGCCTCGACCACCGCAGTGGCAATCGCGATCATGCAAGCCGAAATAAGCGACACTTCGGGTCGAACGTGCCCGCCAAGAATCAGGATCACATGCGTCGTCAGAAATCCGATCGTTATGAACGCCAGGGAACCCTCGACGCTTTTTCGCCGGCCGGAAGTTTGAAAGTGGAATGATCCATATCGCGTTCCGATAATTGCGGCCGCGGCATCGGCAAAGACAAGCAGCGAAAACGGAATCGTATAGAGCAGTAGATCGCCTCGTGAAAGGGAGAATAAGAGTGACGCCGAAAGCGGAAAATAGAATTCGCCATAGGACCGCCGTTTTACACCGTAGCTCACGCCCGCCACGCGATATTGCAATGGTACATAATATGCCCGAGCTATTAACAGGGTGATATAAATGCCGGCAAGCACCCACGTCGGCCACGGGCTGCTAAAGAGCCAGGGGTACGCCAGAAAAATCCCACCCATGCCGACGTGCAATGTCTTTCGGGCCATCTCCGGATGCACGCTTCGCAGGCGCGCATATTCACCCACCGCCATCAGCAAACCGCGCGAAGTTCCCAGGACGAACGCGATCCCGAGCCACGGTCCCCATGACGGCGGCAACAGCAAAAATGCGGCCAGTATGTTCCGGTTAAAGTTCAAGCCACCTTCCTCCAAGGTCGAGCGTATCGGTATGTTCGAGATGCGATGGAATTTCGCGGTCGTTCGGTAGGCGCGACTCTAGTTTTGGTGCAAAGCGATCATTTCGCGGATTCATCCACTGAAGGGCGACATTCGTATGGCGGCAAGAAGCACGGAAAAATTTGAATGAGCCATACAGTACAAAACGAATAACCCGGCAATGCGAACTCCAGACGGCCCTGCAAATGCCGACGAGGAAAAGTCTCATCGTAGTTTGCCTTCGCCGAACCGTCGCGAGAATGGAGCTCGAAGGATCGCGGCCAGCTCGCCGTTGCGCTGGATACCGGGCAGATCGCTTCTCCTCGACCGCTCGTTGAATCTGCTCACCCGACTTCCGCAGAATTGTAAAAAGCATCGTATTCTCCTGAATAATACTTTGCATTGCAAAGTTTTTGGGCGATGTAAAATTAAGTGGTCTGAGTTTCAGGGTTCACGTCGTCTTTAAATCTTTCCGCCCCGCGAGGGTGATTCGGCTAGCCTGAACCGCGTCAGAAACCACACTTTCGAGCACCGTGATGTATTCCTGAAATCGCTTTCGACCGGCATCCGTCAGCCTCACGAGCGTTTGCGGGCGGTTCTTTTTCTGACCCTTCCATACTTCCACGAGACCGGACTCTTGCAGCAGTTGTAAATGCCTGCTTAAATTTCCATCCGTCAGTGAACAGAGATCTTTCAGATCGTTAAAGACCAATCCGCTCGGATAGGCGATGAGCGATGCCAGGATGCCAAGGCGCGCTTTTTCGTGAATGACGCGCTCGAGTCCGTCGTAAGCAAATCGGCCGGACGATTCGGGATCTGGCTTCTCATTCGCCATGGTGTCGCTCCAGGGACCAGTACAAAATGGCCGCGGTGAATAGTTGCCCGCAGCCGAAGGTAATCCCCATTGCGTAGGGCGAAAAGGCGGCTTCATTTTTTGCCGTGATCAGGCAAACACATCCGGCAAGCAGATAAAAACCCGCCGCCCAAAATACCGCTCGCGGTAGCATCCGACTTGACGCGTACGCTCCAAGGCTAAACAGAATCGCCCACAATCCGGGCAACATCCACAGTGATTCCGGGACAAAACGAACCAGAACTCCGGTCATCATCGCACCGGCCACCAGGCACGGAAGGAACTGTTCGACCGCGAGCAGAGTGACTCTTGCCTGAAGTGAGGACCGCCGACCGCGCACGATCATTTCGATGGCGACGACCAGAACGCTAATGCCCGCCGCACCCAACCAAAGCGTCAAATACGGCCCAATATTCTTCACCGGATCAGGTGCCACATTCCGCTGCACCCCGGCGGCAAAAAATGCCACCAGTCCGGAGAACCCAACCGTCACCGATCGATACCCACGAAACACCTGAGACTCGACCATATGCTGGCGAATCTCGGAGATCTGTGAGAGTGCATCGTGAAGTTCCATAGATTTCGCCTGACGATATCCGAGCACATTCCGCGCGCCCATCAACTGCTTTACACTACAAAGTACATTCGGCCACTCAGCATGTCAACTTAATTGTGATTGATATTTCGGGTGCCATGGCGCCGCAGCGGTCAACCATTCGGATGGAAAGGAGTTTTCCGCGTGGCCATGTCTTTCTCACCCGGGAAAGAAAGACATGGCCACGCCGAGGCCGGGATCGGTACGAGCGAACTTCGCTGCCGTGTCCATGGCACCCGATCGCTACGATAAAGAGTTACACCCCTTAAAGTCATAAACCGAATTACTTCTTGCGAGTTTGAATTAACCGATGCCATCTCATACACTTCCCACCTTACCCAAAGCAGAGGATCGTATGGCTTTTCAATGCGTTGTCGTGACCCCGGAACAGCAAGTGCTCGATGAGTCCATCACTCAGGCGATCGTGCCTGGCCATGATGGTCTGTTGGGGATTCTGACGGATCGGGCACCGTTGCTGATGAAGATGGGTGTCGGTCCACTGCGGCTCGATCATGCCAATGGGAACAAAAGCTTTTATTTCGTCGAAGGTGGCGTCGCCCAGATGAAAGATAACAAGCTTACGATTCTGACCAACCAGGCCACCCCTGCCAGTGAGATTGATGCCGAAAGTGCTCGTGCTGAATTTGCCGAAGCTCAGGCCCGCCGCTCGACGGATGAAGCAACGGCATCAGAACGTGAAAAGCAGATGGCTCGTGCCCGAGCGAAACAGGAAGTCGCAGGGAAAAAGTAGGCTAAACGATCTAAATGACAGTACAAGATTCGGCGTTTTTTTGCTCCCTCTCCTGATACTCCGGGGTCGGCGTGGGGACTGGACCGTAAAAAAAGCTGCCCCCACCCGAACCCTCCCTCGAAGTAGACGCTGTTGCGTTATTTAGAGCATCTTTCAGGTGGGTAGTTTGCGCGATGTCGGGTGCCACGGGTCGCGGTTCTCCGAGACCTGAGCCTTCTGCCCGCCCGACACGCACAGGTCTCGGAGTACCGCGACCTGCGGCACCGACTGATTTCGCTGCACCAACGTGCGAAACGCTCTAGCCGGGTCGCTTGCGACTCGTGTCTAAGGGCTTCGAACAGCCGCTAGACACGGTTCGCAACCGAACCAGCTAAATAATGCGACGAGTCCAGTACCAGGAGAGGGAACAGTCGGGATTTATCCCACCTCAATATTTGAACTGAATTCCGAATCCGCCCCATATTTTCGTGTCGGCGTGTAGCACATTGCGATTGATACCGTCGGTGTAATTGAGGTATCCGTTCAGCGTCACATCTCCGTATCGCCGTGAGAATTTGAACAGGTTATTGAGCGAGTAGGACGCA
>JBBRMF010000178.1:0-10975 GCA_038230975.1 Tepidisphaerales bacterium
GAGAATAGATCCCGGTCGCGCCGCTCTGTAGACCAATCGCCAGTGTGCTGGCGGTGAGCGTTCCGGCGCTTTGGACAAACGTGCCGCTGCCACCGTCACCGACATAGGTACCCCCGGGACTGCTCAGTGTGCCGCCGCTTAAGTTGTAGGTTCCGTTGGCGGTGCTGGCAAAACCGATGTCGATTGCATTGGCGGCGTTGGTGCCACCGGATTGGTTGAATACCGCCGTCCCCAGGTACCCGATGTTCTCACCACCGGAGGCGCTGAGTGAGCCATCGATCAGGTTCATCAGCGCGGTTCCGTTCGTCTGGTTCGCCAGCACGAGCGCTCCGCCGATCGTGTGCGTGCCAGCGGACTGCGTGAAATTGCCTGCGCCATTGTCGCCGACGACCTCTCGGTTAGACACAAACAATGTCGCGCCGCTTCCCAGCGTGTATGTACCGTTGCTCGTGGCGAAGCTGGCAATTGACAGGCTTCCTGTAGTGACCGTGCCGCCGGTTTGATTGATCGCTCCTTTACCCGTTCGACCCACTTCAATCTGATTTACGGCGGAGAGCAATCCGTTTGATAGTGAATACGTTCCGGCAGCGCCGCTCTGCAGACCAATCACCAGTGTGCTGGTGGTGAATGTCCCTCCACTTTGAACGAACGTGCCGTTGCCACCGTCACCGACATAGGAAACGCCTACGACGTTAAGTGCTCCGCCGTTGAGGTTGTAGGTTCCGTCGGCTGTATTCGACGCACCGAGATCGATCAGGCCGACGGCAAATGTTCCGCCCGACTGATTGAAGGTGCCCGCTCCCTGCTGGCCGATGATCGACAATCCGTTTACCTTTAGCGTCCCGCCGGCCAGCATGACCGTACCACTGGAACCCGCATTAAAACCAAGGATTAAATCGCCGGTTCCGTTCGTGGCGCCGATGGTCTGAATGCCGCCTGTTTGATTTAGAATGCCCGTGCCTGAGAACCCGACATATTCGCTGTTGCTTATGATCAGGCCTTGACTGGAACCGATCGACAGCGCCGAACCCAGTTGGCCGGTAGGATCGATGAGCAGGTTGCTATTCGTCAGCTTCAGCGTTCCCGCGGTCCAATTGAATCGCGAAGGATCGCCCGAAACATCCAGCAAGCCAGTGCTCAGAAAACCACCGGATAGATTGATCTGATTGGATCCGCCGGCCCACATTTTCGTCATTCCGGAGACCGTCATGGTCCCCCCGCTGATGTTCAATATTCCAAGCCCACCCGCGCCCAGACTTGAACCCCCGACTTGGAGATTGGCTGCCGAAGCTATACCACCCATGAGGCTATAAGTTCCGGAAGCGCCATTGCTCACGCCCAGGGCCAGATCACCGCCCATGGAGTGAATGCCATTCGTCTGGGTGAACACACCAGTACCCAGATTCCCAACGAAGGTGTTTCCCCCGACGGATAGGGAACCCCCGCTTAAATTGTAGAAACCAGAGTCACCGACCTGATTGGCGATGAAGAGGATGCCCGTGGGGTCGATGGTCCCTCCAAGAAGCGTGTTCCCACCACTTTGATTGTACGTGGACCCAACGCCGCCCATGAAGAGATTGCCATCAATCGAGAGTTGTTTGGCTGCCTGCACGAATGTCACGGAATTCGTGCCGATCGAGGCGAAGTCGAGCTGGCGCAGATTCGTGACGTCCACATCAAGCGTGATCAATGCCGTACCAGACATCGGCGCTAGAATCGCGGCATCACTCGGTTGAGATGGGAGACCCGGGGTCCAATTGAGGGGATCGCTCCAGTTGCCACTTGGGCCCGTGTAAGTGGCGTCGGCGGCATGGATGTCGATGGCGGTTCCGATGAGCGGTACAACGGCCAGGAGCACGGCCCATCGGCCGCGACGATTCACTCGATGTTGACGCGATCGATCTGCCTTGGGCAAATCAGGACACACAACTGCCGCCGCGATCTCGCGATCTTGCAACTTCACGTTACTTCCTTCCTAACTTGGAACCGGAGATGAAACCTCAGAAACATTACCGACAGGGCCTTCACGCAACTTTGCGGAGCGTGAATGGCAGCCGGACCCAGTGGGGAAAATAGCGTTTCCCCCGTAATTTGGCAAGCATTTTCCGGGAAATTGTGATGTAACGTCTGTATTTACCCGGAGACTGCCGAGCATTACCCTTCGGCCAATGAACCGTCTGGGCGAAGTAGCGCGATTATTTACGAAGCTGGGATTCACTGCGTTTGGTGGGCCAGCGGCCCATCTGGCATTGATGGAAGATGAAACGGTGCGGCGGCGCGAGTGGTTGGATCGACAGCACTTCCTGGACATGGTCGCCGCGATCAACTTCATTCCAGGGCCCAATTCCACGCAACTGGCGATTCATTTGGGGTATTTACGAGCAGGATTCCCCGGGTTGGTGGTCGCGGGGTTCTGCTTCATCGTGCCGGCGATGTTGATTATTTTCCCGCTGGCATGGCTGTATGTGACCTTTGGCCGCACCCCACAAGTGCGGGATGCGCTGATTGGAATAAATGCGAGTGTTGTAGCGATTGTAGCGGCTGCGCTATGGCGATTTGCCAAAACGGGGGTCAAGGATTGGTTCTCGACGGTAATTGCCGTGCTGGCAACGAGCGCACTGCTGCTCGCCGATCCGCAGATCGCCGTGGGCCTGAACGTGCATCGGTTCGGACTCGCGCCGCTTGCCAAATGGATGATCCCGGGAAAGGCGGATCTGATCATTCTCGGGTTGGCTGCGATGGCCGGCGCAGTCTGGTACGGCAGGCCGAAAGTGTTGCCCTCGATCCCCCTGCTGCTGCTGCCCTGCGCGGCAATAACGACCGCCTCTCCCTTCGTTCAGATGACGCTGCTCTTTTTAAAAGTCGGCGCGACGATTTTCGGCAGCGGGTACGTACTCATCAGTTACCTGCAATCGGGAATTGTCGATCAGCATGGTTGGATGACTCAGCAGCAGTTGCTGGATGCGATCGCCGTCGGGCAAGTCACACCGGGACCGTTGCTGACCACGGCAACGTTCATCGGCTACTTTCTGGGGCATGTTCGATTCGGGGGCGGCATCAGCGGTGGAATTGCCGGGGGATTGCTCGCCACGACCGCGATCTTTCTACCGTCATTTTTACTCATCGCGTTTCTGGGGCCATTGTTGCCGAAGATCCGATCCAACCGCATGGCCCGAGGCGCGCTCGATGGAATGAACGCCGCGGTCGTCGCACTGATCTTCGTCACGACGATTCGCCTGGCGGGCGGGGCGATCAAAGACCGCGCGACGCTGGTGATCGCGATGGCCTCGTTGATCGCACTCTTACTGTGGAACGTGAACGCCACTTGGCTTATCGTTCTTTCGGGCCTCTGGGGACTGGTGCGAATTTGAACGATAAAAGCAAAAGGCCCCACATCTGGTTTGCCGACCAGGAATAAATTTGCCGATCTTTTCATGCGCGGCCAAGTAACAGTTTCCCCAAATTCATGTTGCTTTCGCGTACTCTTTACGACTACTATTGCAAATGTAAATGAGACCGTTCCTGTTCCGTGCGATCGAAATCTTCATTTCTTCTGACTGGAAAGCCACATGCGGAAAAACCGAAAGCCTCTCAAAGGTTTCACCCTTGTTGAGTTGCTGGTCGTCATTGGCATCATTGCATTGCTAATCAGCATTCTTCTTCCGGCTCTCAGCAAAGCGCGAGAGCAGGCGAATCGGGTGGCTTGCCTGAGTAACATGCGGCAGATTGGGATGGCATTCCTCGGTTATCTGCACGACAACAAAGACCGGTTCCCACGACCGGCGGTGGTGCCGACGAATGAGGATTGGATCTACTGGCAGCCCGGCCGGAAAATCGCCGACAGCCGAATCGTGCCCTACCTGGGCGGTTCATTCTTAGTGAAGATATTTCGGTGCCCATCGGATGCGGAAATTGATAGCCACATCGGCGGCGCATCGGGATATAAATTCAGCTACTCCGTCAACGAAACGATGTGCCGTTTTACCGGTGGACTGACCGGTGTGAATGCTGCGGGCACGGGTCCGGGGGTTCACGGTCATAACCCCGGGCAGTCATCCGGCGACAACTCGTCGGCGAACAGCCCCAGAACGCCTCAGACGCTCAAAAGCGTCCAGATCGTTCGTGCCGCCGAGAAGATTCTTTTGATCGACGAGAGCAGCACGACAATCGACGATGGATGCTGGGCTCCTCAGAATTACAGCCTGGCATCCCAGTTCAATATTCTTTCAATTCGCCACGACAAAGGAAACGAGAATAAAGCCAACATCAACGCCGGCCGCGGGAATGCGCTCTTCGCCGACATGCATGCGGATTTTGTTCCACGCAAATTCGCGGAAGACGCCAAATACTGGGATGCCACCTGGGATGGCACGGGCCCGTAAAATACTTTTTTAGCCACAGTTGAACACAGACAAACACGGATAAATGCAAATTCTTAAAACAAAATCAGAAGAAATTGATTTGCATTTATCTGTGCTCATCCGTGTACATCTGTGGCTAAATTCTCTTAGAGCCATTTCACGAGACGTTCCCGGCTGGTTTTCACTTCGGGCATCGGGTCGTGGTCATACGGTGAATGCTCGATGCTGATGTTTCCTTCCCAGCCATCTTCCACCAGATAGCGCACCACTTTTTCCACGGGGACGATTCCGTCGCCGAGCGTACACGTGTGAACGCGATCGCGTTTGTCGATGTCTTTCAGGTGTACAATCAGAAGATGGTGGCGGAGGCGTTTGGCTGCTTCAACCGCGTCTATCCCCTGTCGGCCGCACCAGCCGGTATCCAATGCCACGCCACATCGATTGAATTTCCCGTTGCCCATTTTGCCGAGAATTTCGTCGATGGATGTTTCGGGATGATTTTCAAAGGCATAACGCACATCATATTTCTCGCAGGCGGCCTGAATGTGCGGCATCACTTGATCCGCCGACATTTCCCCGAAAATCCCACCGGCAAATAACTGCGCGCCCAGTTGTTTCATAAATCGAAACGGCGGTTCAATCTCGAATGGATTACTCGGCTTTAATCCCCCGGCGTAGCTGGAGATTGTAAAGTCGTACGCAGAGCAAAGCCCTTTCACGACTTCCAGATAATCGCTGTCGTGGTGGGCCAGATAATGACAGTGAGCGGTCCAGATATCGATATGATCGAAACCCGCATCCGCGATGTCGCTGGCGATTGCGCTGAAACCCGGCCCATCGATCAGTCGAGCGGTCGCTTCATCGTGATGGGACCATTCGGTGTCGCCATTGTATTTTAACGAACGGGCGACATAGTTGGCGGTAATAAAGCTGATCGTTGGTTTGTTCATGGTTCGTTCCTTGGTTTTGCATTTTCCCCTCCCCCCTTGAATACAAGGGGGGAGGGGATCAGAGAGTTGGAGAGCATACATGAAATTTTCGCTACGTCTTTGTCTGTCCGCCCTGATGCTCGTATCCGCGCCCGTTTGGGCCAAGGAAGACGTCAACAAACCACACACGGGTTCCGTGGCTCCGGCACTTTCGCCGCAGGATGCGGAAAAGCGATTCGCGGTCCCCAAGGGTTTTGAAGTACGGCTGTTTGCCGCCGAGCCGGATGTCATCAATCCCGTCGCGATGAGCTTCGATGAAAAAGGTCGGCTATGGATCGTCGAAGCGTATGAGTACCCGTACGAAAAACCAAAAGATGAAAAACGCAAAGGCCGCGATCGCGTGATCTGCCTGGAAGATCCCGATGGCATCGGTCATGCCACCAAACGGACCGTCGTCGTCGAAGATCTTTGGCTTGCCTCGGCGATTACCTACGGCAACGGTGGCATCTTCGTCGGCCAAGCGCCAGACATGTACTTCTACCCGATCACCGAAACACCCAATGGCCCAAAAGCAGCGGAACGCAAAACCATCCTCACCGGTTTCGGGCTCGACGATAAACACGAACTCGTCAACAGCTTTTGCTGGGGGCCGGATGGTTGGCTGTACATGACCGAAGGCGTGTTCACGCACTCCAAGGTCGTCAACCCCGCATTCCCCAATGATGCTCCGATTCCGTTTGATGCGGGGGTCGGTCGATACAATCCGTACACGAAAAAGTTTGAAGTGTGGGCCGATGGCATCAGCAACCAATGGGGCATCGACTGGGATGCCGCCGGAAATGCGTTTGTCTCCGCCTGCGTGATCGATCACATCTGGCATGTCGTCCCCGGCGGTGTCTACGTTCGCCAGGGCGGTACACCCAACGTGCCATACACCTACGGCCTGCTCCCCGCGATCAACAAAGACCATCACCGCCATCACATGGCAGCGTACAGCGGCATCAACATTTACCAGGGCAATCTTTTCCCCAAGGAATATCTCGGCACCGCCTTCATGGGCAACATCCATGGCAATTGTATCGATCGCGACAAACTTACCCCTGACGGCTCCAGTTTCACCGCAACCGACATGCGCGCCAAAACCGATACCGGTGAATTCTTGGAAGCCAACGATGACTGGTTCCGCCCCGTCAGCACGCAGACCGGGCCGGATGGGGCGCTGTGGATCATGGATTGGTATGACAAGTATCCTTGCTATCAGAATTCACACGCGCCGGATCTGGATCGAGAAAAGGGACGGATCTGGCGGGTTGTTTATGTGGGAGAGGTAAAGGGGAAGGTGATTCCGACACATGAGAAGGGGATGGATTTGGAGGCGCTTTCTCAAACGGATTTGATCGCGCTGCTGAACCATTCCAATATCTGGCAACGTCGCGTCGCCCAGCGGATGATCGTCGAGCAATTTCACAATCAAAAAACGAAAGACTTGTTCGCAGCACTGGCACCCTTGGTGACTGGCGGCACTGCCGAGAGACAGATCAAGCCGGTGACTTCATTGGAAGGGAAGATGGCCGCCATCTGGACGATCGGCAGCCTATGGAGCTGGCCTTTGGTGGGTGTTACGAATGAGGATTCTAACTCTGCAATTCGCGCTTGGTGTGCTCGGTTCGTGGGCGAACACCCGGAAGAAGATAGATTTCAAGCCGAGAATAGAGAGGCAGTTCTGCTACACCATGCAGGCGATAAAGATCCACAGGTGTTGGCGGCAGTCGCTGAAGCCGCGCATTCACTGACGACGTTAGACACAACGAAGATTTTGCTCAAAATCATTGAGCAACCCGCCGTTGAAAAAGATCCTCATCTGCCCTTCCTGATCTGGCGTGCCGCGGAATCGTTGGCCATGCAACGAGTCGACCCCAAGTCGAACGAATCAGAGCTTCGCGGTCCCACACTGTTATCCGCAATGGCTACCCAAGTTGGAAACGCGCCCGCCGCCCGTGATTTGGCTCGGCGCCTTGTTCGACGAATCGTCGATTCGAATGACACCAAATCACTCGCGCGAGCGGCCAACGCGATCAACGCAATGACCCCCGATCAGGCGGAAGTCTTGCGCGGCTCGGTGCAAGGGCTCCTTGAAACCCAGCAGAAGAAAGGTGGCCATCGCCCCGCCGGGACTGAAATGCTCGACCTTGCCAGACTTCAATCCAAACCAGACAAAGTGGTAAGTGCGGCCGCCTCCCAACTCGCCGCCCTCTGGGGTGACGCCACCGCCGCCGAGGCCGGGCTCAAAGCCTTGAACGATCCCAAAGCCTCCGATGAAGCTCGCTTCAAATCTCTCCAACTGGCCCGCCAGCTTTCGACTGATTCTGCCCGCAAAGGTGTGCTGAATCTACTCGCCAGTGACGTGAATGACGGGATGAGGCGAGAAGCGATTCGCACCCTCAGCGACATCGGCACGGATGAATCGGCGGACGCGATTCTGCAATCGTGGAAGAGCCTTTCACCCGATACTCGCCGCGCGGCGGCCGAGGTGCTGACCAGCCGATTGACGTGGAGCAAAGCGCTTCTGAAAGGCATTGAAGCGAAGACGGTTTCGACCGGCGATATTTCCGCGATCGCCATCCGTACGCTTTCACGGCAAAAGGACGAAGGCGTGCAGGTGCTGTTCACGAAAACCATCGGCCGCTATCGTCCGAGCGACGCCGACAAACTCAAATTGATCGAGGCCAAGCGAAAGATCATGCTCGATGGTTCACGCATCGATTACGAAGCCGGTCATCAGTTGGTACAAAAGAATTGCCTGGTCTGCCACAATTTCTTTGGCGAAGGAATGCACGTCGGCCCGGATCTGACCGGCGTTGGGCGGTCGAGCATTGATGCGTTGCTGCACAATGTCATCGACCCGAATGAAATCATCGGCGCGGGTTATGAAAACACGATTGTCGAAACGAAAGACAAACGGAATCTGGCCGGCCGATTGGTGGAGGCCACCGACGATCACATCAAACTGATGAGCGCCGGCGATAAGGAAGACGTGGTGGCCCGGGCGGATATTGTTTCGATGCGAACCGAAAAAATCAGCGTGATGCCCGAAGGGCTGGTGGATAATCTGCCGGATGCGGATTTACGAAATCTGCTCTGGTATATTTTTTCACCCCCGCAAGAGCACGGTGGAAAACGGCCATGAAGGATTCGCGCGGGTGCCATGGTCACGGTACCATCGAATATTGACACAAAGAGAATCGCTCCGCATGGCCATGTTTCGTTCCCTCGAAGCAAAGCATGGCCACGCGGAAAGATCCCTGTCGTGAGAACAGTCGAAGGCTGCGTGACGGCCCGGCAAAAAGTCCCTCAGGATTTTGCAGTGTAATCCGGCCCAATCGAGCTAATGTTCTGCAATGCGCCGAACCGGTGACCCCCTCACCTAAGACCTCTTCGAGCCCTGGACCCTCCCGGATGCCAAACGCCGAATACTGCTTGATGAGGGGTGGTCCTAAAGCGACCTACCAAGCTGAAAAATGCTCTCCCTTCACTGAGCTTGTATGTGATCAATCAAGAATCAAAAAAGGAAACACCGAAGAAGTTCCGTGGGCGTTCATCGAAAAAATAAATCCCTTGCTTTTCGTCGCCTTCATCGAGAAAATATAAGCGAAAGTATCCTTTCCCAAGGAAGATCGCCATGGCCACCACGTCACCCCCGTCTATTGATCCTGAAAAGCTGCAAGCGTTTATGGGTAAAGCCGTCGGTGACATCGGGGCGGGCATGAGTGCCGCGCTGGTGCTGATCGGTGATCGTATCGGGCTCTACAAAGCGATGGCTGCCGCCGGTCCACTGACTCCCGCCGAGTTGGCGGCGAAAACATCGACCCACGAACGGTACGTCCGCGAATGGTTGAACAACCAAGCCGCCGGCGGCTATATCAACTACGATTCCACCACTCAGAAATATGATCTCCCACCTGAACAAGCGTTCGCGTTGGCGGATGAATCAAGCCCGGCATTTGTAGGTGGCGCGTTTCAGATCATCGCCGCGGTGATGAAGGCCGTTCCGAAAATGGAAGAGAACTTCCGTACGGGTAAAGGCTTGGATTGGTGCGATCATCACCACGATCTATTCCTGGGCACGGAACGCTTTTTCCGCCCGAACTACGCCGGAAATCTGGTTGGCAGTTGGATCCCTTCACTGGATGGGGTCGAGCAAAAGCTCAAGGCGGGCGCGAATGCCGCCGACATCGGTTGCGGCCTCGGGGCATCCACCATCCTGATGGCACAGGCCTTCCCCAACTCCCGCTTCTGGGGGTTTGATTTTCACGCGCAATCGATCGAGATCGCCCGCCAGCGCGCCCAGGCCGCCGGTGTTGCCGACCGCGTCACGTTCCAAGTCGCCAAAAGCACCGACTACCCCGATGCGAACGGCAAGCCCTTCGATTTCATCTCCCACTTCGACTGCTTACACGACATGGGCGACCCCACCGGCGCAGCCCGGCATGTCCATGACACGATCGCTTCCGATGGCACCTGGATGATCGTCGAACCCTTCGCCGGTGACGCCCCGGAAGAAAACCTCAACCCCGTCGGCCGTGTCTACTACGCTGCTTCGACGATGATCTGCGTCCCCGCCTCAATCGCGCACGATGGGCCTGCGCTGGGCGCTCAAGCCGGTGAAGCCACGCTTAAAAAAGTCGTGACCGATGGCGGATTCACCCGATTCCGCCGCGCCACGCAAACACCATTCAATCTCGTGTTGGAGGCAAGGCCGTAAGCTACTTGATCGGTTCAACCGGAGCCTTCGAGTTCGACTCCCGTTTCCCAGCCCCCGCCGGATGCATGGCCGCGCCGGTGAATGTCGCCCCATCCAGCATTTCCCGCGTCTCCGCTCGATCAAAATCAATCCCCGTCAATTTCCATCGATGCACCGGAATCACAAACGGCTTTTCCAACTCCTCGTAATAGGTCGTCGGCCACATCACCCCGCCGATACGCTTGTGATCGCGCAGGTAAATATCCACGATCGCCCCGCGCGTCGTGCTTAACCCTTCCAGTGTCATGCGGACCCGGCGAACGAGATGGAGCTTTTGATCGATCGAGATCACCACCCTGTCTTCCTTGCTATTGCCGATGCCCGGCTTCAGATCGGCCAATATTTGATCGCATTCCATCCCGTCGATCGATGCCGTCCCGAGATACTGCAACATCGCCTTTCGTTCGAGAAAAAAACGTGGCCCGAACAAAAACATCCGATACGCATCCGCCACCAGCGCCGCCGCATCCTGAACATCCGGATCGACCTCACTCGCCGGCTTGCCGTTGTACCAGACACGGATGTCGCCACGCCCATCCCTGAACACCTGCTTCACACCCCCCGGCCCTTCATGCATCTGCCCGACGACTTTCTCAGCGACCAGGAATCGCTCTTCCGATGTTCCGCGGAATTGTTCATCCACCAATGCCCGCTGAATGCGACCCACGAACGGCCGCCATTTCCCTTCAAATCGCACGTTTACATCATGCATCTGATCGAGCGCGATGATGCCGTGCGCCTCGCCCGACTCTCGCAGGATTTGATTCGCACGATCGCTTTGCCCCGCCTTCATCGGCAACGGCACCTGCGCGCAACCGAATAATCCAACCACACCCACAAGCATTAAGAAAATTGTCCAAGGCTCAGCACTTTTCAAGTTGCCA
>JBBRMF010000179.1:0-10966 GCA_038230975.1 Tepidisphaerales bacterium
CTATCACCTTCGATTTTAAAGTCGGTGCGGGAGATCTGTCAGCCACGAACAACTTTGTAACCAGCGGGGTTACCTTTGAAGCAGTCAATAAACCCGGAATCATATTAGGGAATATGTCGCATGCCACAAAGGCAGCTGATTATTGGAATGATAACTTCAGCACCAGTGCGTTAAACAATGTACTAAAGACCAATGACATGCTGAACAGTGGAAATGACATCATGTGGATTTGGCTCGGTACTAACCCGCTAATTAACTTGGTCGTACCGTCAAATTTTACCGTGCCCGCAGCCGTTAATGATCCAAGTGTCTCGGTGCCATCCTATTATTATCAAATGACCACGTTGATGAATCGATTCAAGGGCTTGAACAGCAACATGAAATTCGTGTTCATCAGCCCCACGGATTACGAGTCTTCACTGGGATACGAAGGCTCCAACCTGCCGAAATTGCCGTTTGTGCTGAATTACATCGCGCAGAACAACTCAAATGTGCTGTACTTAAATCTGAACGGGGCCGCAGGGCCGGTTGCCGGTCTTCGAAGTAATGGCTATCTATTTCCCAACGATGTTCATGAAACCGCCACTGGTGCGGTGTATTTTGGCCAGACATTGTATCAGCTATTGAAGAACGCAGCATCTTAGTTGTAGTTCTCTCATCTTGGTCATGCAACAAATCTCAAAGTTCTGACTTACCATCTTCGAGGCTTTATGAAAGTCAATTTTCTTGAGTCCCTGGAAAACAGACTCCTGCTTTCAGTTCCCGTTGTCTTGCAGGCCAATGCGCTAGAAGCTGCTTCAACCACCTCAGGGTCTTATTTTCTCGTTTCGAACGTTAATGACCACGGGAGCATTGTCACCGGAGTCACTCCCGATGGCCGGCAGACCATCACCGAGAATTTTATTTCCGGTCCCGCCTCCGGACAGCCTAACACATCGTTTGGCGTCAACGGGACGGTGACCATGCCCGCATCGGTCAAGGGTCCCCTCTCGTATATTCTCGATCCCACCGGCATACGGCAACTGGTCTTCTCCAACAAGATCGTGACCGTCGACCAAGCGGGCAATATCACCAAAATCAAGCCCTACAGCGGTGCCTCGATTTATGGCAATGCTCATTCAAACAGCACGCCTGGAGGCCAACCGGTCTACGTCGACAAAAATGGCTCCCGGTTTTTTTCAAGCAAGGACCCTTTCGGAAATACCGACTTCGACGGCAACTATGTGATCTTAGGGCTAAAGCCAGGGAAATATCGCGTTCGCTTGGATGTCGAAGATGGCCAAGGTGGTTCACAATGGGCGTTATTTATTCCCCCCAATCCCTCATTTATCGATGTGCGCATCAAACGATCGACCGATCAGGTGAATGCAAACCTGTTTGCCGTGAACGAAGTGTCGCCGCAATTGATTTTGAACAAGAATTCATTTCTTTTTTACGACAATATTGATAATACGGGGGGATTCATCCAGGCTTTCAACATACACGGTGAAGTGGATTCGCATTTTGGTCACCGGGGCAAGGTAAATCTCCCGGCATCCTTTGCAAATCACAGTCCCCGTTCGTTGTCAAAGAAGCATGGAAAGATTTTGATCGAATATGCTGATGGTTCGGAGGTGACTCTTTCTCAGACTGGTAAACTATTAGGGGTTCGTGTGGGTCCCGCTATTGCACCAAGTGTCACGCAAAGGAATGCCAGAATTGTCGTTACAAAAGGAGGAGCTTATACGGGTGTTTTTAGAAAGTAGGTCGACCCTCTGCAGTGAATGTTTCCATTGTGCTGTTTCCTTGGTATTGAAAGCGAGCTGAGTCTTTAACATGGTATTGCTCAAGAAAGAGATGCGCTGCACCTGCATTTCATTCAAGCATCTGTACAGTAATTGTGGAAATTGAAAATGTTGTCCAAGCCGTTGGAATGCGGACGCGTTCGGCTTGCCGTCAGATACACGAGGCCTGACCGATGTGTCGCCGCCATCCGCGCTTTCCAACCATCGTTCCGGGTCAGGATTTCGCGGCCGGTGAAATCTCTCTGAGATACTGAAACGAATAAATCCCACTCCCATGTTTGTCCGACCACTCAATTTGTAGCGCATAATTCCCGACCAGTTCCGCCGAGATGACCGTCAACGGATCTGCAAAATTTCCCGGCAGAATATTCAGCAGCGATTTCTTCGCCTTGGTTTCCTCCCGCACCGTACGGCAGAGCGCGCAGGGACACATCGTTCGCAGGTATGAAAGCGGATAGACCGAATGCAGGCCGTCCTGCCAGTCGATCTCGAGTTTTTCAGTTTTCTTCAAATCAAGGCGGATCGGGGTGATGTTGGGAGTGGACATGCCTTGATTATAGGGAGAATGACGAATGACGAAATCCGAATGGCAAATCAATGACGAAATCTGAATGATCGATTGGAGAACAGAACCCAGCGGCTCCGCCGCGATGATCCTGTCCATCCGGCCTCACGGCTTGACGCGAGGTTCGCATCATTAGCGAATGCTACCCAGACTTGCGTTTCGCACAAAATCCGAGACACCACGAAACCCTTTGTTGCGCGCGGCTTCTTCCAGCAATAATTTCTCCTCCGCAGTCACGCGTATGTTCACCTGCTCGCTACGCTTTCATCGAATTCTCAATGCTGCGCACGCCGCTTCATAGCTTTTTTCCAATTCCAATGGGATGCCCAATTCCGGTGAAAGCCACAGGGGAATGATCGGCAGCGACGAACCGATCTCCAGCGGATACATCCAGGTTTCAAGCCGCCATGCCTGTTGATATTCATGTGCGCGATAGGTCACGGCGTATAGGTCTGGCGCAACCGAAGAGACGTTCGCCTTCGCGCTGCCCAGCAAATCCATGAGTTCCGCGTGCAGATTTCCCCGGCGAAGCGTCACGAGATCGATGACCGACACCGAAACGCGTTGCTGTAACATCGAAGCGCATTTGGCCGCAAATGCGCGGCGGTGTTCCGGGCGATCCTTGTTTGCCGGGCTGACAATCTCGATCACTGCCACCAATCGGCGGGTATCTTGTTCGACAATTCTGATTTCGTATTCATCTTGCTCGGGTAGATCGGTCTTCATCACCGCCGTCGGTTGAGGCGGTGCCCACGCGGCGGTCGCAACGGAACCCGCAGTGTCCGATCGGTGCTCATTTCCTGTTGACTGCAATGGCTCAAAACATTCCGTCGCCGCTACATCGACCTCGAACGAAGCCCCGAGATGAATATGGGGCGACGCGATGTAACGCGCGGGAAGCCGTTGGTTTAAATCCATCACGATCAAAGTTGGCCATGCACCGTGCAGTGCGTCCCAAGTGCTTAGATGGGTTAGAGGGGGATGGAAATGATCGCGCAACGGCATAATTCGACCTTTCAATCCAAGCTTAACATTTTTGTGGGTTGGTAGACAGCTTCGTAGGATCCGCTTTAGCGGACCCTACGAACTCAAAATCGCCCGAAAAATCCATAGTATTCGTCATACATAAGATACATTGCGGAAATGAAATTGAGCATGAACGAAAAAACCGCTAACTGACGTTCTCGACGCGGAATCAGAATCGCGCATAGCGCGAACGATGCCCCCGCAAAATAGGCCCACATTGCGATTTTCAATAAGCCATAGGGTGCAACGACGCGGTCATATAGGCGTTCGTACCGAAAGAGAGGTTGCCAGCGATAAATTCCATAAAGCACGACGGCGATTTTTCCCAACGCGACTGCCATGTAAATGAAGATCGCTACGGCCGAAAAGTTAGAGTGTCTGGCAGAGTGCGGACGTTCCGAGTCGGCGGTGAAATCTGCATATTGCAAAGGTTGATTAGCCATGCTCATAGGGGATAGACAATGCATGGGCCGAGTACAACTGCCACATGAATGAACAACGTGCATATTCGAATCCAACGGCTTTGCCGATCTGTTGCCATCCCAATGACGGCTGTTGGTATAAGAATAAAATTTAACGACCAGACAGACAGCAGCGGCATTGTGAATCGATCGAATGACCTGTGAATAGTGTCGGCGTCGCCCGGCGCGTATTTCAGTATGAGCTGAATTTTGATCTGGATGAAGAGTAAATCTCCTGCGAGCGAGAGCGCAATGCCCATCCATACGAGTGCCGCACGATGATTCGCTAATGATGACCGCATCGCTTCATCCAAGCTTTCTCTTCAAAGCTTCCTGTACCAACTTCGGATTCAACCCCTTCGTACTTTTCATGACTAGGCCGACAAGTGATCCCAGCGCGGCTTGTTTCCCACTCCTGTAATCCTGCACTGCCGGGGGATTGGTCGCCAGCAACGAATCAATCGCCGCATCCACGGCGCTCGTATCGCTCGATTGTAGCAAACCCAACTGTTTGGCGGTTTCTTCGACCGTGGCATCTTTTTCGATCAGGGCCGAGACGATCTTCTTCGCGGTTTCCTTGCTCGCGGCGAGCTTGTTGTCGGCGACCAGCTTCGCGATCTCGGCGATGCGCGCCGGGGAGACGCCAAGTTTAACTGTGCGCGTGCCGGTATCGTTAGCCAATTCGCGCAGCGCTTCCATCAGGGCACTGGCACGCGGGGCGGGGGCGCCGTTGGATAAGACGGCTTCAAAAAAGTCACCGGTCTCTCGATCCGTGGCGAGAATGGCGGCATCTTTTTCTTTTAAGCCAAGCGCCTCAACATATCGTTTACGGCGGGCCATCGGCAATTCACCGATTTCGGATTTCAGCTCACTGAGCCAAACATCATCGACATGAACGGGCACCAGATCCGGGTCGGGGAAGTAGCGGTAATCGTTGGCTTCTTCCTTGTCGCGTTGATGAAACGTACGGCCATTGGGTTCATCCCAGCCATAGGTGCTCTTTTTGCCCAGCGAACCGGTTTCTTCCCACTGCTGGATCTGTCGTTGCGCTTCGTAATCCGTCGCGCGCTGCAGCACGCTGAAAGAGTTGAGGTTTTTGATTTCCGTGATGGCGGTCTTGTGAACCACACCATTCTGATCGGTGATATGCACATTGATGTTCGGCTCGAAGCGCATGTGACCCATCTGCATCTGCGCCTCACTCACGCCAAGGTATTGGACGATCTTTTGCAAGTCTTGCCCGAAGGCGGCAACCTCTTCGCCCGTGGTGAAATCCGGTTCGGTCACGATCTCCAACAAAGGTGTGCCGGCGCGATTCAGATCGACGATGCTCCAATCGATCGGGTAGCCACCCGGCGCATCGTGCATCAATTTGCCGGCATCTTCTTCCAGATGCGCGCGGCGGATGCGGATCGCCTTGGTCGTCCCATCTTTTAGAATCAAGTCATACATGCCCGTGGAACAGAGCGGCAGATCGTATTGGCTGATCTGATAATTCTTCGGCAGATCCGGGTAGTAGTAGCTCTTACGATCCCACTTGCAGTGCTTGGCGATTTGGCAGCCGAGCGCGAGGCCAACTTTGATCGAATACTCGACGGCTTTTTTGTTCATCACCGGCAACGTACCCGGCAGGCCGAGAATCACCGGATCAACTTGTGAATTGGGTTCTCCACCGAAACCGTTGGCGGCACCGGTGAACATTTTGCTTTTGGTCGCCAGTTGGACGTGAATTTCCATCCCGACGAGGATTTTATAAGACTTGCAGATTCGCTCAGACACAGGTTGCTCCGGTAAAAAGGGGTTCACCTATATTCGGGGATGGAGGCGTTGGTCGCAAGCAGGCTAATGTGGCAACAGTTTGAGTCGATATAGATGACATATGGATCGACTCACTGCACCGCAGCTTTCAACTTCGACGGTCGCGGATGATCGGCGGAAACATCCCCGGCGGCTGGCAACGCACACCACGGGGAAACTCTATACGCCCGGCGATAAAGACAGACTTCCCGCAAAATCAGTGCAGATGATCAATCTTTCATTGTGTGGCACGTCATTTCGCGCGACTGAACCTTTGGTCGTTGGCCAGATGTTCGGGCTGGACATCAAGGGGAACTGGATGACCCTTTCATCGCGCATTCGCCTTGTTTCCTGCCGCGCAAGGGAGAGTGGCGAGTTTGAAGTGGGGGCGAAATTCTGCTGATGTCAGGTGTACGGTGGGTGTTTTCACCCTGCAAAATTACACCAACCGAATCTCCAGCCGACCGGGCCGGGTCGAACCGATTCGTTCCAACGCCAAATCATGAGCCTCGTTGTAATGACGGATTAACGCGGACCAGTCGAACAGCTCACTGAGTCGTTCCACACGATTTCGCAGCTCGATGCGTTGTCGGCGATTCATGCGGACAAAATCGAACAGGTAATCGACCAACTCAATGCAAGCCTCATCAAACCCTCGATAACGGCGATTCAATACGCATATACCTTTATCATTACTATCCGGAATATGACGGCGGACATACGCACCGAATCCGCTTAAATCCGTCGTGACCGCCGGGACACCCATCGCCACACATTCCATCGGCGTGTAGCCCCAGGGTTCGTAGTAGCTGGGGAAGATGCCCATATGGCAGCCGCGCACCATCTGTTCGTAATCCAGATGAATCAGCGGACCGGTCGGCGTGACAAATTGCGGGTGGAAAACCATCTTCACCGGATCATCCTTGCCGTTGAACAACTGACGATGACGAAGATGTTTGAGGACGGGATCGGTTGCATCGTCGATCAGATCGTGTGTCACAATCGCCGGGGCTTGCCCGGTGCGCCACGCGTGCATCGCCCGTTTCAATCGAACGACCGCATCGCTGGTGAGCAGGTCCTTGGAATCCGCCACGCGCCCTTCGGCGGCGGCGGTGAAAAGTTGCTGCCCCATTTCTTCCTGCAGGCTGGTGCAGGTGCGGCGGAGTTCACCGAACATCGTCTGGTTTTGCAGCGCTGCGATATTCACGTGTTTGACCGGGGCCTTGGTGATGACGAAGACCACGACGGTGGGGCGGTCCGGCACGTAGCGCAGCCGTTGATTGAGCCGCCACATCGCTTCGATGAACAGATCCATCCCTTTGTTGCGGTATTCATATCGACCGCTGGTCACAAAATAAATCGTGCGTTCCAGATCGAAGTTGTAGCATTGAAAGAAATGCCCCATGACGAATTCGTGGATCTTTTCCTTGTACTGCCGATGGAGATTCTGAAATTCGTGCAACGCCGCGAAACGTTGAATGTTCAGCCCGTTGGGAAGAATCACCTCCGGCCGGCGACCGAGTAATTTTTCAGCTTCGAAGCTGGTAACTTCGCTCACCGTCGTGAAAACCGTGCACGCGTGCGCCGCTGCTTTTTCAATCTGATAGCGCGAATAGATCTGATATTTCTGGGCCTCAAAATCCGGATTGATAAACGGCAGGTGATTGTAAAACTCGGAATTGTCGCCGGCGATATATCGGCCAAGCAGCGTTGCGTGGGTTGTGAAAACCGTGGCGATGGGCAGGCGCAAATGTGCGATGCGCGGCACCGCCACACCGCCCATCCACTCGTGAAAGTGAGCGAGAATCGAGCGATCCGTCACAAGCCCCGCTAAGAGGCGGAAGAATTCGGTGACGGCGAAACCAAACGCGACCACTTCGTTCATTTCCCCGTCATTGCTGTTGATCGAGATGCCGTGATCGGCCCACATCATGTACTTGTTGCTGTCCAGCTCGCGGAAACCGGCGCGATAGTCCAGCAGGATCACGCGCGGTCGACCCGCGATCATCCATCGCCCAAAGTAACAAGGCACACCCGAGTCGCGAAGTTTCTGCAAGGTTTCGGCGATCGCGCCCTGCGGTTCCTCAGGCTCAAACTCGACCGGAGCCGTCTGCGGATTGTACGGGCCGATGAGACAATACCGGTCACCCCAGGTCCGAAGCGTGGTGGCGGCTTTGGTGCGCAAGACGGTATAGATTCCGCCCAATTGCCAGCACACTTCCCAGGCCACTTCAAAAAGCAGCGGGGGCTGGAGCGTGGAGTGAGTTGACTCAGGAGGCAGAACGGTCGGCGCAGTGGGGACTCGCGGTTCGGGCTGTCTCACCGGAGCCGGCAATGGAATCTGCACCGGTGGACGCGTCAACGCAGGCATCGTGCCAAGCGTGGAAAAGACGGGCGGCGCCTCCATCACCGGGCCGCTTGCATCCGCCGACGCAGGCGCCAGCGTCCGCAGTGCCGGAGGTGTCGCCAGCGTCGATGGCTTGGAAACCTCCAGCGATTTTTCATTTCCCCCGGGTTCCTCAGCCGTCGGACCGGCAGTCGGCGTCATCAGAAATCGCGCCACGCCTTTTGGCAGATTCGGCGTCTCTGTCGGTGGTGTCGGAATCGAGGCACGCTTCAATTCAATTTTCAATTCCAGATTCGGCTGCGCGGTTCCATTGTCGTTGACATACCCATTCGCATCGGCAGATCGCACATTGGCCGGAATCGCCGCCGCAGTCGGAGCTTCCAGGTTCACTTGCGCCATGCTCGCGTGGCCCGGGGGTTTGACCGCTGGCATCGAAACGCTCTCGGCAGATTGAAGCTTTGTAAACGCGGGAATCCTGGCGGCGCTCCTCGGTTTCTTCTCCGCGACTTTTTCCGGCGCGGGCGTCGCAACCTTAGAGTCGTCTGGAGTCTTCGTTCCGCCTTTCTTTCCTCGTTGTGCCATAGTTCCCATTATGTATGGGAACCGCCTTTATTAGCAATTGATTTGATCGCAGGAAACACATTTTACTAAAGTCCGATTAAATGCGCCCTCCACAAATGAAAACTCCCGAAATCCAAAAGCATTCGCCTTCGGATCTCGGGAGCTGAATTTTACGCTATCTCCAAAACGTTATCCCACCAGCGCCAATTGTTTCCGAATCTGCTGCTCCACCTGCGGATAAGGATTCTGCGACAACGCGTACGCCAGACAATCCCGACCTTCTTCACGCCGCCCAAGACTGGCGATCGCCTGACCTCGAAGCATCCAGAAGTGAGCGCGATGCCGCATCTTCTCACCCGCCCAGACGATCGGTTCAAGCGATAGCAAGACCTCGATGTAGCGGGCCAAAAATTTCGGCGGAAGAACGCCTTCGAATGCCGGCTCGGCAATGATGGCCACAATCGACACGAACAGATGATCCTGATTCCCTGAAATACTCGTCATCATCGCTTCTGCTTTTTGCTCCTGATCCGTCGTGGCGTAAATCATCAGCAGATGGGCGTTGCATTCCAGATGGCGTGGGAAAATGCCCGAGAACAACCGACCAAGCCCATACCGCGTCCCCAGCTTTCGCTGCGTGACGGTAATGTCCACCCCGAGGCTGCACAGGCCTTTACCCGCCTCCAACGCACGCAAAAAGTACGTTTCACTTTCCGCGAAATTCTTCTGATGAAACAGAATTCGACCCTTGGTCAGCAAGGCTGCGTAATAGTTGGGTTGCACCGCAAGCCATTCATCAACGGCGATCATCGCGGTGTTGACGTCTCCGATTTTTTCATAGTGCATCGAGCATGCCGACAATCCCAGTTCCTGTGCCAAATGTGGGTCGTAAGCACCTTTGGCGACGGACACGATTTCCGCGACGCCTTCTGAACCGGCATCCGACATGCTCGCCGAAATCATCGGTTTATGACGTATCTTCTCCAGCACCGGGCGCGCGGCATCTTCAAGTTCCTGCCACCGCACCTTCCACACATGATCCCGAAGCAATCGCTCGTAACCCGCGCGGGCAATCTGCGCACGCTTCGGTTCATCCGCAGAATATTGTTTGATCAGCGAAACCAACTGGTCCCAATCATGAGCCCGATAACTGACCACTTCCTTGTCATCCTCAAAATAATCGATCAAGTCCTCGCACTGCTCAATAATCTGCAGCGGGCCCATGGATGAAATCTCAAGGGAACGCAGCTTCACCATCGGGGTGTAGTTTGATTCCCAATCCGCCGGGGCCAATGCGATCTTGGCCCGTCTATACATCTCAAACATTCCCGTCCGGGTGAGCATCCCGTTGTAGCAGTCCGCGACATCCAGAAATTGCTTCCAGCCCTCCGCCCCGAAAATGATCGGCTTAACCCCCGCCGCCTTCAGATGCTTGACCATATTCACGCGACGCGGATACGGCGCACCAATCACCACCAACGGCAAGTCCCGCACCCCGTTGCCCGGGTCGGGTGGAGTCACGCACGCCCACCGAATGTGCTTCATGAAGTGAATGTCACGGTCCCTGGCCTGCTTGACCATGTCGCGCGACGTCGTGAAATACACGTCGTAGGTCTTATTGAATTCCGCCGCAATCGTTTCAAAATCGCCCTTATGACGCGTGTAGCTCGGAAGAAAAATCGGATCATCATACGCAAAGCCCACAATCGCCGTGCCCGATTCGTGAATCGCCTTACGCTCCGGCTCCCGAAGCAAATCATATGGCGGATAACAGACAAAAATATCCGGTTTGTCAGCCGCAATGCGCTGCAGCAAAACCCGCCGATACAACTCGATTCCAAACTGCTCGCAAAGCTCATCGGGGTCCAGCGTCGAAACCTCATGCCCCATCGCCTTCAGGTCCGCAGTCATCCAGTGGTGAAAAGCCCCATGGCTCACGACGGCATTGGAAAGAAGAATCTTCATAGAGTTCTAAAGCCCGTAAAGAAATTCGCCAAAAGCAGCGGCATCATAACCAACGAAAACCTAGGCGAACAGCCCACTTGTTGCAACGTTTTGTAGAGTGGGTGTACCCGCCCACCCTCCGTGTCATTCGACAAATCAGTGGACAAGTACACCCACCCTACACCGTGCAAATAGCCGCTCCGGCGATACATCAGTCTGAAAAACGCTCCAGGTCACCGCCGTAGTCAAACAATCGACTAAATCGAACCGTGGAATCGCAAATAATCTTTCCAATATTAGAGACCTGTTATTCTTCGCTCGCTCCCAAATGACTCAACGGGTAATTGTCACTGTCTGACACTGTCTGACTATTAAACCTGCGTTTTGAGCGGAAATAACGAGATTTCTACGCTGAATAGAGATCTCTGCCAACAGTATGGCAATGTAAGCAAATGTGTCGGCCCGTAGCGAGCGAAGAATA
>JBBRMF010000180.1:0-10941 GCA_038230975.1 Tepidisphaerales bacterium
ACCTGCGGCCGGCGATTTCAGGATTCTTCGAGAAATTCGGATACGCCGTAAGTCCGGTCAATGGGAAAAAGCTGACATCTTCGCTTTAAGATGCTTAATAGCATGTACTTACATCAAACGCGCCTTAAGTGAATGGCATTCGTGGCTGGCACGAATGCCATTCACTTAAGGGCCATGGCAATAAATCGATATTTGTGCAACGTGTGTTGCATGCATAGTGGTGTAAGAAATCACTGTCGGACAGTTGTCAGCCACGCTATCAACTGTCGTATCGTGTGCAAAAAGCTCCGCTTCGGTCATAAGTGAATGCCATTCGTAGCTGGCACGAATGCCACTCTTCTAACCGTCTTAGCGTAGAATTGCGGATCGTATCTGGGGAGGCAGCCGTGTCAACTTGCTGGGAATCGATGGCGGACGCGCATCGGACACGCCGCCGACCCGTGAATTCTTTGCAAAACCGCCAGATTCAATCATCAGTGAATGGCGGTCATCACTGACACCGATTCTTCACCTTTCTTCACCCAACTTTTCTCCATCTGATCGTACACCTGGGGTGTACCCCCAGTGCACTGTTCGGCCCAACCAACACACGTTACGCTCAATTGCATCAGACGCAGATCACAAGTGATGTCAAAAGTGGCTGCGGACAGAATCTGGTTCACGCAAGGAGATTTCGATGTACGACATGAAGAATCTGGCAAAGCTCAAGAAACTGGGCGAACTGGCTCCGGAGGCCTTTCGGGCGTTTGTTGCTTTCGACGAGGCGGTGGTCAGGGGCGGCGTCATCCCTCTCAAGTACAAGGAATTGATGGCGGTAGCGGTGGCGTTGACAACCCAGTGTCCGTACTGCATCGAGATCCACTCCAAAAAGGCGCGGACCGCCGGCGCAACGGATCAGGAACTGGCCGAGACCACGCTTCTCGCAGCCGCCCTCCGGGCAGGCGGCGCCATCACTCACGGTACGCACACCATGGAGTAGTGGCACTCCTGCGTCGTGTCGCGCTCATCATCGGCCAAACACGCGACCGCGGTTTTCGCGGTCGCGTCGGGAGCATTTGAGAACCTGGTCTGACAAAAGGAACTACCATGCAAACGTCTTTCAAGTACCTCACGATCCTCGTGCTCGCCCGTGCGTCCGGTGCGGCCACTGCGCAGACCATTTTCAGCGCTGCCGGCGGGAACGCCGCCGCCATCCAAGGCACGGTTGACGCGTTTCGCGCCAGCCTGGGAGCGCTCAACCCCAACGTCGCCGCCACATTTCCGACCGGGCGGAGAGAGATCAACTGGGACGGCGTCCCCGACGTATTCGCCGCGCCCAACGCCCTGCCCGCGAACTTCTTCAACTCCAACTCGCCCCGCGGAGCGGTCTTTTCCACCCCCGGAACTGGCTTCCAGGTCAGCGCCAACACCGCCAGCGGCACGCCCCCTCGCTTCGCAAATCTCACGCCGGACTACGCCACCGATTTCGCAACTTTCAGTCCACAACGCCTCTTTACCGCAACAGGCAGCCAATTCTCGGAAATGAATTTCTTCCTCCCGGGGACCACCACACCCGCCGCGACGCGCGGTTTTGGAATCGTCTTTACAGATGTCGATCTCGCAGGTTCGGCCCGTATCCAACTCCTGAGCGGCACGACAATCGTCGGTACCTTCAACGCCCCGGTCTTTGCGGGCGACGGAGGACTCTCATTCATCGGAGTCGTCCTCCCGGATGCCGTCGTGACGGAGGTAGACATCCGGTCGGGCACTCAGGCGCTGGGCGTTGGCGTGAGCGAGAGTCTCCCCAACACCGACCTCGTGTCAATGGACGACTTCATCTACGGTGAACCACAAAACGTGCCCGAACCCGGCGCGGCATCGCTACTCATGCTATCGATCGCGGCACTGTCTCGGCGTCAGCGTCGCCGCTCTACAGCCATCGCCGTGGCAGCGGTGTAAGTCTTATACGATAGCGGAAAAGGTGCCAGCCACGAATGCCATTCACTTAAGCCATAACCAATTGCTAATTAATGACTTGTGAAGGCAATGGTTCCGAGACGTGCGGCCGGCGATTTCAGGATTCCTCGATAAATTCGGATACGCCGTAAGTCCGGTCAATGGGAAAAAGCCGACATCTTCGCTTTAAGATGCTTAATAGCATGTACTTACATCAAACGCGCCTTAAGTGAATGGCATTCGTGCCAGCCACAATTCCGTAAAATGCGTTTATCGATTTCATGAAAGCGCGAGAGGAATGTCAGCGAGCCGGTGAGAAATCGCGAGAAATTAAATGACAGACTTCAAGGGACTAATCGAACGGCTCGCGAATGAGAGAGTTTAATTTATTGCCACCGGCGGCATGGTCACCTCAGGTGACCATGCCACACAGCCGCATTTTTCGATCAGTTTTCTTCCGGAGTTTCAACGGTCTGCGCCTTGCGATGAGCTTCCATCGAAGCCTTGCTGTCTGCATCGGCATGAACCCATACCTTCAACTCAGTCGACAGATCTTCGGCGAACTTCACCGTCACCACGTAATCGGCGATACGGTCGAGCTTGCCTGGCAGCAGAACATCATCCGGCTGAACGTTGAACCCTTGACCTTGCAGGTTCTTGGCGATTTCAGTGGCACTGACCGATCCAAACAGATGCCCTTGCTCGTTGGCGCGGCGTTCCATGTGGACTTCGACGGCCGCCAACTGCTTGATGACCGCAGCCTGCTGCTCGCGGCGATCGCGTTCCTGCTTTTCAATTTCCTGGCGGCGCGCCTCAATCTTCTTGATGTTGCCGGGCGTCGGTTCAACGGCCATATCGTGCGGCAAGAGATAGTTGCGGGCATACCCCGGTGAAACTTCGACGACATCGCCGACTTTACCGACGTTCTTAATGCTCTCTTTGAGAAGTAGTTTTACAGTTGCCATGGATTCCTCAGATTGTTTAATTGTCAGTGGTCAGTGGTCAGTGGTCAGTTGATATGTGGTCAATTGCATTTTAACAACTGACAACGGACCACTGACCACGGACAAAATCTAAAACGGAATATCGTCTTCTTTAAACTGTTGTTCATCGCCAAACGGTTGTTCGGGTGCCGGCCGTGCGGGGGCCTGGGCCGGCGGGCGGGCCGGGGCGCGATTCATCGGTGCCCGGCTCGGCGGCGCTTCGCCTGCATCGGATTCATAACCACCACCCTGGCTGCCTCCGCCTTGCGGAGTACCATCGCGACCACCAAGCAGTTGGAAGTTATCGACCACGACTGAATGCTTGCTGCGCTTCCCACCACCCTGCTTATCTTCCCAGGTGTCGTATTTCAGACGACCTTCAACGAGAAGCGGTCGGCCTTTCGTGCAATACTGGTTGATAATCTCCGCCTGTTTACCGAATGCCGAAACATCAATGAACAGGACTTCCTCGCGGTCTTCACCGCTTTTGGTTTTATACTTGTGATTGACCGCCAGACCGAATTCCACGACGGGCATCTGGCTCGGCAAATATTTAAGCTGCGGGTCGCGCGTGAGGTTGCCGACGAGAATGATCTTGTTGTAGTTGGCCATGAGAACCTCGTGTCAGGGATGCGACCGGCGATCCGGTTTTAGATCGCCGGTCGTGTTCCAGTGTTTGAGTTCTGATCGCACTCAATCCTTATCCACACCGGCCTCGGCAGGTGCGTCATCGCGACGCGGGCGACCGGCCGGACGTTCCCCGCCACGCTCGAATCGATCTCCACCGCGACCGCCACCTCCACCGCCGCCACCTCCACCGTACCCACCGCCATCGCTCCACGCACGATCGAACGCAGGGCGTTCTTCGCGAATGATCGGTTGCGGTTCAACGGCGTTCATTTCAGTTTCATTCAGATGATCGGCAGTCGTGACCAGCACGCGAAGCACGTCATCGTTCAACTTCACATCGCGCTCGATGGAAGCGATCGCGCCACCCGGTGCGTTGAAGAAGGCGATCACATAAGTGCCACGCTTTTGGCGTTTGATCTCGTAGGTGAGCTTCCGCTCGTCCCACTTCTTGATGACCGTGATCTGTCCGCCGTGCCGCTCGATGATTCCGCGGCAGAGGGCGACCCCGTGGTCATTCTGCGTCTGGGCCACCGGGCCGATTAGAAACATCGCTTCGTATGAGTTCAAGGTTGCGTTAGCCATAAATTCTGCTTCCAAGCATGGGTTCTGGTCGGTCGAGCCGACCGCTTGTCTTTGTCATGTCTCGGCGTTGAAAACGTTCATCGCCGATTCAATGCCTTTCTCAATCCAGGTGACAATCGCGCCACAAGCGCGTTCCACGGCTGGGTTGAGAAATTCCAGTTGAGCCTCTGAAAATTGGCCCAACACATAATCCTTCTGCGGGATACGTAACGGCGGCGGGTCGATCCCAATCCGCATTCGCGGGTACTGGTCCGTTCCCAAAGCCCGTTCGATATCCTTCAATCCGTTGTGACCTCCGCTGCGACCCGCGGCACGTATCCGCAGGCGGCCGGTCGGCAAGGCCACATCATCCAGCACGATCATCACATCGGCAGGCATCAGTTGATAGAACGCCATCGCCGCCTGCACTGAACGACCGCTTAAATTCATGTAAGTCATCGGCTTAAGCAGCAATACTTTCTCGCTGCTACCACCGGCCGTCGATACGGCACCATCCAGACCCAACCCGTCAAACTTCTTGCGGGCCATTTTATCAAAACCGTCACGACTCGTCGCAAGACCAAGCTTCTGCGACAAAACGTTGATCACTTCAAACCCAACATTATGCCGGGTACCCACGTATTCGCGACCGGGATTGCCTAGACCAACGATCAGTTTCATGTTTGATGATATTACTTCTTTTCAGGAGCCGCAGCGGCATCGCCTTCCGCAACTTCACCGATCACAGTTGGCTCAGCTTCACCATCCGCGGCGGTTTCGGTCGATTCAACGATTTCCTTCACCGTCGCCACAACCAGGTCTTCATCCTGCAACGCAGTGATGCCGGCCGGCAACTTCAGATCCTTGATATGCAGGACTTCATCCAGCTTCAACTCGGTGATGTTATGACGAATCACGTCCGGGATATCCGTCACGAGGCATTCGATATGCAACTCGCTGATCAACTGCGTCAACACGCCGCCATCGGCTTCACCCTTGGGCGTACCCTTGAGTTCGAGCGGAACGGTGATTTCGACCTTTTCGTCAAGGTTCACGCGGGCAAAATCGATATGCAACATCTGGATGCCAAGGTGATCGTACTGCACTTCCTTGACGAGCACTTTCTCGCTCTTGCCGTCGACGCTTAGATCGAACAGATGCGCGCCGCGTTCGATGTGGTTCACAACATCCTTTCGCGGCAACGTGACGGGAACAACGGCTTCCTTATGCCCGTAGATCACGCCCGGAAGAAATCCGGCATCTCGAAGACGCTTGTTGGCTCGCGAACCTAATTCACTACGCGACTTGGCGGTAACTTGTGCTGCTTGAGACATTCTTTACTCCAGTTATTATTTGTCAGTTGCGAGTTGTTTTGCATTTCCAACTGACAACGGACGACTGACCACTGACTAAAACCAATCCTCACTTCATTCCACTCTTGCCATTTTCTTTTTTGAACAAGGCGCTGACCGATTCATTGTGATGGATCCGGTGAATGGCCTCACCCAGCAGATCCGCCACGCTCAACACAACAAGCCGATCCTTGATCGCATCGGCCCGGTGACCGATCGGAATCGTGTCGGTGACCGAAAGCAGCGTAAACGGCGCTTCAGCTAATCTTTCCATCGCCGGCGGAGCAAACACACCATGCGTGGCCGAGATATAAATATCCTTCGCGCCGTGTTCCCGAAGCACTTTGCAGGCCTCGGTCACCGTTCCGGCAGTGGTGATCATGTCATCGGTCATGAACACGTTCTTGCCAGCCACATCACCAATGATGTGCGCCACCTTGATCTCCGTGCCGCTTTTCCGCCGCTTGTCGATGATGCAAATTTCACCACCCAGCATGTTGGCATAAACCTGAGCGCGCTTCACATTGCCAACATCCGGCGATACAAACACTGTGTTCGTCAGGTTCAAACTCCTGAACCACTTCCCGAACACCGGCCCGGCATTCAGGTGATCCACCGGGATATCAAAAAATCCCTGCACCTGAGCCGCATGCAGATCCACCGACACCACGCGATCCGCCCCCGCTCGTTCCAGCAGATTGGCGACCAGCTTGGCAGTGATCGGTGTACGGCCTTCATCTTTACGATCTTGCCGGGCATAGCCGAAATACGGGATCACTGCCGTCACGCGCTGGGCACTCGCCCGCTTTAGTGTATCGATCCAGATGAACAGCTCCATCAAATGAGCATTCACCGGATGACTCGTCGGCTGCACCACAAAGCAATCCCGCCCGCGCACGTCCTCATCCACTTTGACGATCAGTTCGCCATCGGGGACGAGTTCCGTCCGGCCATTTCCCAACTGAATCTGCAAGTAGTCGCAGATCTTCTGCGCCAATGTCGGATTCCCCCGACACGTGAAGACCTTGAGTTTGTCAGCGTCCAAATGCGACATTCAATTCCCGTAAAACACACAAATCGATCAAATCAAAGTTCTTCCGATTGAATTTGCCTCAGAGACACAAAAAACACAAAGTCATTGAATTCGACAAACTAACTCTCTTCTTCTCTGTGTTCTCAGTGTCTCTGTGGCCAATTCTTCTGAATCAAGCCAAATCATGATGCACCCCCAAAATCGTCGAACCTTCCGGCACGATGCTATCCCGCGGCACTTCCGCGAAAGGCCCGATCACGCACTCCGCACCCACACTCGCGCCACGACCAATATACGAAAACGGATGCACCACCGTGTCCTGCCCGATCATCACATCCGACTCGATGTAGGAATTAAACCCACTGATGATCGTCACGCCACTTTCGCGCAATTGCTTTTGAATCCGGGCCTGCAAAATCGCATCGACTTCCGCCAACTGCTGACGATTGTTGACGCCGATCACATCGTCTTCTTCAACGGCTTGCACGGCCAAAACTCTCTTGCCGGCCGCGCGAATGTGACCATAAATATCGGTCAGATAAAATTCGCCCTTCTTGTTTTCATTTTTCAGTTTCGAAAGGCCAAACAATAATTCTTCCGTCCGCACGCAGTAATAGCTGGGGAACACTTCTTTAATTTCGCGCTGCATCGGCGTCGCATCAAGCTGCTCGATGATTTCGACGAACTCACCCTTCTCATCCCGCACAATACGGCCATAACCTGTCGGATCATCCAGCACCGCCGTCGCCATGCTCGCGGCTGCATGGTCATCCCGATGTACCTTCAACAACGTCTGCAACACTTCCGACCGAATCAACGGCCCATCACCCGCCAAAATAAAAACATCGCCCGAGTGCTTCTTCAATTCCCCTTCGCACATGCGAGCCGCATGACCCGTGCCAAGTTGCTCGTTCTGCTCAATCCAATGAATTCGCTTATCACTGCCGAAGTGACCAATGATGTCTTCCTTGCCATGCCCAACGACCATGAGAATGCGAGTGCATCCCGCGCCATAGCAAGCCCGCAACACATACTCGAGCATCGGCAACCCGCAGATTTCGTGCAGGGCCTTCGGGGTCTTCGACTTCATCCGCGTGCTCTTGCCCGCGGCGAGAATGATCGCAGTTAAACTCATGAAACCAAACCCGAAATCACAATAGACAAAGCGACGACTCTACAAGCCGGGTGCGGAAACCGTAGGCAACGCCCCGGGTTCTTCCCCCAGCCGGGAGAATTCACTGCTCACCAAAATCACATCATTAAAAAACGCTACCCCGCATGGATTCGAACCATGACAATCAGTACCAAAAACTGATGTGCTACCGTTACACCACGGGGTAGTGATGAACGAAACGATGGGCTGACCGGCGGGCGGACGGCAGCAAAAGCAACGCCCGAACCGGTTCGAGGGAGGACCGTTTTTTCAAACGATCGCGGATTTATCACCTCGGGGGCCCAAATCGGTTCAAACCGCGATCCGATCTGGCTCGTCTACCCTTCCGACCCAAACGGTCGGACCTCTCAACGAATGCCCCGTCTAAGAGGAAGATCGTATCCTATGAATCACTCTCATTTTGTCAACCCCTCCCGTTTTTCAATGGACCACGACAGCGATCCCAGCGCTTTGTGAAAAATTGAGATGTAAGGTCCCCGAATCCACTGGATTAATTCAATGCCAACCTATTGCTTCAACACTGGTTTTCAAACTGGTATCTCAGCTTTCCTTCTGGATTTCGCAGAGTCGGCTTTAGCGGCCAGTAGGAATGAAAAAATCTCAATCGATATGATCGCATTTAATTCGCCTGCTCAATGACAAACCAAGTCGTCGCCTTTGTCGCAACCTTTACGGGCAACCCTATTCCAAAACGTCGGTCAAGATGCATTTCCCTGGGCGAGCCTTCCTGTTCGCGAACCTTCGCCAGTTCGCTTATGCCGGTGTAGTACAGATTCACGTCAATCGTGCGCTCAACGGGCTCATTGAGGGGGTTATAGACCATCAAAAGCCCACGAGCTTTCAGTGACGGGTTCACGTGCAGAATCCAGTCGACATCGCGTCCATCGGCGCGACGGCCATGAATAATGTCGGAATCGAGAATCGGTCGGTATCGCTTATACCAATCGACCCACTTTACAACGGCTGCGCGCGTCTGGGGCGTATCGTAAAGTCGCGGGCCGCGGTAGCAGGCTTGGACACCAGCGCCCAACAGGTTGACCAGGCGCTGTTGATAGTGATCAAGGTGATCTTTGAGCGGCTCGATAGTCGCCTCCGCGCCGCCGCCGTGGTATTGCATGAGCGGCACGAACATCCAGCCCATTGACGGAGTCTTCGTGAATGTTCCGTCAAAAATATTCTGCCGTTCGATGATTTCCTGTTCGGCCCGAGGCAGCGACCAGTTGGTTTCACGATATCCCATGCCGCACTTGCTTGAACCGGTCAGGAAATACCAATCGGGGACGTTAAGATAAATGCCGTTGGCCCGACACCACTGGTAAAATTCCGTGATCTGCCGCCATTGGTTCCATTGAGAGTCGTCGTAACCGCGATGCCCGGGATGCGTGATCGAAGCGCAGGCATCACCGGGATACGATCCATCATTTTCAATCACACCGAGTTGAGACTTTTCACAGAATTCACGCAGGTGCAGGAAGTATTGCTTTCCCCATGCGGAACCGAGGCAAGGGGAGTCGCCGAACCGGGCAAATCCGCCACGCTTGCCCGTCTTCGGGTTTACGACGTCGTCTTCCGGTGAAACGGACCGGCTCGCAAGAAGTGAATAACCACCAAGGGCGATGTCTTTGCCAGCCGCGTATTCCGACAAACTGCGATAGGTTTCAAGATAGTCGGGTTTCGTGTTCTCCATGTTAAACCCGGATCCGAATGTCATCAGAACGATCTCGAATCCTACATCACTGGCCTGGTCGATCGCAGTACGGAGGAAATCTGGCTTTGAGCTGGCGGCGTGGAAGATCAGCGGGTTCTCCGTAACCCAAGGCGAAATCGTGCGATACATGCGTCGCATCGCGAGCCCTTTCCGCTCGCGGTCGGTCGAATCTTGCAGGAGTTCATAGACGCGAAATGACTCGAAAGATTTTCCCGCATCGATGATCTGATCGGGCCCGATGGGCGGTGCGCATTCAAGCAGACATGGTGTCTGTTTCTCGTAGTTCACCTGGGTTGTGTAAAGTGGGTCCGGCTTCCACACGACGGCCGGCGAGGAACCTTTGGCGTCCATCGCGCCAAAAGCCATTTCCGTCTCGACGTGGATGTTGGGCAGATCCCATCGGGGGTTGGCTTCGACCGAACTCTCGGGCTCCATCGCCGCAAGAATTTCTGCCTTGAAAGCATTCAGTTTCACGGCCTTGGCACCGCTGGTCACAGTTAGCCATTTGCTGAAAAGCGGTAGGCCATCATAAAGTTCGTAGTGCACGTGGACCGTAGCGTCCGGGGCGGCAGCGGGTGGGTTGAAATGGAGCGTGATCTGCACGCCAGGTGGCGGCCAAGGAAGATCCTTGGGCATCCACTGCAGTCGTTTTTTCCACGGAAATCGCGCCTCAGTGGGTCCAGATTCAAATCCACCGAAGACGAATGCTTCTGGATCGGCTTTCAATCCATCGACCCATTCCCGTTTGAGGTAATTGTGGACAGGTTGGCCCACCAAACCACCTACCGCGTAAACTTTGCCATTCAGTTGGACAACGGCCTCGGATCGCACGGAACGGAGCAAGCTCTGGGTTGTAATCGTGCAGTCGAGGGCCACCGTGGCGGCATTCGGAGTCAGGCGAATATGCCGCCTCACTAAACCGTTGCTCAGGATGATTTCCTTTCCATCGGCTGATTTATATAAGCCCGCCTTGAACTGATTTTCGCAGAGGAGCCAATCGAGCAAAGGTTGCCGTAAATGCTCCGATGGAAGCTCAGGCAGCGACGAAACATCAGTCGCGCCGGATGCACGCACTGAAGTCAGTGTGACGACGACCAACATGATCCACCTGGAACGCATGATTATCTCCCGACAGCAGACTTGCTATTTCATCGGTGGCATTTTTGGCAGCCACATGGTTCTTGTATTCTCAATCGCCAAACGGAGTTGTATCGCATCTGATGAAGCATGCCAGTTCCCCTGCGGCAAAATTTGAATCCTGCGCTGTCGCCGCATCAAATGGCGATACGCATAGCCAATGAAAACAAAGGTGCTTGCGACGAATGCCATTCACTTAAGCCATAACCAATTGCTAATTAATGACTTGTGAAAGAAATGGTTCCGAGACCTGCGGCCGGCGATTTCAGGATTCTTCGAGAAATTCGGATACGTCGTAAGTCCGGTCAATGGGAAAAAGCTGACATCTTCGCTTTAAGATGCTTAATAGCATGTGCTTACATCAAACGCGCCTTAAGTGAATGGCATTCGTGCTTGCGACCGTTTGCGGAGTGAGCCAGCATGCGGGC
>JBBRMF010000181.1:0-10898 GCA_038230975.1 Tepidisphaerales bacterium
GGCGGCCAAATCGAAGCTGCACGAAGTCTGGATGAGTGCGACTCTGGCAGATGCAACCAAAGCGTTCGATGGGTTCATCGGAACCTACCAGGCCAAGTACCCCAAGGCCACCGAGTGCCTGTCAAAAGACCGCGAGGCCCTGCTGGCGTTTTACGACTTTCCGGCCGAGTGCCTTTGGTTCCGGCACGGTTCACGACGAACCCGATCGAAAGTACCTTCGCGACGATGCGATTGCGGACGACGCGGACGAAGGGATCGGGCAGCCGCAAAACGTGTTTGACGATGGTGTTCAAGCTATGCCAGTCAGCCCAGAAGACCTGGCGTAAGCTCGAGGGCAGCGCATTGCTGCCGGACGTGATTTTGGGAGTTCAGTTTGCGGACGGTGTGAAAAAAGTCGCCGCTTGAGGATCGGGGGTCATCCACAACATTTGACAATAGCTCCGGCCCGTCGCGCTGGTGCCAGATCTGTCGGAGAACTGCTTTCATGTAGTTGGCGTATATAACTGGCTTGTTGAGGGCCAAACTACTTAAATAAAGCCTGTTTTGCGTCATGTTATATACGGATGCCATAGCCTTCAGCGATTCTAAACGGGAAGCCTGGCACGCAATTTCGCGGTACCTCTCAAATATCCAACCGAGGCCCACTTAAATCGAAGGCGATTTGCGTCATGTTGTATTAATGCAACCTATTAACTATCACCCAAGTTATCTGCCCGGCACCCTGCATTGCCATCCATCACGTTTAATACGGTAGATGTTTCTCTGTCCAGTAATGTCTTCAGGCGATCGCCCACCTGGATATCCCACATACTGCGCCAACAACGAACGCGATCTAACCAAAGCCGACACTGGCAATAATAGAACAATCCGTCTGAGGGTGATTGGTTGCGAACATGAGCGAACACTAAAGAAAACCTCGAAAAACTAAATAAGTTGTTGACAATTGCCTTGACGCGGTACATAATACCCAAGTTGGGTATAGCATGGATATTACTACCGTCGCAAGAGTCTCCGGCCTTCCGATCCGAACGCTTCGTTACGTTCTGGAGCACGGGGTTCTTCCGAACACTGATTTGGCCAGCCAGGGGCGTCGCGTCACTCGATCGTTCACGGGCTCTACTTGCTTTGCCATTGCCATCGCCGCCGCCTTGATTCAGGCTGGACAACGTCGTTCAGTGGTAGCGGATTGCCTTTCGGTTATTTGCACAGAGACTAAACCTTTGTCTCAGCAAGTCAACTGTCCCTTGGTGCGGGCGTATGGCGCTTCAGGTAAGACTACGCTCCAAATAGGCGATGGAGTAAACGTGCGTCTAGAAGCGGTGGGTGGCTACGCACCGTTTGACACGGGCTGGTTTCAAGCCTCTACGGGGGTGAAGCTGGACAAATCCTATGACCCTTTCGTGCTTCTCACGCTGGATGTAGGTCGATTGCGTGACCCGATTCACAAGGCGGCAGAACGATAGATTTTTTTACACCGATATGCCCAACGTAGTCATTAGACAAATGATAGTTCGATGGAGTGAGTTATGGACGAGATTCAGATAAAGGCACATTTGGCTGAATACGCGGCCCGATATCCCGCGCTCATCTCGGTTGAACAGGCTGCGGAAATTGCCGCCGTCCCGTGCAAAACGATTTATCACTGGTCCAGTCTCAAACGGTTGGAACCCTTCAAATCCAAACGCGGTCGTCACGTTCGTCTAAGCCGAGATGGTTTTGTTCGTTTTCTGACCGAGGACTCTCCCCAAACAACTGTATAGCGCCGGCATCCTACTTGTGCTGGCAGCAATTTAACCGTGGCCCCGACGCCACAGGAGTTTGCAAATGAGCACCCTATCTTCAATTCTCCCTTCCACCCGTGCAACATCCTCCCATGGAAACTCACTGCGTGAAAAGGTCGGCGATCGCGTCACGATCTACAAGACGGACAGCTCGCCGTTGTGGTATATCCAGTACAATCTGGAAGGTAAACAATTCAAGCGCTCTCTGAAGACCCAATCCAAAAAGCGCGCGTTGGAATTGGCAACGAAAAAGGACGCGCAGTTAACTCTGGGTCAAGTGGAGCAGCCTTCCGTCCGTCCGATCACAGTCCATGACGCCAAAGAGTCCTACCTCAAAAAGCTTTCAGCAAAGGGCAGAAGCCCCAAGACCTGCGCGACTTATCGCAGCAAGTTGGAAGCGTTTGAGAGCTATTGCGATCAACAGGTGATCCCAACGCTTAAGAGGGTCACCGCCTCTGTGCTGGAAAGCTATCAGGAGCAACTGGAGACCATCGGCGTTTCCCCGACGTCACCCAAACGAATTGGAAAACACGGCCCGCACTTCAAGGCCGGGAAAAATAAGCCCAGCACAATTCGCGACAAGCTGAAGATCGTACGACAGCTCTTGAAATGGGCCCTGAAACGTCAACTTTTGCTTGTCGACCCAGCCCCCGGCTACGATTTGCCACCAGCCCAGAGAGGGCAGGCCCATTGCTGGTCACCTGCGGAACTGACTTTAATTCTGGCAAACGTCCCGCCAGAGATGCTGGATCTGTTTCAGTTCCTTCGACTGACTGGTTTACGGGTCGATGAACTCTGCTGGTTGATGAAAGCAGACTTTTTCGAGGATCACCCGCACCTGAAAATTCGCGCGAAGGTCTGTCCACTCACGAACATCTCCTGGAAACCGAAGCATGGTCAGGAGCGCATCGTCCCCCTTTGCGCCCAAGCGATCGAGATCGCAAAGCGGGCGAAGGCGGCTTCGCCCGGGGATCGACTCTTCTTCGCACCCGATACCGCTGGAAAGAAATTAGGCCGGTGGCGACCCCAACGCATCTGGAAGATTCTTAAATCGACGATGAAAGCAGCCGGTGTGAAGCAGGGAACCACGCACACGTTCCGCCATGTCTTCTGCAGCTTTCTGGCCAACCAAGAAAGAGTATCACCCTTTCAGATTATGAAAGTGCTAGGACACGGCAGCCTCGATATCGTACTGAACTATTGCCACGCCACAGAAGAACAACTCATTGACGCCATCACCGCCGTCCCATTTGAGAGGATGGAGCCTGTGCCAGTGGTGGAAGGGGGTACGAATCTAGTAGAGAACTAGCTAACTCAGTTCACGCTCCCGCATCGAAGATTTCATAACCATTGGATTTCAATGAGATTACATATGACCAATAGAGAACCGAAACAAGAACCCACGGAACAAGTTCCGTCGGCGTTATTTTTTGTGCTGACGAATTTAGTCGACGTCACGGTCTTTAGCGGACTTCTTTTTGGTTTTCTTTGATTTCCCGTTGAGCCGTACAAGGCCGTCTTCATTTTCGGAGTCGGCGGACGTGGAGGATGAATCGACCGCATCAAGGCTTTCTTCCTTGAGATGCGCCGCCCGACTTTCCACAAGCACCACCGTGTCATCATTCTTCAAATCTTCGTGCTCATCCTTCTTGATCGTTCGCCCTTCTTCATCCAACCGGGCATCCGCAATGGCAGTGCGCTTTCGGGCCTCTTCGAGTAATCGATCGTAAAGCTTGACGGTATCTGTTCCATTGATCGCGTTGATGGCCTTGCTGATTTCCCCGATGTACCGCTCGAACACGTCACGGCGGGCGGCTTCCTTCTGCATCTTCTGGCGCTTGCGGAGATACATCCCCAGCTTACGGCCGCAGATCATCAGTGCCAGCTTCATTTCCTTGCGAATCTCATCGAAGTCAGCAATCGCCTCTTTGGATTCGCTGGTGAATGGAACCCACACGCTGGCTAAGTGAATCATGATGACCAGCGGGCCCACCGGCAATGAGCCGCGCGGTTGGGCGAGATTGTAGTTTCGCCAACTGGTTTCAATACAACCTTTGAAACTCGAACAGGCGGATTGTTGGAATAGAAGCGGAACCCGATTCGCAAATCGGATGACGCGCGCGGTTTGATCCGCCGGCAGCTCACCGCCGAATGCGATTGCCGCTTCAATTTGAAACGGCCGGCCACGATAGACGGCTGGCTCGCGCGTTTCCGCCGTATAAAACTCCGCCTTTACCCCTTTGAGCAACCCGGCCTGAAGCTGCCGGATTCCGATCGGTGCCAGGCAATCCGTCGGTGGGGCGGGCAACTTGGCTTCCTGAAATTCCTTGTAAAGCTTTTCTGCCTCTTCCGGCGTCAGGTCGCCACACTTCGTGCGCGTATGAATGCCGATCGCCTTGCAAAACTCCGTGGCCTTCACCGGGTTGACTCGGCTGAACTGCTCCTGAAGAAAATTGTACACCGTGCCGGTTTTGTTGATGGCCTCATAATCCTTCAGCATCTGAAGGAGAATGCCCAACTCAATCCCCTTGGGGTGCGGTTGAATCTCTTTGGTTTCAGGCGGAAGTTGGTCTGTCCCACGCGGGAAGAAAATGACTCCATCTTTTTCAATCGTGGTAATCGTCGGATCCACCCCAGCGGGAGCCGTGATATTTTCCACCGGCACATGGGCGGCTTGCTGAGTCAGCGATTCTGTGGGAATCGCGTCCTTCATCGCGTTGGCGAGGGGTGCGTCATCCTGATCGTCCGAACTCACGCGCGATGGCGTGACGAAAGTGATGCGTGCATGCGGGTTGGCAATGGCCGTCAGTTCCAGAAATTCATCGACGCTGCCGCGCCCTTTTTGGTAGCGGCCTTCAAGATCAATGCTGACGCTCGTCCCGGTCATGAAATCTTCTGAATTGAGGAACCCCGGATCGCGCGTACCCGCATTTAAACTTTTGAGTCGTTGCGGCGGGAAATCCTGCGTTTCATCATCGACCGTCACTTCCGCGCGATTCGTCTTGGTGTTCATCGCCAACTCAATGTGATGAGCTGGCTTTTTGGCATTGGGACGCGTGTGGATCACCATCGGTTTGCCGGTGGTAATCAGCCCATACATGCCGGCGGCTGAGATGCCAATTCCCTGTTGCCCACGACTCATTTTCAGTCGGTGGAATTTGGAACCGAACAGCAATCGGCCAAAGACATTTTCGACCTGCTTACGGATGATGCCCGGACCATTGTCGACCACCGTCACGCGATACCGCGACTGCTTGGCGGCGGCGGGGCGATCGGGTTGCAAATCCTCGATAATCACCGCGACATTCGGCAGAATGCCTGCTTCCTCGCACGCATCCAGCGAGTTGTCCACCGCTTCTTTAACCGTCGTCAGCAACGCCTTGCGAGGGTTGTCAAAACCCAGCAAATGGCGGTTCTTGGCGAAGAACTCGCTGACCGCGATATCCTTCTGCTTCGTCGCCATCGTCTCGGCGGTTTCGCGTCGCGCGGGTTTCAACTCTTTCTTCACGGCCTTGGTCGGCTCGTCATCTGTCATCATTGGCATTTCCTGCTCACTGTCTGAAACTGGAACCGCGGCGGATGGTAGTTGGATACGCATAAGACTCAAGCTCCGATAATCGGTGTTCCGGGACTATCGGAAAAATAGATCGGTTTCCTTCAATCTGCCTGTTAGGTATAAATAAGGTATTCTGGCTGGCAGGTCAATGATTGGATGCTTTTTGCTGAAAATCCGATTGGATACAGTGGGTCTACGATGTATTGACGAAATCGCGATCGTTGGTTTGCGGGAAAGGAGATTCAAGATGGCAGAAAAATTGAACGGTCATGGAATCAGTTTGGCACTTGTGATTGACAAGCCGATTCTAGAACTGCTCAAGATTGACTCCGATACACCGTTGGACATTAAGACAGATGGGGAATCCCTAATCGTTTCACCACGCCGACCTCAATTGACGGATGCCGCTTTCGAAAACGCGCTGCACAAGGTGAATGAGGAATTTGGGGATGTGCTTCAGAGTCTTGCCAAGTGAAAGAAATCTGGCCATTTACACCCATTTTCCTTAATTTGTTCCAAGTACAACCTCCTCCGCCTCCACCAGTCGTTTATACGCCTGAATGATCTCTTCCTTCGCGACTTTCGGGAGGTTCGCAGCCATCGCGACATTTTCCGCAGTACGAATGAAGCGCTGTTGCTTCACGCCCGCGCGATCCAGGTCGTCTGCTTCCTTTTCCAGTGCCTCGATCGCCTCTCCCTGCTTCTCAAACTCGTTGAACCGTGGCGAGGATTCAATAAACTTCACGATCTCGGGTGATTCCTTCGCCAGAATCTCTGTTGCACTTGGATTCAGTAAATTAGAAAGTTCCGGCCAACGGCGCTCCACCCGCGTTTGCAGGGATCGGCGCATTTGATCGCGTTCAGCCGTGAGCTTTTGTTTCTTCTTGTCGATCTCGCGCTTTTGCCGTTCGACCTCGGAGAATTTTGTTCGGGCCGTCTGCACGCGCCGGGGGCCTTCCAGTGCAAGAACCTTCGAGAGCTGTTGAAGCACCGCTTTATCCGAGGGATTGGCGACGGCCAGCAGGCGATCGAAATCGTCCTCGGAATTGAACAACGCGCCGCCATTCATCGGTGAGCCCTTGGCGTATTTGCGAAGGAAGGCATCTGACGTCTTCATCGAAATATCGACCGTCTCGCTATGGATCAACGCATAGGCGTGAGCTTCGGCAAACGAGACCTTCCCATCCCCGTCAAAATCGGGCTTTTCGATTTCGTCTCCCGCGCGCGTTTGCCCGTACAGCGCGGCCCAGAAATAGGTGCTGTACTCCTTGTAATTCTCCTCATCGACATCCGCAGTGCAACCGGCGGCGAAGCGTGTCGGGAGGGTGGCGAAAAAACCGCATCGGTTTCGAGGAGACAATCCCTTGTTCGGATCGCCGTCGACGAACAGGACATCCGCGAAACCGCCACCGAAGCATTGGACCATCACCATGACGATGCGCACCTTGGCCGGTAACCGGTCGAGCAGGGCGGCAAACTCTTTGACGGGCATGTCTGCTTCGTTCCACATCGCAAGCGTTTGATTGGTGGGTGGCTTACCCTGCCCGCGCCCACCGTGACCGGTGAAGTAAACAAATAGCCGATCATCATCATTGAGCTTGGCCCCGATCGTATCGAACCATTTGCCTAGGCTCTGCCGTCCGGAAGGCCCCCACAAATGCGGAATCGCATGCGCGCGATACTGTGTCGTCAGTCCTTGTTCGCGGTTAAAGGCTTCAGCCAAAAGCGCGTTGGCACGCGGGGGTTCAAATTTCGGATCGAAAAACTGCAGGTCTTTCCCACCCGCGAGTCCGTCGCTGAAAAGGATCTCGTGCGGCATCCCATCGAGTTGCGCATCGTGCATGAATCGCTGCAAGTACAGCACGTTTTTTTCAAGTGAGACCTGATTGTTGGAAGCGGAGCTGCCCCCGCCGATCGTCAGGAAGTGATCCTTCGCGACTGCCGGTTCCACCCCCGCGATCGCAACCAGCAATAGAACGGCAATCGAACGATATTCAAACCGGCGAACGGAGCAGTGCATGTCGAATCCTCTGGCGTTAATTCCATCCATTATCACAGCGCCGACAGACAAATGTTGCAGCAGACGGGTTCGGAAAAAACATTGCAAAACGCTTCACTTTTTTTGCGTTTATAAATCCCTTGCTTGACACTTGCCCAAACAAGTACCGATAATCGAGTAAGATGTCAGCACCGGTTGTAAATATATTCGATACAGGGGACTACGAGCAGCAGATCCTCCGCGCTGCGGAATTGCTGCGGGATTCAAAATTAGTCGTATTGCCCACCGAGACGGTTTACGGTGCCGCCGCACTGCTGCGAAAGCCCGCAGCCATCAATCGACTGAAAGCCATGCGGCCAGATGCCGCCGGAAAACCCCTGACCGTGCATCTGGCGTATCGCGATGACGCCGAAAAGTTCCTCGGTGCCATCGGTGAGACCGGCCGGCGAATGATGAAAAAGCTCTGGCCCGGTCCCGTGGGATTGCTCTTCGAGGTTCCCGCCGAGCGCCGCCAGGAAGTCGCGGCTGAGCAGGGCGTCGCAGAATCTGATTTGTACGATTCCGGCATGATCACGCTGCGCTGCCCGGATCATATCGTCGCCACCGATGTGATTTCAGAAGCGGGCGATACCGTCGTGGCCGTTCGGGCCGGCGTGGGTTCTGATCAACCCGCTCTTCGGGCCGATCAAGTCGCCCGGGACATGGGCGATCAAGTTGATCTCATTTTAGATGCCGGTCAGTCGCTTTATAGCAAGCCTTCTACGATCGTGAAGGTAAAGGCCAACGGTTATGAAATCGTGCGCGCGGGGGTGTACGATGCCCGCATCATCGAGCGGTTGATGCGCACGACGATTCTCTTCGTCTGCAGCGGGAATACCTGCCGTTCACCGATGGCCGAGGCGATCGCGCGGCGGATGCTGGCCGATAAACTCAACCTCACTGAAGCGGAGCTAGAAAAAAAAGGCATCACGGTCATGTCCGCCGGCAGCATGGCGATGCACGGAGCGCGGGCGACGGCGCAAGGGGTTGAAGCATTGCGTGAATTGGGAATCGATCTGACCAAACACCGCTCACGGCCGCTTTCGGTGGAACTGATTCATCAGGCGGACATGATCTATACGATGGGCAACGGCCATGCCCATGCCGTGGTAGCTCTTGTGCCGGCGGCGGCTGAAAAGGTAACGACCCTCGCGCCCGGCCGGGAGATTGAAGATCCCATCGGAAGCGACGTTGCCGTCTATCGTGCGTTAGCGGTTGAGCTGCGAGAATTGATCGAGAATCGTCTGAACGAAAAGACGCTGGAGAGTGTACTTTGAGCGGAAAACACTCGGCCATGAAAATCGCCATTGCCTGCGATCATCGCGGTTTTGAAGCCAAGCGCCGGTTGCTTCCGACGTTGAAAAAACTCGGCCATGAAGTACAGGACATCGGTTGCGAGGGCACCGGCAGCGTCGATTATCCCGATTTCGCCGTCCCCGTCGCCAAACAGGTGGCCGCCCGAAAATTTGACGTTGGCATCCTCCTCGATGGCAGCGGAATCGGAATGTCCGTCGTCGCCAACAAAGTGATGGGCGTGCGTGCCGCGCTCGTCCACGATGAGGTCACCGCCCGCCGCGCCCGCGAGCACAATCATTGCAATGTGCTGTGTCTCGGCACCGACCTCTTGAGCGAAGATCAAATCCGAAAAATCGTCGAGATTTTTCTTGGAACCCCGTTCGGCGATGGTCGACACGCTCGCCGGGTTGAAAAGGTGGCGGAAGTCGAAAAAGAAGAGCGCGGGCAGTGATTGCGAAGTGGGGATAGGGTGGGAGAACTCGCCAATACTACACCCGCGCAAGAACACGCTTCTGCGGAACCGAATCAGAAATGTTGCGAATTTGTTTGAGAATCCCGTCGTTTGTTTCACGCCTCAACCTGCGTCTAGCCATGATTGCATACACGCTGGCGTGCCTGCCAGTATCCCCGCGAGCTCTGGCGGGCCCATACGTTGTCGATCTCCACCCACTGTGCGTGGGAGTTAGTGGATATGCGCCGAACGGCGGTGAAGGGCAATCCGTCGGCGCCAAGAACATCTTCTCTATGGACGGGGTCAACGGCAGCATCACCCACGCCTTACTCCAAAATGGTGCGGCACAAGTCACCGACATTCACCCGACGAATCTCACCGCCTTTCAAAACTCCGTCGCCAACGCCACCGACGGTGTCCAGCAGGCGGGCTACGGGTCCGGCTTGCGCGGCACTTTCGTCCATGCGCTTATGTGGAACGGGACCGCCGATTCCGCGGTCGATCTGAACCCGGGCAACCTCGGAATCAACTTTTCCATCGCCTCTGGCGTCGGCGGCGGCCAACAGGCGGGGCTTGGTAGTGGCACCAGCACGGGTGGCCAGTTCCATGCGATCGTATGGTCCGGTACCTCCAATTCTGCGGTCGATCTGAACCCGCCAGGCATTGTCCAATCGATGGCGTCGGCGACGGACGGCAACCGCCAAGTTGGTTCCATCTCCAGCGGCTTTTCCGGAACGAACCACGCCATGGTATGGAGCGGCACGCCAAGTTCCGGAATCGACCTGCATTCGACCACGCTCCACGGCCTCACAGATTCGGTGGCGTTGGGAGTCAGCCTAAATCAGCAAGTCGGGTACGCGTATGACCGCGCGACAAGCTTCTACAACCACGCTCTGTTGTGGAACGGCACGGCTGATTCTGTAGTGGACCTCAGCCCGCCAGGCTTCACCAATTCCATCGCCACCGCCACCAACGGGATGAATCAGGTTGGGTACGGCAGCGGGATTGGGAGCGAGTACAGCTTTCACGCGCTGCTCTGGAACGGAACGGCCGACTCGGCGGTGGATTTGCAACTGCTGCTCCCGCCAGGTTACTACGCATCCAGCGCCAGCGTTATTGACGCGGCGGGCAACATTTACGGGACTGCGATGGCAGCCGGCGGCAGGTATGCGGTCGAATGGGCGGTGCCCGAGCCGTCCAGTCTTTTTGGTGTTATAGTCGTTGTCGCGTTGGTGCTGAGGCCTCAATGCCACCGGCCGCGATTGATGACGTCGATCAGTACGTAAGGCGGCTGTACTAACTCACCATTTGCCTCAAAGAAATAATTGGAGTCGCGAGTCGTTTTTTAGTCCCCATCGCATCTCATCGCTCCATTCGCGCTCGCCCCAAATCAGAACGCGACCGACACGCCCCACGGCCAATCAATGTTTTTGCGGTCGCGTGCAGAGGTAGTTCACCCCCGTCCGGTTTCCTTCCCCGGATCGATGGTCCTATCTCCCCATCGCACCGGGAGGGAAAGCCGGACGGGGGCAACACTCATCCGCACGTCGCCGCCAGGGGATGTTCGAGGAGTGGGGCGCAATCGGCGACATTCAGTTTTGGGGCGAGCGCTCCCCGGGGTTGCATTTTAACCCGTAGGGTCCGCACGGAGCTTGGGAATTTTTAGGTGGCGTGGGCGTCTGGCCCGCGTTCTTTTGGGAAGAAAGCACGGGCGAGACGCCCATGCCACCATTTTTCCCCCAGCTCACTGCGGCCCGTTGGCTTCACGCTGAATAC
>JBBRMF010000182.1:0-10889 GCA_038230975.1 Tepidisphaerales bacterium
GACGTATGCGTTGTCGCGGTCATCGGGGCAGGTGGGTTGCGGGCCGGGGACCGCCAGAAGGGTGCAGAGTTCTGTGAGGAACATGGAATAGTTGGCGCGCTCGGCGGAGCCGGAGCGTTGCCAGCGGTGGATGAATTCCCGGGGGGTGGCGGATGGGATGGATTCGGGCAAGCGGGGTCTCCCTTTGTGACGCGGATTTAAGCGATGGCCGCGCGTGTGGGGAGTTTAGCGGATGGGAGCGGAGATGGGAAATGGAGGAGGAGGTTTTGCGGGCGACTATTTTTTTGGGGGGGGAAGACCCCTCACCCTAACCCTCGCCCCATGCGTACATGGGGGAGGGGACTGGGGGGGGTTAGGCGTTTTCGATTTGGAAGGATCGTTGGCGGTACAGATGTTCGAAGAGGTTGCCTTCGTGGGGCTGATCCCAACTGAGTTTCCAGGTGGGGATGGGCCCGAGGTTGAGGCGGTCGATGTTGCCGCAGGCCATGAGGGCACGCTGGAATTTTTTGTCGTGGGTGATGGCGGTGCCTACGAGCGTGGAGCCGATGGCTTCGGGGATTTCGGCGGTGGGGCACTCTACTACGCTGGCGTAGGGGAACAGGAATTCACGGTTGGCCAGGGCGTGGTCGCGATCGCAGTAGATGATCGTGGGGAGCAACCATGCAACACGGCCTTGCTGGACGAGTCGGGGGGTGCCGCGGAATGTTTGGGTCAGATCTTCAGCGCCGGGGAGCATGCCATCGATCATCGCGTTCATTCGCTGCGGCATGGCGGGGTTGGCGAAGGCGGCGATCTGGGCGTTGGGATCGTCGGCGGGAAGCGCTTTGACGGTGGCGAGTTTTTGCGCGATGGCTTCGGCAATTTTGCGGCCGTTTTTCGGAGTCCAGACGGCGGAGGCGTTGATGCAACTGCGGCCGCCGTTGGCGGCGATGCAGGAGACCATCAGGTCGACGTACTTTTCCCATTCCTCGGCGGCATCATCGCCGAGAATCACTTTGCTGAAACCGGGGCCATGGAGTTCAACGCGCGGGTCTTTGGCCCAGGCTTTGGTGGTGGAGGCGTCGCCGAAGAGCATGGCGCGGTCGACGACTTGAAGCAGGGTGCTGGAACCGCCGTGATCAGTGGGATAGAAACCAAATGCTTCGCGCGGGACACCGGCGGCGCAGAGGGCTTCGATCAGGCGCAAGGGAGACCAGGGTTCTTCGCGACCGGGCTTAAGGATGATGGGGGTTTTCAAGGCGATGGCGGGGAGCCAGAGAGAATGCACGCCGGGGGAGTTGCTGGGGAGGACCGCGCCGAAGGTGCGGCCTTCGCGATACCAACTGAGCATGCGGCCTTCATCGTCACCGTAACCTTGATCGAGGATCGAAGGATCGAACCCGCGCGTGAGACCGGCGACGATCACGTGCATTTCGTCGAGCGTTTTATGGAGCTTCTGTGCGTTGCCGCGACAGTAGCTGTGGGGCATGCCAGTCGTGGAGGATAACTGATTGACATAGTCGTCGAAGGTTTGCTTCTGATCGCCGATCGGCAGCGTGCCGGTCATGAAGAACTCGGCGGCTTTTTTGCACATCGCCAACAGTTCCTTGACGGTGAACTGCTCGAGGATCGAATCATCCATGCGGTGAACGTCGCGGCTGATCATGCCAGCGTTGGCTTGGCTGACTTGGGCGACGGGTTGGCCGGTGGCGTGGTGGAGGATTTCGATTTTGTCGATGGATTCGTAGGGCTTACCGTGACGAAGGACGGGAATGTGGAGCATGGTGATCGAACCTTTCTTGAAAATCTGTTGTACGTTTTGTGTGCAGCCGATTAGGTATTTGCAGGGTGGGTGTACTTATTCACCGATTTTCCGAGTGACGCTTACGGTGGGTGGGTACACCCACCCTACAAAACTATTTATTCAGTCGTGGACGCCATAGGGCGCTCAAATGAATCGGCAAGTCTGGAAACGGGGGCAGTTGCACGATGTCACTGCCATTTCCTTTACCGGAAAGCTCAAAAATATTGTCGCGAAGATGATACCCTTCGAATGTCTTTTCCATCGGATCGACGATCCAGTAGTCACTCACGCCGGCGTTTTGGTAGAGATTGAACTTGTCGACGCGATCGTAACGACTGTTGGAAGGTGACAGCACTTCGATACAAAGATCCGGGGAGATTTCACCGTATTGTCGATCGATTAAATGCACGCGAGATTGAGTAAAAAAAAGGAGATCTGGCCGTCGCACATCGTTGGGTCCAAAATACGAGTCGACGTCGGAATATAATTGTCCAAGCGCGCGCAGATCAATATGCGGGGACAAAATCGCGGTCAGTTTGGTGGTAACCCACGAATGGTCGAACGATGGGCTTGGGCTCACGATGACCACCCCTTGCGCTAGTTCATAGCGAGTATTGTCAGGATCCCCAGGTAGCTCGAGGAACTCAATAGCCGTCATTTTTTGAGATGCGATGAGCATGGGCGTTCCTTAAGAAGGATGCATTAGTATACACCTTCAACCACGGTCTGTCCCATTCCAGCGAAGGGTTGGACGTTGCCGGCCCCGTCCCAGGGATAGGGTTCGCATGGAGGGCGGCGAATGGCCTGGTCGCGTTCCATGAACCTTGGGATGAAGGTTTCTTTGGTGAGGGTGGTGAGCATTACGCGGCCTTTTTTGCCGTATTCGACTTTTTTGCTGGCGTCATCAGGATCGACAATTTCGACGACGGCCCGGGGTTGGGGGGCGTGGTAGATAACTTCGTAATTGTCGGCGGGGTCGAACGGCTTGTGGGTGGCGAGACCCATGAGGGTGTTGCCATACGTTGGGACGAAATCGATACCGGGACAGAGTTCTTCCTTGGCGAAGCGGTAGAACTGGGGGGTGAGTTCGGTTCCGCCACAGAAGATGCCTTTGATACCGTAGTGGGCGAGGTCGATTTTTTCAGCCAAAGCCTCTAGTAGCTTGGGGGTGGTGAACATGCACTGGATATTGGGATGGCTACGGAGGATTGTGAGGGCTTGGTCGATGCAGTGATTTTTGTAGAGATTGGCTTCCTGGATCTCGCCGCGCTTGATGCACTTGATGACCCAGCGGGGGTCGAGATCGACGGAGAAGGCGATGCCGCCGCGGTGTTGGGCGAGATGCTCGATGGCTAATCGGAGGCGGCGCGGACCGGAAGGGCCGAGCATGAGCCAATCGGCACCCCTGGGGAACGATTTATCGGAGAGGGTGAGGCTGAAGTTTTCATAGTCGATGCGGAAGTCTTCGACCTGTAGACGGCTTTTGGGGACACCCGTGCTGCCGCCGGTTTCAAAGACATAGACTGGTTTTCCGGCCAAACCGCGCGGGAGCCAGCGACGGATTGGGCCACCGCGAAGCCAGTCATCTTCAAAGTGGGGGAGCTTCTTGAGATCAGCGAAGCTGTTAATTTCCTTGCGTGGATCGAAGTTCCAATCCTTGGCTTTGTTCAACCAGAACTCGCAACCGGTTTCGGGGTTGAAATGCCAGGCGATGGTTTCACGCACATGGGCATCGAGGGTTTCGGCGGCTTGGCGAACGCGGGTTTCTAATGCAGTTGGCATAATCTTTTTCTTTGTTGGGATCCGCGGTAAGCTTGGGAATTTATAGGTGGCGTGGGCGTCTCGCCCGCGTTTTCTTCAAAAAATAGCACGGGCGAGACGCCCATGCCACCATTCTTTCCCAAGCTCACTGCGGACCGTCTTTCTTTCGGGTTAGGAATCGGTCCGCAGTGCGGACCCTACGAAGCTACTTCTTGTCGGAGATCGCATACAGCTTGTCACGGGTCATCACGTACAGGGTGCCGTTGGCGAAAACGGGGGTACTGTAAACGGGGCTGCCCATGTCGTGCTCGGTGATTTTATTGTCGGTTCGTCCTACGTCGAAGATGCTGACCATGCCGTTCTCGCTGCCTTGGTAGAGTTTTCCGTCGCAGATGAGAGGTGAACCCCACACGGGCGACTCAAGGTCATGTGTCCAGACATGGGCACCGGTTTCGGCATCAAGGCAGTGGAGGAAGCCGCTGAAATCCGGGATGAAGAGCAGGCCGCTGGCGGGATCGATCGCGCAGGTGGCGATCGTGCGATTCATGCGTTTATCTGCTTTGAGCTTGGAGTTGTTCAGTGTTTTAGCATCGGCCTTGATCGCGGAGAAATGCCAGACCACGCCGCTGTTGGGATTCGGCTTGCCTTTGGGGCGCTGCGCCTGATTGGCGGGGACTACCAGTTCCTCACCAATCTTCGGTGCGACGGCGTTTGGATCGGAATCGATCTCGAAGCTGATATCTCCTTCCTTGGTGATGTCGACGCACCAGAATTGACCGGGGCCCTCACCGTGTTCGGGATCTTGGCCGTTGGCGATGTAGAGTCGGTTTTTGTAGATGACGGGTGTGGCAATGATCTCGTTGCGGGTTTGCGGGTAGACGCTGTCTTTGGGATTGCTGTCGAATCGCCAGATGATTTTGCCGGTGCGGGCGTCGTAGGCTCTGATCCAGCCGTCCCCTTCGGGCGCGATGACTTGTGCTTTACCGTTGACGATGGCAAGGGCGGGGCTGGCCCATTGGCCGTGGAGGACGTGATCGAGGGGGCTGTTATCGCTCCAGACGAGTTTGCCATCAGACTTTTTGAGGCAGACGATGGCGGGGGCGTTGGGGCTGACGACATGCTTGTGAGTGTCGTCGACGCCGTTACCGGTGATGATGTAGATGAGGTCTTCGTAGGGGAGAATCGCGCACGAGGTCATGTTGTGTGGGAAGACGCCGAACTCTTTCATCATGTCGGTGGACCAAACCTCTTTGTAGGTTGGGCTACCGGGGCTGACATCAAGGCAGACGACTTCGCAGCGGTTGGTGCAGTAGTAGAGTTTGCCACCTTCGCATAGGACGGTTGAGCAGAGGCCTTCACCCGGCCAGTCGTTCACCCGGCCGGTGGGAAGTTTGGCGCTGATGCGCTGCCAGAGGAACTTGCCGTCTTTTTCGTTGAAGGCCATAAGTACGCCGGCATCGGCCAGAAACTTTTCATCTTTGTGGGCTTCGTTGTTGGTACCGACGAAGACCATGCCGTTGTTGATAATGGGGTTGCCGTAGCTTTTGGAGCCGAGCTGGGCGACCCATTTGATGTTGGTGGCCTTTTCGACATCCCATTCGGTGGGGATGCCTTTTTCGGGGTTGACCATGTTGCGGTCGGGGGTGCGGCCCCACATGGTGAAGTCTTCGCTCTGGGATTTAGGAGTGATCAGGAGCAGGGCTAAGCCGCAAGCGGCTCTCAGGAGGTTTTTCATGGGGGGTTCCATCATTTTTAAAAAGTTAGTCCTAGTTCGGCGTTACGAGGATATTGTCGTAGAAGATCTCGTGATCGTTGGAGAAGCCCCATAGGCCGGGGTTACCGTGTCGGTTGGGGTTGATGTCGGAAAGTTCGATGAGCCATTTGTCGGGCTCGGTCTGGTCGGCGGGCCATGCTTTGCCTTTGAGGATGGCTTTGTCGCCGTCCTGGGAGACGGTGAGTTTCAGGCGATACCACTTGTCGCCTTGCCATTTGAAGGGGATCGATTTGCTGGTGTAGTCGGGCATGGCGTACTGCCAGACGTGGATGTTGAGTGTTTGGGTACTCCCCTGAAGCTCGAGCACATATCGGCTGTCAATCACACCGGCATCGGGCATTTGGAAGACGTTGTCCGAGACGACGGTTGAAGTGACACGAACATCGGCTTGCACGGTGTAATCTTTCATATCGACTGAACCGAAGTTCGTGCGAGCGCGGGCGTACAGAGCCTTCGGGGGTCGCGAAAGAGGTTGGCCGGGTTTATCGATTTGTTTAACGAGACACTTGTTGCCGTCTAATTCGGTGACGGCAAATTTGCCACCGGCACCGGTCCAGGTGAGCGGGGGCTTGTCGACGGGGGCTTGTTCGAAATCGAACTTCCAGGGTAGGGGAGGCATGACACGCACGCGGGCTTCGCCGGAGAGTTCTCCTACTTTGGCCAGGATTGCACCACCCTGATGCGGACCGGCAGCGGCGACGAAATTTCCGTCGGTATCAACGGCGCCTTTGAGATTTCCAACTGGAGTAGGCTTGGCTGTGGGATCGGGTGCCTGACCGGGTTTGGGGATGGCCGGCATCATGAGTTGACCGACGGACCAATCGGCTTTGCTCTCAGACAGGAAGTGACCTTTGGCATCGAATAGTCTGGCCATGAATTTGGTCTTTTCGCCGGGGTGGGTCACGCGATCTGCAGGAATGACCTGTACGACGGCGGGGATTTTGTCGGCGGCATCGTTGGATGCCGAGGCGTCATCAACCATTGGAGGAATCGGATCGCTTTCAACCTTGGCATCTTTCAGACCGATGCAGAACGTTTGATTGGCGCACTGAAGGAAGATGTGTCCGTTCGCGATGGCGGGGGTGCCGTAGGTGGCATATTCACGGCCGAGTTTTTCGGGGACTTCTATTTTGCTCAGGATATCGGCTTTCTTCTCACCGGGTTTCAGGAAAGTGAATCGGCCGTTGGCTTCGGTGACGATCAGCTTGCCGTCGGCGAATACTAAGGAGCCTTTGCCGATGCGGCCGCAGTTTTTTTTCCACAGGGTCTTGCCAGTTTTGGTATCAAGACAATGGACATAGGCGGAGTTGTCTTCGACATACAGCTTGCCGTCGTAAATCGTGCCGGAAGGGAAGCCGGCTTCGATGCCATCATGCTTCCAGAGCACTTCGGGTTTGCCGGTGGCACACTCAAGGCAGATGACACTGCCAAGCGTGGGGTTGTCGATATTTTCCAGATCGAACATCGCGTAGACGCGTGAACCGTCGACAATCACGGACGAATTGAGCCCGCGTTTGGAGATGAACTTGCTCCAAACTTTTTTGCCGGTGCGGGTTTGAAAGGCGTGAACACCGCCATCACCCCCGCCGAAGATGACGAGGCGCTCGCCGTTGATGACGCTGATGACAGGTGTGTTCTGTGGAGCATCGGTGGGGATGCCCCCGGTAGGCGCGCTCCAGTTGAGTTCACCTGTGGTTTTGTTGAGGGCAAAGACGCGATGCTGGCCTCGGGCATTTTCGCCCCAACCGAAGCTGACCCCGGCGATGATGACTTGATCTTCATCGATGGCCGGTGAAGAGGTACGGCCACCGAAGGTGGAGATCATTCCGAATTCTTCGGTCATCTGCCGTTGCCAGATGACGTGACCGTCGTTGCCATCCAGGCACAAAAACCCACAGTTGCATCCGAAGAAATAAACGCGACCCGTCGCCGGATCACCAACAGGATTCGACCAGCCGATGCGGTGGAATGGAACATCGGTCTGGGTCATGTTTTCGGTGTGCTGCCAGAGTTTTTTGCCGGTGGCGGCATCGACGCAGACGTAGGATTCCTGGGTCATCGGGCCGGGCTTGACGGTTTCCCCGGATTCACCGCCGGCGGGAACTTCACCGCTGCGGCTGATGGTGTAAACCTTCCCGTTCATGACGATGGGGCTGGACATGCCACCGATCTCATTTTTCCAGATTAGGTTTTCACCTTCGGGGGACCATTTATCAGGGAGGTTTTTTTCGCGACTGACCCCGTTTTGTTCTGGGCCGCGCCAACGGTACCAATCACCGGCGTGGGCAGAACCGACACTGATCGTGGTGCTGAGGGCTAACAGCCAAGTTGCTAAGCGGGGTTTCATAGGGTTCCTATTCTACTTCAATTCTTCAGACGATTGTTTTTACGAAACGCTTTGATTTCATTTCAAATCTCGGGAGGCTTCCCGGGGCGACCAATTGCACTTCGGCTTTGAAAGAAAGCGTCGACTGCAAGGCTCGACCGACGCGTTCTGCCAAGGCAGCGCCGTCGATCACGATGGGCATAGGTTCTAACTTCAATTTGACCTGAGCCAGGGCTCCGTTTTGAGAGACTTCGATGTTGTATTCCGCCACTTCGTCAAAGCGGCGAATGACGGCTTCGATCGCCGCCGGAAAAACATTATTGCCGCGCACGATGAACATGTCATCAATGCGACCGAGAATACCGCCGGTCATTCGCGCCGACCAGCGACCACAGGCGCATTGCTTCCGCGTCAGTTGCACTTGATCGCCGGTTCGATAGCGAATCACCGGTGAACCGAGGCGACCGAGGTTCGTGATGATCAATTCACCGGCTTCTCCATCCGGCACTGGTTTTGTCGTGACGGGGTCGATGACTTCGGCGATACATTCAGTTTCCGCCAGGTGGATATCGGCCGGGTTTTCAAAACATTCGAAACCCAACGGCCCGATTTCAGTCATGCCCGTGTGGTCAAATACACGGGCATTCCAGGCGGATTCAATGCGCAGGCGCGTGGCGGGGATATGCCCGCCCGGTTCACCGGCGACGATAAACGCGCGGACGGCGGAATTGGCGATGTCGATTCCTTCTTCGGCAGCCACTTCAACCATTCGGACGGCATAGGTGGGTGTGCAGCAGATGACCGTCACCTGATTTTCGAGGATCATTTTCAGCCGCGCGGTGGTAGCCATTCCACCGGCGGGGATGACGAACAAACCCAGTGACGCGGCTGCCTCAAACGCTCCCCAAAATCCTACGAACGGGCCGAACGAAAAAGGAAACGCGAGCTTGTCGTGCGGACCAATACCGGCGGCAGAAAAAATAATGCCCCAACAGCGTTTCCACCAGTTCCAGCTTTCTGGGGTATCCAGCCAGCGCAATGGCCGACCCCCGCTCCCGGAGGTTTGATGAAGCCGACAGTATCGTTCCATGGTGAAGCTGAGATTCGATCCATACGGTGGGTGCGCAAGCTGATCCTGCTCCAATTCGGCGCGCGTGGTGAAGGGAAGGGCGGAAACGGGATCTTGCGACGGATCAAAATCGATCGCTTCGAGCTTTTGGCGATAAAACTCGTTTGACGGCAAAATGGATTTCAACAGCCCGGCAAGCTTGCGGCGTTGCAACTGCTCCAGACCTGGCCGGTCGAGCGCTTCTTCTTCCGGGATGTAATAAGACGTGAGAGCCATTGGAATTGCGATGATCGGACACTGTATGGGCTGCCAGCCGATGATCAAAATTTATGCACGGGTCAACAACGCGTGCGACGTTTTTCGTTCGAGCACGATGCCGAACTTATACCTATTACCGCGCTTCCGTCCAGAAAGTTGTTCAAACAACCATCATTTTCCCTTATGATCGGAATCTATGAGTTCTTCGAGTTTAAATAACGCTTCTCCGACCCCCGGCGTGACGCCGGTCCTTTTATCCGCGCCGGCCGCGCCGAAGCCCTCGGATTGGAGTCCGTTGCGGAATCCGATCTTCCGGGCAATGTGGATTGCGTCGGCGATATCTTATGTGGGTTACGAGATCCGGAATTATGCCGCGCCACTTCTAATGGTGGATTTTAAAGAGAAGTTCGGCGTTTCGGACGGGATGGCGGCGTACACCTTCACGGCGTCAACTTTGCCTATCCCATTGCTGGTGCTTTTTGCAGGCGCGCTGGCGGATGTGGTGGATCGGCGAAAGCTGCTGATCGTGACGCACCTTTGGATGATGGTTGTTGCCGGTGCGCTCGGGGTGCTGACGATGATGCACCTGATGACGCCTTGGGTGATGCTTGGCTTTTTGTTTGTCATCGGAGCCGGCTATGCGATGGCGAACCCGGCGTTCCTGGCGGTTCTGCCGGAACTGGTGGAACCTTCCGAACTTCGTTCAGCGATGGCGTTGAACAGCGTCAATATGAATGTGGCCCGCGTGCTCGGGCCGGCGATCGGCGGTCTGATCGTTCTGTTCATCGGAAAAGGCTGGGCCGGAAAAGGCGCGGCATTTTTGGCAACAGCTATTTCCGTGCTTGGCGTGGTTTGGGTATTGGCGCAGTGGAAACCGGTCGAGCGAAAAAAGCCAGCCCATCCTGAATCGATTTGGAGCGCCGTGCGCGCAGGCATTCGCTATACGTGGTTTTCACCGCGAGTGCAGGTGATCCTGGTCCGCATGTTTTTGTTTCTGTTTTTCGCGGGCATCCTTCCGGTATTTTCGGCGATCATCTGTAAACGGGTACTGCATCGAACTGATGGCGCGGCCGCGACTTTGATGGCATCGTACGGCGCGGGCGCGATCATCGGTGTCTATTTAATGCAGGCACTCCAAAGGCGTTTCGGGGCGGAGGAAACGGTTACGGTTTGTACGATTGTGTACGGATTGGCGCAATTGAGCGTGGCTTTGACTCCGTCACTTTTTTTGGGCTGCCTGGCTATGTTTGTGGCGGGATTCAACTGGGTGATCGTGCCCACGAATTTCAATATCGCAACGCAGTTGGCCGTCCCCAATTGGATCAAAGGCCGGGCCATGGGGATGTATGTATTGGTGTTGTGGGGATCGATGTCGGCAGGGTCGGCCGTGTTTGGTCGAATGGCTACCGCTTATGGCCCGCGCACCGCGTTGGCTTATGCGGCGATCGGTGTGTTGGTCGGGTCTCTGGCGATTGTCTGGCTGCGATTGGTTCCGAAAAAATCGGCTGATTATGCACCGGCCAAGCTGGCGTTACCCGAGGGGATGGCTAATCCGTCGAGCGGCATGGAGGGGGCGGTTTGGGTGGCAGTGGATTATCGCATCGACCCGAATTCCCACGAGCAATTCAGAAGTCTAATGCGCGAGATGCGAAGGCAGCGACTTCGGAATGGTGCTTCCGAATGGGTACTTCGCAGCGAAAAGGAAAATGGAGGTTTCACGGAGCATTACTCCTTCTCATCCTGGTCGGCTCGTTTGCGACATCATGAACGCACCACGAAAGCCGATGCCGAATTGCAGGATGAAGTGCTGTCGCTGCATTCCGGTGGACAGTCTCCAGCGGTGCGTCATTTGGCGACTTCACCTTTTGGATCGACGGAAGTGAGCGGCTCGTGGCTGGACACGTTCGGTTCCGGAGTC
>JBBRMF010000183.1:0-10866 GCA_038230975.1 Tepidisphaerales bacterium
CAGGTACTGAATCAGTTGTTTTAGGATTTAGGTGGCATGGGCGTCTCGCCCGTGTTCTTCATTCAAAACAATGCACGGGCGAGACGCCCATGCCACCGGGCTGCCCCTGAAAAAAATCGAATGACGATCGAATCCTACATACAGACGCAACTGCCGGACTCGATCCAGATGCGTCACGGATTGCACCGGATTCCGGAAATAGGATTTCAGGAATTCAAAACCGCCTCTGCGATCCGGGCGGAACTGAGCCGACTGGGACTTTCTTTCGTGGAAGGCGTTGAAGGGGCATCGACGGCGACCGTGGCATGGGTCGGGGATGTTCATAAGCCTTGCATCGCATTGCGCGCCGACATCGATGCATTGCCGATTACGGAGCGAACGGGCGCGGCGTATGCGAGCACTCATGCCGGAATGATGCACGCCTGCGGACATGATGGGCACACGGCAACATTGCTCGGTGTGGCGGCGATTCTTAAATCGATTGAATCGACTCTGCCGGTGTGCGTCAAATTGTTGTGGCAACCAGCGGAAGAAGGCGGGGGCGGTGGGGGACGGATGGTGAAGGCCGGGGTGCTGGATGGGCGCATCGGGCCAATGGTGGATGCGATCTTTGGGCTGCATGGCTGGCCGGGTTTAAAGGTGGGGATGGTCGCCACCAAACCGGGTGCGCTGTTGGCGGCAACAGATCAGTTCACCGCTAAATTCACGGGGCGCGGATGTCATGGCGCGTTTCCGCATTTGGGGCGTGACCCGATCGTATGCGCCTGTGAAGCGGTATTGAACTTACAGCAGATTGCCAGCCGGGATTTTGATCCGGTTGAGCCGGTAGTGGTGACGGTTGGGATGTTCAATTCGGGGACTGCCGTCAATATTATTCCGGATACGGCTACGATCGACGTGACGGTAAGAACGCTGACGCCATCCGGTCGAAAGAGGGTCGTCGAATTGATCGATCGGCGGCTGAAAGGTATCGCGGCCGCCAGCGATTGCACGGTGGAGATTGAGTGGCGGGATGGCTATCCGCCGACCATCAACGATCCGGCGATGTACGAATACGTAGCCAAAACGGCTCGTCACGTATTTGGCTCGCAGCGGTTTTTCCCGGTGGGGTCACCGTCCATGGGGGCCGAAGACTTTTCGTTTTACCTCGAGAAGGTTCCGGGATGTTTTTTCCTTGTCGGTGTTGAACCGTTGGAAGCCAGTGGATATCCACCTTTGCATAGTGATCAATTTGATTTTACTGATGCGACAATGGCCGTGGGGATGAGAATGTTTCTTGAACTCGTACTGAATTGGGGCAAGTAACCGCGCCGCAAGAGAGCCCGGCGTTTCCGCCGCAGGAGCAACCTTGCAGCCTCTTGGTAACCGCTCTAAGTGAGATACACCTCGACAGTATGGGGATTTCGATCGTCGACCATTGAAACCAGTTGATCGGGTTGATCCACGCCGTCTGTCACAAGCCGCGCGACGGTCTTTCCGGCACCACCATTGTGAACGGTGATGTGGTAGACCGTTTCCCGGTACCGATAGTGGATTTTATACGAAGGCCATTTCGCGGGCATGCGCGGCGAGAACCTAAGCTTGTCGACTTCCAAGTGCAATCCAAGCAGTGACTCGGTGATCAGCCGGTACATCCACCCGGCAGACCCGGTGTACCATGTCCAGCCCCCGCGGCCGATATGCGGTGAAACGGCGTAGACATCGGCGGCGACCACATACGGCTCGGCGCGGTAGACTGCGGTCGACTCGGGTGTCATCGTGTGGGAAATCGGGCTGATCAGGTTGAACAGTTCCCAGGCGCGCGCGACGTCGCCCATTGCGGCAAAAGCCATCACCGTCCAGATCGCACCGTGGGTGTACTGACCACCATTCTCACGAACGCCGGGCACGTATCCCTTGATGTAACCGGGGTTGAATGCCGATTTATCAAACGGTGGATGTAGCAACTGTATGAAACGGGCTTCGCGGCGGACAAGTCTGCGGTCGACGCTGGCCATCGCGACCTCGCTTCGCTCGCGCGTTCCGGCACCGGACAAAACCGACCAGCTCTGCGAAAGCGAATCGATTTGGCATTCTTCGTTGGTGGCCGACCCCAGGGGTTCGCCGTTATCGAAGTAGGCGCGCCGATACCATTCGCCGTCCCAGGCATTTTCCTGGATATTTCCGCGAAGACGACCGGCTTCGATTGTAAATTTATCGGCGTTCATCACGTCGCCGCGCTTACGCGAGATTTCCGAAAACTGCATGAGGACGTCGTACAAGAAGAATCCAAGCCAGACGCTTTCCCCTTTTCCATGCTGTCCAACCAGGTTCATGCCGTCGTTCCAGTCACCGCAACCCATTAACGGCAGCCCATGCACTCCAAACTTCAAACCGTAATGAATGGAACGAACGCAATGCTCGTAGAGCGTGCCGATATCTTCAGAGACCCGAGGAAGATCGTAGTTTGCTTCTTCTTCGGGCCGAAGCAGCCGGGCATCCAGGAACGCGACACGCTCATCGAGCACACCGGTGTCGCCGGTAGTCGCTACGTATCGGCAGGCGGCATAGGGAAGCCAGAGGTAGTCGTCCGAAAAATGCGTGCGAACACCACGGCCGACCGGGGGATGCCACCAATGCTGCACATCTCCCTCGTGGAATTGGCGCGAGGCACCGAGAAGAAGTTGCGAGCGGAACAATGCAGGTTCGGCATGAAGCAGCGCCATTGAATCCTGCAACTGGTCTCGGAATCCGAACGCACCACCAGACTGGTAGAAACCCGTGCGAGCCCACATGCGGCAGGCGAGGGTCTGGTAGACGAGCCAACCGTTCGCCAGGAAATTGACGGCCAGATCCGGTGTTTCAAAGTAGACTGCTCCGAGTGCATGGCTCCAGTAGTGCCATACCCCTTCCAGTGCGCGGTAGGCGCTGGCAGCGCCCTTAAATCGATTGGTGAGTTCGCGGGCTTGACCCTCACTTTTGGCCGATCCGATGATGAAGACGATGTCGCGATCCTGGCCGTCTGCAAGCTCGATCGGAACCTGCATCGCTGTACAGGGATCAAGCCCGGCACCCAGTCGATTGGAAAGTCTCGCCTTACGCATCGCTGCCGGTTTGGCGGCGTTGGAGTTTCTGCCGAGAAACTCAGCGCGATCTCCAGTGACAGTGCGCGTCGATTCACTACAGTCCACAAAAACCACGCGTCCGGGAAACTCAGTGTTGTAGGCATTGCGAACGAAAATAGCCCCACTGACCGTGTCTACCTCGGTCACAACGTGCATCAACGTTTTATGACGAAGCTCTCCGAGAACCCACTCCCAGTAACCGGTGATTGAGAGCCGCCGCGCGCGCCCCGAACGATTGGAGACGCGCAATCGCATGAATTTGACCGGGGCGTCGGTCGCGACATAGACGCAGAGCTCCGTCGTAATTCCGTCTTCAGTATATTCAAAGATGCTGTATCCAAAGCCGTGGCGGATGACGTACGGCATTTGCCCGCGTGCCGGCAATGGGGACGGAGACCAAAATCGACCGCTCTCTTCATCGCGGATGTAGATCGCTTCGCCGCTGGTATCGCTGACAGGATCATTATACCAGGGTGTCATGCGGAACTCATGGCTGTTTTCTGACCAGGTATACGCGCCACCGCTTTCAGAAACGACAGTGCCAAACTCTGAATTGGCGATCACATTGACCCACGGAACCGGCGTAGTCTGGTCGCCGGATAAGAGGGTGACATACTCCCTGCCATCACGGGTGAACCCACCCAGACCGTTAAAGAATACCAGGTCACGTTCGGGAACTTCGACGGCGGTTTCCGGCTCTAAACGTCGACGAGACGGACGAAGCATGGGAATCGCCAATTCAGCACGGCCACGGCGTTCGGTCTGCTCGGCGAGCGTGCCGGCTTCATCCAGCAGTACGACGCGCGCTACGGTTTCGAGGAGGATGCGATCTTCCTGCGACATTTGCTCGCCGCGCCGAACGAAGATACCGCCAGGCTTGTCGACGAGCGCAGCCTCGGAGCTGCCCGCGATGCGATCCATGATCGCGTCCTGTAGTGACTGGCGGTATACCGAATCATCTTCGTTCCAGATGACCAGATCCACGGCAAGCCCTCGGAGTCTCCAATAGGCATGGGCTTGAATCACCTGTCGAACCAGTTCCAGGTGTTCGCGATCACTGATGCGAACCAATACGATGGGCAGATCGCCTGAGATTCCATAGCCCCATAGACCTGACTGTCCGCGTTGATTTCGTAGTAGCAGGCTTGGCTGCGCTCGCCGCATGGAGGTAGCATAGATCACCGACCCAGCCAGGCGACCGTAAATTTGAGCATCCGCTTCAGTGGCATTCAATTGACTCAGCAGGACGTGGCTATGCGTCCAAGCCAGCTCGAAAACACGATCCGTCAGATTTGGATCATGGTACTTCTCCGTCATCGCTGTCACGGCTTCGCGGGTCTCGGCAACTCCGGTGACGATATCAACGCGCGCAATTTCGTTGGGCGCAAGTCGAATGACGTGGCGGATGCTGACCACGGGATCAAGCACGGGGCCCATGCTGTCGGAAAGCGGCCCTTTGTTTTCCATCGCCGCGGGAGACGCCAAATTCCTGCCTCGCCCGATGAATTTCATTCGGTCCGTTTCGAATGATGCGCGACCGACCGTTTTCCCACGGACCGTGGTCAGATGAACCATCCAGGGTGGTTTCTCTTCGGCTGACCGGGGTCGACGCGTGCAAAAGATCGCCTGGCGATCGCGAATCAACTCAGTTTGAACGAACAGATTGCTGAAGGCGGGGTGCGCTAAATCATGATTTGCCTGTGCTAAAACAACTTCGGCGTAGGTGGTAATTTCAATGGTTCGGACCACTTCCGAATGATTGGTGATCGTTACACGTCGAAGCTCGATGTCATCTTCCGGCGAAACGCTGATTTCCGTGTGAGTCTCGATCAGATCGTCCCGCCGACGAAACTCGGCTCGCCCTTGTGTAAAAATGGCTTCGTAAGGCTTTGTGCTTTTAAGCGTAGGTTGCCAGGAGGTGGACCAGTACTCACCGCTGTCGATATCTCGGAGATAGCTGAACATTCCCCAGCAGTCGCGGGTGGAATCTTCGCGCCAGCGCGTCACCGCCAAGTCGCGCCATCGGCTGTAACCGCCCCCGGCGCTCGTTACCACGACATGATATTGGCCGTTGGAAAGGAGATGTACTTCAGGAATCGAGGTTCCCGGATCCGTGAGAATGCGCATCGTACCGCGATCTTCACCTGAGGTGTTGCGCGTCTTTTCCGCTTCCGATGAATGGGGGAAGAGAATGGTGCCGGCCTTTGGAATTCTTTCCTGAAGAAGTAGCTCGGCAGCGCGAAGCATTGGGTCGGCACTGAATCGACGCTGCATGGGTCTGCCAAGTAGCAGGTAAGCCAGCGATAGCAGGCTCATACCTTCGTGATGTGCCATGAACTGACGGATCGTAACGCTCGAGACCCCGCGTGGCATGCGCGAGGGTGTGTAGTCGATTGCCTCGAAGAAGCCATATTTACCTTGATGCCCGCTCTCGGAGAGCTGTTCAAGATTCTTACATGCGGACTCGGGTGCAACCATGAGTGCCATCACAGTCGCATAAGGAGCGATGACCAGATCTTCTGCAAGGCCGCGCTTAAGACCAAGGCCGGGTACGCCGAACGCTCGATACTGGTAATTAAGCTGTCCGTCGGTGGTGTTATATCCGGCCTCTGAAATGCCCCACGGTACACGGTGTTGCCGGCCATACTGAATCTGGCGACGCACCACGGCGTGGTAAGTCTGGTCTAACAGCGTGTTTTCAAATGTAGGCATGACCAGAAGCGGCATCAGATATTCAAACATAGAGCCACTCCAGCTCAAAAGTGCCGGTGCTCCACCGGTGGCTGTGAGGAGTCGACTGAGGGCAAACCAATGATCCTGTCCTACCTGGCCCTGGGCGATCAGGATGAAGCTTCCGAGCCTCGCCTCTGAGCCGAGGAGATCGTAGAAACTGTTATCCAGGCGGTGATCACTGACGTTGTATCCGATGGAAAAAAGGTTTCGCGGTTTGTCGTACAGCAACGAGAAATCCATGTTCGCCATTTCCTCGGCCTGACGGGCGAACTGATCGATGGACCTGATCCTTGAAAGCGCGGTGGTCGATGAAACGATTAGTGCCGAGCGGAACGCTTCGATCCATTCAATGGATTCGGCCCATTTAGAATCGGTTTGTTCGTGGAATGCCGCTAAAATTGCGTCCAACAGAGGAATCGCCGAGTCTTGCAATGCCGCAACGGTGGTCAGCGTCGGAATGGAATCCAGTTGCGTAAGCAGCGACCGTAACTGTTCAAGTCGTGAGAGTTGAGGTTCGGATGAAGTGTTCCAGAGTGACTCGGGCGCCGCAGAAAGATCGGCCCACGCGGCGACCTGCTTGAGGTCGTCGAAATGGTCTGCACAGTCGCGCGCAAAGGTATGAGCCCACCACTGAAGTTCCGGATCATTGCCGGCGGTTAGTGCCACCTCCTTCGCGGTAACACTGTAACGAGATACCAGCGTTACCGCAGCGTTCAACGTTTGCGGAGGCTGTTCAAGCCCATCTTCAAGCCGTTCGATTTTGCGCAGCACATCCGCCGAAACAAGCGGGCTGCGACCACTTTCAATCGGCCTCGGAAGACCGCGCGCCACGTCGCGCAGGATACGCAGAGTATCACGCAACCCACCAAAAAGACGGGTAGGGACGACCTTCGCATCTTTCATTTCCAGCAAGCCACTTCGCAGTACCAGCAGGTGACCGGCAAGGTTACCGCTGTCGACCATGGAAATGTAACGTGGCAATAAAGGAGCGAGTGTGCGGGTATTGTACCAGTTAAAAAAATGACCGCGGTGTTTTTCCATTCGGCTGAGCGTTTCGAATGATTTACGAAGTCGATCAAGCGTGCGGGCGGCAGAGCAGTAACCGAAATCGTAGGCGGTCAAGTCGGCCAGCAGCGATACTCCGATGTTCGTTGGGCTGGTGCGCGATGCGATCGTAGGAGCCGGATACTCTTGAAAGTTGTCCGGCGGAAGCCAATTCTCCTGTTCAGTGACGAACGTTTCGAAGTATCTCCAGGTTCGGCGCGACAGCTTCTCCAGAAACTCCTGCTGATGGCGAGACAAGCGCAATGGCCGACTGACGAGCGGCCGGCTTAGCCACCAGGCTACGACGGGAGAAATCAACCAGAGAAAGAGAATTGTGCTTGCCGCGCCGAGGCTGCGCGATCTCCACAAAAAAAGTGCGGCAAACGTGGTAGTTGCCACGGCCGGGGCAATCCACATGGAGATCATGAATCCCGGCAGCGTCAATCTCGCGCCGCGCTCGGCATCGCTGGAGGTCTTCCATTCAAGCAGTTGGGTGCGCGTCCAGTTCAAGCGGACAAGGGTCCGGATGATCGCGTCAAGGCTGATGTATGCATCATACGGAAGGAAGACGAACGTAAAAAGAAACTGTGCGATCTGGCGAAGAAATGAATATAGCACCATGCGAAGATGCGTTTGCAGCGGCATCTCCGAAGGTTTACGCACCAGATCGACGGCAGTAGTAAGCAATGGGATGGCAGCCACTACCGCGAGTACGAACAGCGTTATTTGTCTGGCGAGGGACGGTGTAATAAACAACCAGGCACATAATAGTAGCCCAAGCATGGCAACTGGAAGCAGGCTGCGACGAAGGTTGTCAAATATCTTCCATTTCGAAAGGGCGGTAAGTGGATTCGCAACGCGCTGGCCATCGAATGCGGCAACCTTCGGAAGGAGCCACGTCGCGATTTGCCAGTCGCCCCGGATCCATCGATGCCGCCGACTCACATCGACCGGATAGCGGGAAGGGTATTCCTCATAGAGTTCAACGTCGCTCAGCAGTCCCGAGCGGCTATAGGCACCTTCCAGAAGATCGTGGCTTAGAACCGTATTTTCAGGGAGGCCGCCGCAGCGTTGCTCGAAGGAATCCACATCGTAGATTCCCTTGCCAATAAAAGACCCTTCACCGAAAAGATCCTGGTAGACATCGGAGACCACGCGCGTGTAGGGATCCACGCCTGCATCGCCGGCGAACAGACGAACGAAGAGCGAGCGGTGGGCGCTTGGTAGACTGACACCTACGCGGGGTTGCAAAATGGTGTAGCCGTCAGTGACTCGATTGCTGCCCTTGTCGAAGACGGGACGGTTGAGCGGATGGGCCATCGTACCGATCATTTCCCGGGCCGATTCGCGGGGCAATTGGGTATCGGTATCTAAAGTAATGACGTATTTGGCATGTGGGATCGATGCCGCATCGCCGACGATGTGCGAAAATTGATCCTTGCGGCCGCGGAGTAGCGCGTTAAGCGCCGCGAGCTTGCCGCGCTTACGTTCGTAGCCCATCCAGACTCGTTCCATCACGTTCCACAAACGGGGCCGATGGAACAGGAAGAAGATGTCGGTTCGATCCGCGCTGTATTTTGCGTTGAGTTGTTCAATGCCTTCGCTGGCAGCGCGAATCAGCTCCTCGTCCTGCGGAGTGGTCTCGGCCGGTGCATCTTCAAAGTCTGTCAACAGCGCGAAATGCAGACTGGAATCACGATTGGCCAGGTATCGCACCTCCAGCCCTTCGATTAACTCCGCGATGCGTTCCAAGCTGGTGAGCATTGTCGGGATCGCGACCAGCGTACGATTCTGCGGCGGAATCCCGTTCGTGTAGTCCATCCGAGCCAAAGGCCGCGGTTTCACCAGGGTCGTTACCAGCCAGTTGGTGGCGCTGACACCGAAATAAGCTGCGCACATGACGGCAGGTATCAGTAGCAAGCCCAAGGTGGTGTTGGTCATGCCGTGTCGATGGAGCGACCAATAAAGCAGTGCGACGGCTGTCGACGTGAACAGGCAAACCCCACTTAAATACATGAGCAACGGAAATCGTTCCGTGAATTTGTAAGCGAGTATCCGCGGCGAGAGTCGCATTTCCGCGATGCGCTCAAGCGCCGGTCGACCGTGATCGATCAGGTAGTATCCGACGTGAGATGTGCGATCGCTGGCCGGATCAGAAGCGCTGGTTTCGGCGAGTTGGATGGCTTTCCGCGCGACTTCGTATTCGGTCAGGCGGCATCGGCGCGCAATTTGCTCGATTCCATGGCGATACCGATCGCGGCTGGCAAAATCCATGTCGGCGTACATATTCGCTGGATCGCCGCGCAGGGTCTGCTCAACCAAGCTGTGTCGCTCAATAAATTCCCGCCAGTCTGTGGACGCCAGGAAGCGCAGGCTGCCGATGCTGTTGCCAATGGAGACCTGATCAGCCGCCTGGGCCTGCCCGTCGGCCTGCACCATTTGCTCGATTGTAGTCCCCTGTTCGGAGACGCGGTGTTCCAACCAACTGTTGGCGAATGCAAAGTAAGGACTTTGCCCTCGCAATTGCCGCGTGTATTCTGAAAGAAAAGCGCTCGTGAGCGGTGGGTCTGCCTTGGCCATGTCGGCCATCACGAGAATGAGATTCGTGGGGTTCTGTTCGACGACCTGAAGCATTCGCTCGGACCAGGAATTGGCCGAGTCGCGATCCAACTGCCCATCCGCCAATCGCGTCGCCACGCGCCGAAGATTTTCGATCAGCGCCAACCGCAGCACGATCGGAATGGCCCACAGCTCCCCGAGTTTGAGTGGCGTGACGGTTTGATACGACCCGATGAAACCGTCCAGGCTGGCCGCATCAACCCGACCGTCGACGTGCGAGATCAATTCCAGGGCAATTCCGTAGGCCCGGGGATAGTTCGCGGCGGAACCATTGGCCAATCGCGGTAATTCCCGGCTATAGGACGGTGGCAAATGCAGGCGAGCCGTGCGAATTTGTTCGTCGATCAGATAGAAATTATCAAGCAACCATTCAGACGCAGGGGCCACGCGGCGATTCTTGGATACCGCCGATGTAATTAGATCGTAGGTTTCGCGGAGGATGCGCGCGTTTTCATTCAATCGGGGGATTAATTTGTCCGGAGAACGTTTGGTTCCTAACTCATGCGAGAGTGCCAGCGTTTTGGCGTGTCGCTCCAATTGATCGACGCTGAACAACTCGGCGCGTAACGGTTGCTCTTTCGCGGCGGAGTCTATCTCAACGTTTCCGTTGCCGTTCTGCGATGTCCGCCATGAAAGCAGGCGTGCAAATTTTTCGCTCATTGCTGAAACCTTCTGTCACCTTGAATCATTGATGAGTGGAGGAGGAAAGTCGTGTGTCTGTAAATCGAGCCACACGGGATTGCGCCCCGGATCGTCTGCGATTGTGTCCGGTCATGCAACCCCAACGCACGCGATGTGAGCGAAGTCGCTCTTCGATTGCCCTGCGTGCAACGCCCAGAAAATGGCTGAAACGAAAGAGAAATCTCCATTCTAATTAAATGACAGATTCCCCCGATTTAGGCAATGGACCATTTTTCAAGTTTGGGTCGTGCAGACAACGCGGAGGATGCGGCGAGACTGAATCTGCGTCATTCACCTGGCTTGGCCATCTTGGCCATGAATTGCGGCACTCCGCAATTTTGGCGGGTACTCCAGCCAATCAGCAAAGGCGCAGCGATCTGCCGCCGAATCAAGGAAAAGATCGCTGCGCTCTTGTTGATTCGATCCGAGTACGGATCGAAATCACGGTGTACCGCAAACATGGGCAGGATGCGCATGCTACTTCCAAATCAGCGGGAGCTTTGCACCCTGTAGACGAGAGGAGCGAATCAAATGATGACTGGGGAGGGTCGATCGTCAGTCCAGTGGAATAGGCGAAATTCAAAAGGCGGCAGCAGCGTGAATTCCGGTTCCGAAATGAACTGCTTGTAGCTATGCGGTTCGATGTTGATTTCGCGATCCGTGGGATTGGCGACGATCAAAAGCC
>JBBRMF010000184.1:0-10847 GCA_038230975.1 Tepidisphaerales bacterium
ATTGCTTTTGATGGCCGACGAGGTGCTCACAAGTTGGGCGCGCACCGGCAAGTGGCTTTGCATGGAACACTGGGGTGTGGTTCCGGATGTGGTCTCCATCGGCAAGGGATTCGGCAACGGATTTCCGGTGACTTGCGTCGCGGTGCGCACCCCATATGCCGAAAGCTTCGAAGCAATCAGTGCAAGTAGCAGTTACGGTGGCAACCCGATGGCGTGCGCCGCGGCGCTGGCTTCGACCGAGGTGATCGAAGAGGAAAATCTGCTCGAACGCGCGACGCACCTGGGTGAACTAGCCATGCGGAGAATGCTGCGGATGCAGGCCGAGCATCCCATTATCGGAAACGTACGCGCCAAAGGATGCCTCATGGGCATCGAGCTGGTAAAGGACCGCGTGACAAAATTACCTTTCGACGAGGCAGGCAAACGAGTCTACCAGAAGGCTTTCGCACGCGGCCTGGCCTGGATACCCGCCGGACATATTTTGCGCATGAGTCCCCCGGTCGTCATGGAGGACGAAGTACTCCTCAAAGGGCTTGAACTGATCGACGAAGCGATCGGTGAGACAGAAAAAGAACTGGGTTACTGAACATGCACACAATCCGCTTTGGTTTAATCGGCTGTGGGCTCATGGGGCGAGAATTTGCCGCGGCTACGGCTCGATGGGCACACCTGGTCAATATGCCGGCGCGCCCTGAAGTCATTTCCGTTTGCAGTGCCCGCCCCGAATCGTTCAACTGGTTTCGTGAGCATTTTAAATCTGTTTGCCAGACAACGACCGACTATCGAGACCTGCTGGCCAACCCGAATATTGACGCCGTATATATTGCCGTTCCACATCACCTTCATGCCGAAATCTTTTGCGCCGCCCTGGAGGCCGGTAAGCATGTCATGGGTGAAAAACCGTTTGGGATCGATCTGGCCGCGAATCAACTGATCCTCGAAGCGTGCAGCAAACATCCCGAGGCGCTGGTCCGATGCTCATCGGAATTCCCATTTTTTCCAGCCGTTCAACGCATCGGACAAATGATCGAACAGGAAGCGTTCGGTCAAATCATCGAGGTCAATGCCGGGTTCCTGCACTCCAGCGATCTGGACCCGACCAAGCCAATCAATTGGAAGCGGCAAATTGAATCCAACGGAGCCTATGGCTGCATGGGCGATCTGGGAATGCACGTTGCCCATGTACCCCTTCGAGCCGGCTGGTTACCGCGCAACGTACGCGCGATCCTCTCGAATGTCATTCAACGGCGCCCCGATGGTAAAGGTGGAATAGCCCCATGCACCACATGGGACAACGCAACCCTGTTGTGCGAGACACTGGATCCCATCGGAGGAAAGCTATTTCCGATGACTCTCAAGACGCAACGGATTTCACCGGGACAGAGAAACACCTGGTACCTCGAGATCCTCGGCACACGAGACTCTGCGCGGTGGTCCAGCGCAAGCCCTAAAATGTTGGAAGTCCTCGAGTATCGCCATGGCGAGCAATCCTGGAGGCAAATTCAAACCGGGTGTGAAGGTACGTTCAAGACGATTACGGGACCCATTTTCGAATTCGGCTTCACCGATGCGTGGCTACAAATGTGGGCTTCCTATATCAGCGAACTCGCAGACGCGCGGCCAGCTCACCGCTTCGCTTCATGCGTCACCCCCCGAGAAACAGCGATGAGCCATCAACTTTTTACGGCGGCGACCGAATCCCATGAACGGCGTTCGGTGGTCGAACTCAGCCTATGACGCAGTTACGTCATCGCTCGCGGTAAAGATGAACAATAATGTTCCCATCACCCGGTTCGGCTGGTGCGTCGAACATGTATTCGACCCACACCGGGCGATTAGGACCAGGGGTTTCCAGCAGGCGAACCGTACCCGATTCAGGGTCATATCCGCCGCCATACGCATAGTCGACAATTGCAGGAATTCCATTCACATGTTCCGGGGCCAGTAGTCCCGATCCAACACTCACCCAGTCGCCGCCAAAGTAGCCACTTAAGTAACGATTGTGGCGAACTGTTTGCCCCAGAAAACGGGCCGCGCATTCAAGATCGCGTTCATCAATCGCTCCATCACCGTTCAGATCATAGTTGATGTCATACCCCGCATAACCGGCGGCATCCTGACCCACCGCCTGGTTCGCTCCATAGCCAACGCTTCCCGAGCTAAATGTTGCCCCAAGACGTAGACGAATCCTCTCCAGGTAGGCTTCGTCTACCGTGACTTCGTCGCCAGCAGGAATCGATACTTCGCACCCATAAGCTTGACTTTGCACATTTCGATACGAAGGTCTGATCATGCCGATTTGCGGCTCGTCAATCCGAATGCGCAATTCCTCGATCAATCGTTGGTTGTCCTGGCATAGCCCACTGTCTGCATCAAAGAGCGCATCGAGCGGATCATTTGGCTGAGCCTTCCAAATACCGTGGCACTGCACGATCGGAGTTTTTCGTGGGATTCCATACACCGCATTGTGCATCGGGAGCAATTCAACAATCCGACGGGTATAGAGATTTGCGCCGCGTTTGTCTGGATCAGCCCAAACACCGCGCACCGCACTGTTGAGCAAAGGGTAAGAAACATTTCCTTCAATGGCAGTGCTAAGCGGACAATGCTTGACTTGGACGGTTAATCCCCTGTCGCTATCCGTTTGAGTTTTCTCAGCGAGGACGTGTCGACGGAAGTAGGTCCGCAGATGGCCGTGCCGCATCTCCCATGTGTATTCGTGAGTGTTAAGCGTGTGATCGGCCACTGGATAACAGAGGAGTGTGTGGGAAACGGCCCAGCGCGCCTGGCCTGGCGGATACTCGACACGAGGGTCGCAGGGGTAGATGCCGCCATCGGTGAATGAGTCCTGAGCACAATGTAGATCATCTTGCCACTCCACTCGACCTGACGCGGGATCAAATAATGCTTCAGGAAAAAAAGTGGTTTTGCCATCGCCACTGAGTCGCACGGTCACCCGCTCGGCAGTGCCCCACCGCTTTTCATGCACACGCCATCCTTGCGGCGTCCAAACGCCAAACCACTTCAACGGATTGTGAACAATGTTCGGCTCATAGATACGTGTCGGCGAGGATCGAGATGGAAGGAACCGAGACATTAATCCGTCCTTACCAGCCGAATGATTACCGGTTCAGGACCGACCTCAACACTCAGCGTACAACCATCGGCGGATACCTCATGGTCCACATCAGCCCAATGATGGAAATCCGACAGGAGTACCTTCACCGGTAAACGGTAACGCGCTGAATCGATGCGAATACGCGTCTTCATCGGCAGGTCGTTCCAGAGCATGAGCACCAATTCTGAACCCGAAACCAACGCGTGTTCATAGGCACGAAGCTTAGTCAGTGGCTGATCGGAAGTCACCTTAAACGACGGCGACTTAAACTCATCTCGATTATAAAATACATGCGCAATGGTCTGGTAGGAATACCAGCCGGGATATCGTTTAACAGTCAGTTGATCGTGATGAATCACATAGTCTTCGAAACCAAAGAACCCAAACCACCGCGGGTAGGTTTTTCCGTCGATCTCCCAATTCCGCAAACTGATGTAGTATGGTGCAACGTCAGCACCAATATCCCACCAGGAAAACATCGTGCGGGCGATCGCGGCCGCGTGGGAGGATTCGGACGTTTGTGGGCTATAAGAATCCCCAACCGGATAGCGCGGCTGAACCGTTCCAAGCGATACGTAACCGACGCCGCTCGTTAGAAATAATTTTCCAGGTGCAAGGCGATCACGATCCGCGATGAACCGGGGCGCGATCGTATAGTCATAGTGATTTACCGCAACGGCATCTCCCACTTGGGCATAGCCGTTCTCCAACAGCCATAGCACATTGAACCACTCACCGCTGGATGCGCCAAACATCGACACTTTGGCGACTGGGTCGATCGATTTAATGGCTCCACTGACCTGTTTGAAGTAGTCAAGGTACTGTTCCGGCGTCCATCCTTTAGCGGGCATCGTCGTCCCACCGTGATGCAACGTAAGTTCGTCACCGAGCACGTAGTAAGCGGTCTGCCCGTTTAGAATACTGACGACCTGTCTGACCCAGGCAATATATTCGGTTCGCCGATTTTGGGGGTTCGCCGGATGCATGCTCCACAGGACGGTTTCATCGGGTGCATCAAGTCGAACGCCGATCTTTAAACCGTACTTTTGGCTCAGTCGAACATAGTCACGCAGGGCCTGCGCGTAATCCGGACTCAGGGTAAGCTCCCCGTCGGTGGGATACACGTTCAAGTGAGTGCTGTTGAGACCTAGCTCCGCCCAGTCGCGAAGCATTGCTTCCTGCCAGTCAGGACGATTTTTCTCAAGCTTCCATTTCCCGAAATCCGGACCCACTGTACCTTTCATGGAAGGGTAAAATCGCTGGTCTGGTTGCTTGTCTTCATCGCCGTGATATTCGTATCCAGAGTACATGAGATAATACATCGGAGTTGAATAGCAACCGCGTCGCTGCACGGGAGGCTCAACGAGATGGCGAATCTGATCCTGCGCGGGCTTGGAAAGCAATGAGAATTGATCGGGACTCGATGCTTGAATTGAGGATGGCCTTTGAGCGCATCCCGCGAGCGCGAGCATCCCGGAGGCGCAGAGGATCGAATTTCGCAGCAATTTCATCATTGGAATAGTCAGAGATGCAAAGGTCTGCCACTTGATCGGGCTCGGCAGAGTAGACCGAGACAGACCAATGCTATCAGAGAGAGAGCGCCAGGCTCAGGCACGGAGGCAAACCGAACCAGATCCACGTCGAACGTGCCATTGTTGACGCCCGTTTCGTCGCCAAAACGGAGCAAATCCAGCGCAGAAGTGCCGATATGACGAGTCAAAATAGGTGATGAGAGATCGCCATCAAGGAAAACATTCGCAAAGAGCGCGTTTCCTTGACTGGCGTCAGGTGCCACTGCGATTCGGTAGGTATGGAAGTCAAAGATGTTAAAGCCTGGATGTTCGGCGCTGAGGTAGCTAGCCTCTTGACCGGCACCTCCCAATCCTTCCAAGAGTACGCCGGCACCCGTGAGCTTCAGGACCGCGTTCCCATGGGTTGCATCAGATAGATAGACATCGGCCGCGCCCTCGGTCGTGCCCAGGCTGCATCGGGCGCGCACATCAGTCGCAACGCCATTGGCAAAATTCATCGAATGCCAGGAAGACCCTTCCCCGGATAACGTGTAATACAGTTCGTTCGAGGCTCCACCCGTACTGAGTCGAACATAGTCCTGTCCCAGATCGGCCCACTCTCGGGTGGAAACACTGCCAACCACTGTTTTTTGCCATCCATACGGTGCCTTATCCGGCGTAACATCTCCGTGATATTGCAGAGCCCAGGCGTAGTCGTCTTTGGGCTGAGTGCGCGTGATACCTAGTATCGCCGCTTTGGCATTTCCCGAAAGATCGTTGTTGTACACGTAACCCGCTGGGGGTGTCGCATTGTACGATGGCGGATAAAAGCTGGATTGATCGTAGACAAACGCGTACGTACCGTTTGCAGTCTTTTTTAGATCAGTGTGACCGCTCCCGGGGCCATTGTAGATCACGGTTGGAGTAGTCCATCGCAGGCCCGTCTCATCAACGAACATGACCTTTGCGCCGTATCTGCCAAACGTGAGAGCGGCACTCCCATCGTCCAATCGGTGTAGTAGCGGGAACTCACCAGCAACACCGAGCGTTTTGGCGGTAGTCCAGGAAATGCCATCATCCGTTGACATCGACCACATCAAACCGGCATTTGTAGCATTAATTTCCGTGGACGGAAAAGTCTGACTCGTCCGAAAAACAGAGAGCAGGTTACCACTGTTCAGCCTGACGATAGAGGATTCGCTGGGACCTTCGGAGCCCATCGCAACCGTTGGATCATTTGTATACGCGGCTATCGTCGACCGGCGAGTCCAATGACTGCCGTTATCCGCACTGGAAAACAGCACGGTTTCGCTGGTGCTCTTCCCAAGCCGCTGTGCATAACCGGTAGTGAATAGCAATGGGCCGCTCGGCACCATATCAGTGATGTTGTTGTAGACGTTCGTATAGCTTACCCCGTTGCTGTCGAATGCCGCATTGGCGATAGACCAGTTGGTGCCGCCGTTTATCGAAGTATAAAGCGTATTGTTCCAACTAGTCTGCCCTGCAGGATTCGACATGGCATAGGAAACACCGTAGCTGGTTTGGCCAGACGGTTTTACCAGCGAGCTATTGGGCGTGCTTGGCGGGCTGGAGGTAAACCCGCCCCAACTAAGTCCACCGTCGGAGCTATAACCCCGTAATCCGAATACACCGCTGCCGTGCGTCTGCCCAACCGTAAAATCCATTTCAAGTGTGCCATCAGCACGAGATTTTAGATACGGGAAATTGACGTGCGGCTTGAAGCCAGGGACATTACTTGAGGCAGGCGTAGCAGTATAAACCGTTATCTGATTTTGGACATTAACCTGGAAGCCCGGTGCCTCCGCCGCCTGCATGGAGAAGCTCATTGCGATGAGCACGGCGGCCATCAATACTGGGGATACGCGTACCTTTTGTCTGGTCCAATTGCAGAGGCTTAGAAGCATTACGCCAAGCGAGCGGCGTTGCATTGATTCCTGAGCTCGCATTTTCTCACTCTTCCCATATCGGTGGATCCAGTCTTGCTTAGTACACCTACCACCATCGTTCGAATTCATTCGGGTAGTCTACCAGCTTCAGCTTGATGTCCGTGCCATTCTTCCAGGTGACATGTCCATCTCCGAACAGGGTGTTCGCGCCCTCCGGGGTACCCTTGGGTCCCAAATGGGCCGCAAATCCCCAGGTGATGGAGTCCGTATAAGGTGGACCATACTTTATCGTGACGTCCATCATCAGCGGTCGGTCGGCGATGTTGCGTTCATTGGCCTTGTAGGGCGGAGGAAACTCATTTTTCAACGCTTTATCCCAAAGCCGGGCATTGTTGGATCCAGCGTAGATGGAGTACCCGATCGCCCACACACCTTTTCCAGCCGACGAACCTGGATCTTTGTTCCAGTCTTCTTCTGCCATTCCGCTATCGCCGGTGAAGCCTCTAAAGCTGGGACAGTAGAGTACCTTTCCATCGTTCATATTGAAGCGAGTCTTAAACTCTTCCTTCTGCCAGTCCGTAATCAATTCCCAAGTACCGTAGCCTTGTCCGTTGTTTGGAAATGCCGAATGGTACTCATTGGCATACATGTGCCACATCTGCCCCAGTGAATGCAGATTTGAAGCACATTTGACACGAATCGCTGCCTTCCTTGCCTTAGACAAGGAAGGCAGCAAGATAGACATCAGCAGCGCAATGATGCCGATTACAACAAGCAATTCGACTAACGTAAAGCCGCGACGGTGCGTTGAACTTCGTGATGCAGACCAAATACCGCGGTTGAGCTTCGACATGATTTTAACCTCTCAAAAATCACCCACAACACGCAACCTCTTCGTTCAAACACAGCCCAGCGTGAACTCACACTTTGAAACCACCCGGCTTCAATGCTTGAAAGTACGGAGGGTGCCTGCGTTTGGCAAGTTCAACCTCAACGCGCAGTCTATCCTGACCACATGTCTGCCACCGCGAGAATTAGGCTCGACGACGGCGAATCATCAACAACCCTGCGCCCGCAAGTAGGCTGAGTGAAGCGGGTTCAGGAACAGCAAACGGCCCAGTCGGCGGAGTGAAACTCTGGGTTGTATCGTAGCGCACATTGTCACTGATTCGAAATTCATCGATGTATCCGGGAAACGGTGCTGATCCGTTCTGATTCTCACCGATGTGGAACAATGTGTTATTGAAAGTAGTCCGCGAGGAAATCGTGCCGGCATCCGGTGTATTTCGGAGCAATTGGCCGTCCCACCAGGTTGCGGCTTTTCCATTGGCGGTATCAAACGCCCAGGCCACATGATGCCATTCATTATCGGTTAGCAGAGCGGCGGGGATCGCCTGTTCTTCTTCCCAGAAAGCCCCGCCACCGTTTAGTTGGTAGGCACCCAGGGTGCGGACACCGCCAACACTGTAGATATACATTCTCACATCGGTATTGCCACTTCCAGTGTTGGTACCCCACAGCCCGTCGAAGCCGGTGCTCGTCGTGAGGGTGGCTGAGTTAACCCACATCTCGATCGTGCCTAGATTCGGGTTGTAGTTGTTGGCGGTTTGGTATTCTACCCGCCCGCCGATGCTGACACTATCAGTACGATACAATGAACCAGTACCGAACTTTGCGGGCGACGAGACGATTTCGCCACCGTGACCGATGGGGCTCGGGATCTGTTCAGTGGGATCGCCGTTCGCATAGTCGGCGGTGTCAGCGCCAGATCCGATTGGACCGTCGAAATGGTGTAGGAACAATGTGTTGTTAAGCGGAGCGCCAAAAGCGCTACCCGTAAAAGCACCCAATGCCAGCAGAAGTAAACCGCGTTTCATAAACTTCCCTCTACAAAGTGGAGCACTAAGTGCTCCGATTAGCCACCCACACATTCCGCCGGCGCCCACATAGCGAATCGGCGTACACTCAATGAACTTTGGACGCTTTATTGCATCGCTTGTTCAACGGACTTAATTTACGCAACGAACTAAGTCCGTGTCAAGAAAAATACTTGATTTTTTAATATCTTTTTTACTTGGGCTTAAGACTTTCCCCTTTGCGGAGCAATCAATCGCGTGAAATAGTTTGTTCAGCGTGATTTCGCACATTAATTAACCGTATTCAAACATTTTCCACAGAAAATGGGGTTTGCTTCCCTCTAAACCGGGTTTGTAAAGTCGAGTTGACATTAACATTCGAGCGCACCATGCATGTGCCGGAACTCCGGTGTGGCGATGAATCATTAAAAATTTCGCGAACCTTCCGAGTATTTATTGGCGACATTCATATTGACTCGCGACTTATTTCACGGTATGAATTAAGTCATGGAGCGTGTTATGTCCTTCTCAGAAAAAATTCAGCGGAATTCCAAGGCGGTAACCATTGGAGCTTCGATTCTCATCGTTGTCTGTAGTGGTTACATGCTGATGCAGTTCTTAAGCGACCGAGACGATACGCGCATCGTCGGGAAGGCGTTTTTCACGACGGATGATGGACGCACGACGTTCATTACCTCGGCGGACCATATGGCACCGTTTGACTACGAAGGCCAGATTGCGGTCCGCGCTATCGTATTTTCCTGCGATGGTGGAAAGACTCCGTTCATCGGTTACGTGCAGCGGCTCACTCCCCTCGGAAAAGAGAAGATGTCCGCTCTTCGCGAGAAGCAGAAAAAGTCCAAGACTTTTCCTTCCCTGGATCCTGAATTGACTGCCAACATTGAGATCAAGCGTCCGGGCGAGAAGCGGTGGATCAAGCAATCAAACGTCGAAGAAGCCCGTAAAATCATGAATGTACGCTGCCCTGAAAATCCGGCCGTCTCGGCCGAACCAGTCCAGCCCTAATGTTCCTCAACGAGAATCCACCGGGAGCGATCGTGCGAAAAAGCATCGTGCGTCAGAAGTGGGCCATGCATCAACCAGCCCTTTGTTGTGCAATGGCATTGACCGACCCGGCAGTTGCCGAGCTATTGAGCCTGCTTGGATTCGATTGTATCTGGCTTGACCTGGAGCATCATCCGCGCTCTTTGGAAACTGCGGCATCACTGATGCGCGCGGCCCGGGTCGGGCATTGCGACATCATCGCGCGTCCGGCAAAGGGGGAGTTTCTGCGGATGAGCCGCATGCTCGAAGCCGGAGCCCTGGGAATTATGTACCCTCGATGTGAACACGAGGACGAGGCCGCCGAGGTGGTCCGATGGGCGAAGTTCCCACCGCAGGGCCAACGGGGTGTTGACAGCGGCAATGCTGACGTGCCTTACGCATCCCTCCCCCTTCCAGAATATATCCAAACCGCCAATGAACAGACCTTCATCTTTGTGCAGATTGAAGATCCCATTTCATTGGAACGAGTTGAGAAAATCGCCGCGGTTCCCGGTGTCGACGGGATTTTCTTCGGGCCGACGGATTTCTCGGTGCAGGCCGGTATCGCCGAGCAGTTCGACCATCCAATAATCACCAGCGCCGTCAATCGTATTTCCAAGGCGGTGGCAGCCACGGGGAAAAGATGGGGCATGCCGGCCTTCGACCCGGGACATGCTCGGCGTATGATGGATCTGGGCGCGAGTTTCCTCGCCTACGGCACGGATATCATTGTACTCAAGGAAGGGTTCGAGTTGATTCAACGGCAATTTGCTTCGCTCGGTTTTACTTTCGATAATCAAATCCCGTTGCCCGCAATTCCTAACAACGCAATCTGATGGCATCCTCCGAGAAAAAGATCGCTCTGGCCTTTCTGGCCCATCCAGATGATGCGGAAATTCTCTGCGCCGGTACGCTGATACGGTTGGCCGAACTGGGATGGAAGATTCACATCGCCACTGCCACCCCAGGTGATTGCGGCACGATGACTCATTCCCGCTGGGCAATATCAGCGATTCGCACTGCAGAGGCGACCCAGGCCGCGCGCTTGGTTGGAGCCACTTACGATTGCCTTGACGAGCGGGATGGGTTTGTCGTTTACGATAAACCAACACTTCAGAAAACGTACGACCTGTTTCGTCGGGTCAACCCTTCGTTGGTCCTCACCCATGCTGCGGCGGACTATATGATGGACCATGAGCAGGTCTCGCTGCTGGCGCGGGCGGCGAGCTTTGTTTACGGGGCTCCGAACATTTCCACGGTCCCCCTGCCGCACGACGCTGGTGTGCCGTGGCTTTACTATTGCGATCCTATTGAAGGCATCGATCCGCTGGGCCAGCCGATCACACCCACAACCCTGGTTGACATCACTTCGCAGCATGCGAAAAAGTTGGAAATGCTCGCCTGTCACGCC
>JBBRMF010000185.1:0-10515 GCA_038230975.1 Tepidisphaerales bacterium
TCCGGCACGCCGGACGCGATCACATCGCCGAAGGCACCGGCCTTGCCTTGAATCGTGTAACCCAAGGTCAGATCGGCGGCCAATTGGGAAAGAGTCAGATTCTGCGGCAGGATGTTGCCAAGGTCCAAACCGTCGGCGAAGGTTCCAGTGAAGCGAACGCTGAACAATTCATCAGGACCTTTGAAGTTCGTGGCGTTGATATTGCCATCGAAGATCGAGTTGGCGTTGGCATCGATGAACCGATTGTTCAAGGAAACGAGATCCAGAACCTGCAGGTTACCGACAAGGCCATCGAACTGGAGCTTCACATCACCGGTGGCGGCGTCGTAGGCGAAGTGAAGCGGGATGCCGTTACCGATCGTGCCGATCGTGGTGGACGGGGAAGCGGTGTGACCCGTCAATGACGTGGTGGCGGCGGTCACGGCTGACGGGTGCGCACCATCATAGAAGCCCGCGCGGTAGACACCGGCGGAGACGATGGCGGTCAGGTCGTTCTGATCGACCTTAGCGTCGCCATTGAAGTCACCGTCGGACCACAGGTGAGTTGCCTGGCCGTCACGGTAGAAACCGTGCGACACGATCTGGGCAAGGTCATTCTGGTCGACTTTACCGCGGAACTGCGTATCGCCTGGAGCGCGAACGAAGGGAGCGAAGGTACCGGGTTTGTCGGTAACAGCCCAGACGAGATGGTTCACCGTGTCGATGCCGTAGGTACCGAGGGTGGCGTTACCATTGAAAGCACCCTTCACTTCGACGCCGTTGGTACCGGCGGCGTTCACATAGTGTGCACCATCATAGAAGCCAAGTGCGGTGGCATTGCTGATGTTCGTGCCCTGCGTATAGCTGAACTGGACGACGTACTTGTCCGTGCCGTTACCGGTGATGTCGGCCTTGTCGCCGTTGACGCGGGCGGATGCACTGGTACCGAATGTCACACCCAGAGTGGTGTTTGCACTGGCGGTGCCACCGAGGAATGAGACGGCAGTGTTGAAACCGCTTCCCCGGTTAATGAAGTACGGGCTGGCGATGCTGCCATAGCTCTGGCCGGGGAGGATGTTGGCCGAACCGTTACCGGAGTTGCCTACCACGGTGGTAGACAGATTGAAGATCTTGGAAGGCAAGTCATTCAACGCCGTGCCTACGATGGTTTGGTCGGCATGCTGCATGCTGACCGAAACAGTACCGCTATAGGTACCGTTCAACTTCCCAATCGTATCGAATGCGGCAGTTCCGGCGATATTGGAACCGGCGGCAATGATGGTTCCGGTATCCAGGCCGGTGACGCTGTAACCGTTCTGAGCCACGATAACTGGCTGGGCCGTGATGATTGCATCGGCTCGAAGGCCGATGTTTGCAGCGGAGCTACCGGAAACACCACCGGTGTTGACCGTGGGTGCTGCGTTAGCCAGGGTAAGCGGTCCTACGGTTGAACCGGAAGCGGTGACCTGGGCGATTTCGTAGAAAGTACCGGTGGCGACGATGCGACCGGCGGTTGCTGTGCCAGTGGTTCCGATGGCAGTTTCCCCCGGTCCGTAGGAGACTGGTAAATTCACGAAACCAAGCGTCAGATGATTTGCCAAATAGTCTCCACCCACCAACGGTGTAAGACTTACATTACGGGTCGTTGATTCAGCACCGCTTGAGAAAGTGACGTCGCTCGCGCCGGCGGCAACCGATAGCGTGCCGCGCGTGCTGATGTTCGCATTGGTACCACTAACTGTGGTTACCCCTTTAAGCGTTACGATGCTGAGGGTATTTGAACCGAGGTTGGGGACGCCGGTGTTTTCGGTGTCGATGGTGACGGCGGTCACATTGGTGCTGCCGACCAGTTGACGACCGAAATCAAAGCCGGCATTACCACCGACGTTGTCGATAAAGCGCGCGGTGATGACGCTGTTCACCTGGAAGTTGACAACTGCATCAGTCGTATCGGCCGGATTGCTGCGGTTGTGGATGGCGATGCTTGCCGTTCCGGGGTTCAATGCCGATACGGTACCGGCGGCGAAACCGCTGCCGGCGAAATTCAGCGTGACATTAGTAGTTCCACCACCGGCCAACGGGTTCGTGCCACCGCTACCGGTGACGCTACCATTGGAGATGAATTTGAAACTTCCCGAGCCTGTGCCACTATTGGCAACGGCGACGGTCACGTTCGTCGAACTGCTGGCGAGGATACGATTGATGACGATGGGGTTGGTGCTGTAGACCTTACCAGCGCCGGGATTCAGCACGAAAGTGGCATCGGTTGCCGGTGCCACAGTGGTGTTCAGATCGAAAGAAAGAGTGGGGTTCGCCAGAACCGGGTTCGTGCTGGCAAGGCTACCCTGCCAGTTCGCGGCCACGGTCGCCGAGTGAGGAGATGCGATGATGCGGACGTTTCCACCGGACGTAAGCTGAGATGTCAGGTAACTCAACACACTTGTGCCACCGGCACTGAAATCGAGGGTGACCGAGTCATTGCGGCCCGAGGCGGCCCCGGCGACATACTGAACGTTACCGAGCGAGAGCAGGCTACCAAGCTGGGTGCCCGCGCCCCCGTTGGCGGCGGCGAAGCCCTGAAAGCGATAGGTGCTGAGGGATGAGCTGCCATTGGTTCCGGTGGCGAGGTAGAAGTCGACTTGGCCGCTCTTGGCAAAATTATCCAGCGGTGAACGGTCGATCAGGTCGAGAGTCATCGTCGTGCCGTTGATGCTGTTAACAACAGTATAGTCGGGGACGGTGAGCGAACTGCTGTTGAAATCGATGACTCCAAAACCTGCAAAGCTACCGAGGTTATCGCCTTCGACGCTGAGTCGCGTCGAGCCGACGAACACGCTGTTCGTCTGGACTTCAGAGATTTTCGAGTTGTTAGTTGAATAGGTTGATGCGAATGCGGCGGTTGCACCCATCGAAGCCACTACTGAAGCTGCGGCGAGTTTGATTCCGGAATTCCGCCGATGCTTTTGAAGATCTCGAACGCGCTCTGTTGTTTGGATCACTTTGGATTTCGTCACGCTGCACATCCTTTTGGTTCTTCCGACCATTTCTCCGCGATTTCCAACCGAAGAAAACCGCCTGCTCCACCACATGCCTGCAAACAATGCAGTCAGCGGCCACAGGCAAACCCGAAAAGGAATCAGCCTGCGTTCCATTTGCGAGCGGACTTATATCCAGCGATCCTTTAGTTCGTGCCAGACTCTTATTAATGATGGAATAATTGAATGAAATTAAACGACTGAATCGGTGCCGGGGCGTCATTTTTTACATATATATGCCACGTGCACTGGATTGTCTGATTTGCAATAAGCGGGGCAAACACAACCTGAACAGGGTCCTATTCGAAGATCAACTCTTCATCTCTATCTTCACAGTCGAATAAAATTGACGCGGGTGTGGCTAGAGAGGAATGATGATGCAGCGTGCAAGAGAATTTTTGGATTCGCCAGCTGGAAAGTACGTTGCCGCGGGCGGCGTAGTGATTGCGGTGTTCGCCATATTTCTTTCGTTTCGGAGTTCCTTTGGTCCCAGCAGCGCGGCCAGCCTTGCGAATCGGCAGATTTTCGTCTGTGAGAAAACCGGCAAATCTTTTGAACTTACGTTGAAGCCGGGTATGACGATCCCCGTGCATTCGCCCTACAGCGTTGCGAATACCGGATACCCTGCGGAATTGTGCTACTGGACAGTCAGCGGTGGTGTTTCTCCGGATCCCCATCCAGTACTTATGAATTCGATCATGGGGAAACCGGAACCGACTTTTTGCCCGGATTGTGGACGACTGGTTGTGCGACACAATCCGCGGGCTGCGGACGGTCGCACTCCTCCGCCGCTTAAGCAGGAATTCATGAGCCAGGGCAAATCAACCGCGCGAGACGCACTCGCCACGCCCGATCGGCAAGAGTAAGAAAGTACCCAATGGAAAGTGACGCACTAATGATTAGTCGAAAAAACAAGCGGGAATGTGGATTTACCCTGGTGGAATTACTGGTGGTGATAGGCATCATTGCACTGCTGATTTCTATACTCTTGCCGGCTCTCAGCAAGGCGCGGGCAGCGGCGAACACGGTGGCATGCGCCGCAAATATTCGAAGTATCAGTCAGGCGATGTACGCCTATGCGGCTGAGTACAAAGGAGCGATCGCGGGTGGCCCGAATACTTCTGGAGCCTTCTTGCTGGACCCGGACGGGAATTTCAGTGACGACAATTGCCCAAGTGTGATTGCAATCTGGGATTGGATGTCGCCAATCGCGACCAGCATGGGGATCACCTTTAACACCGGCAAAAGCAAACAGGATAAGATCGACCGATTTGTTCAGCTATCGGCATTTAAAGGGTTCCGCTGTCCCTCGAATGATTTTACGGTCGTAAGCTATGGCGCAACTCAGATTCCAGTAACGCAAATGCCTTCGTATACGACGGCGGCGATTTTTCATTTCATCCCATCTTCGTCGACCACGCCGAATTTGTCCTTTTATCGCGGCAAAAAGTATCCACAGCAATATTACACGGTTCCGGCAGGATATTCCCCCAAGCTTTCCGCGATCGGGGCGGCCTCTCAAAAAGCTTATATCGCCGACGGTGCCCGCTGGAATAACGGGCAGAATCCGAGCCCGGATGCAGACATCGATTTTAATGCGTCGATGGAAGCCTGTTCATTTACCGATGTAGGCGCGTTCGATAAATTTTCACGTTCATGGCTTCGCGGAAACGTGCCGGGCAACAACGGCGGTCTGCAGTTTGACTCCCGCGTGCTGGGAATGCGACATGGATCGAGCATTCCGGGCGGGTTGGCCAACAGCTACCGAATGAATGTCGGATTCTTCGACGGCCATGTTGAAACGATGGGTGACTTGGACGCGGCGAACCCCGCCATCTGGATGCCGCGCGGATCAACCACCACCGGCTCAGAAGTTTACCCAGACGTGAAAGACAAATACTTTCAGGGCTCGAATTCTTACACCGCGCCTTAACACCATTCACTCGATGCTCGATATCTAAAGTCCGTTCGAGCCGGTCAATTCCCTGACCGGCTTTTTTGTGTCCATTTTTGCCTTTTGGGGGCCGCAAATGAAATTCACGCAAAGCCAGGAGGAACAATGCTTGAAGAATTGAGGGATTTGGGTACACTTCCCGACCCTGTCGCGCCGATGGCAACATTGATGTGAGGGGTTTTGATCGAATGTTGTTTACGGCTTGAAATCAAAGCAATCGGAGATTTTCGGCAAAATTGCCGGTAAATCTCGTCTGAAAGGACCGGCCATGATTAAGGTGAAGTCACGCGGCAACGAGACCGCAGAGCAGATGATTCGACGTTTTAAGAAGATGTGCGAAAAGGAAGGGCTCACGAAAGACATCAAGCGCGTGGCGTATTACGAAAAGCCCAGCGAAAAGCGCCGCCGTCGCGGTCGCAAGGGTGGCCCGGGTGGAATGGGAATGGGCACCAGTAGTAGTGGTGGAGGTGGCGGCAGCTCCTCCAGCCCGCGCCCCAGCCGTTAGCTCCTCGCGGTAAAATCAAAATCTTCGAATCAGACCGGTCTTTATGCCGGTCTTTTTTTGATGGTGCCAAAGGCGCGCGTTGATCTATGGATGATCGCGTGCCTTTTTTATTTTCAATGTTCCTATTTTTCTCTGGCTTTTCCTTCGCTGGGTGGATTATACTCCCTCTCCCCGCAATAGAGCGGGAGAACTTCGGTCGAGGAACCCTATGAAAGTCCAACCCCAAAACCTCCCTCTTGTCAGTCGCTGATCCTTCAGCGTCTTTGATTCCATTTATTTGAATAGTCGGTCTTCGTGCCGAGCGGTTGAAGTCCGTTTGCGCGCGGAACCAGGGAGTTTCGTTGAGACACGGAAATAGGAATTGGAAAGGCCGCGCGCGTGATGCGTCGGCCGAGGTTTTGTTTGAACGTGCGCTGATGGGGGATGAATCATCGGATCGCAAGTCGTTTGATCCGCGCGTCGATCGCAAAACACTGCAGCTTTGCCGGCAGGTTCAGCGGGCACTGATGTTGGCGTTAGGCGGTGAGTGCGCGGATGACCTGCTGCGTGAAGTCTATATCGAATCAGTCGTGCCGATGGGCAGCGCGTCGCAACTATTGGTGCGCATTGCGCTTTCAAGCGGGATGGGCACTCCTTCACTGGAGGTACTCGGACGATTGAACGCGTTTTCATCGCGATTGCGACTGATTGTGGCGCAGTCGATCTGCCGCAAACGCGTGCCGAATCTGACGTTTGTCGCCGTCGCCTCCGGGATGGATTTCCCGGAAGGAGGTCGGCCATGAACGATACGCATCACAACGCGTTGGCCCCTGTAAAAACATGGCTGGCGATGTCGATGGAAGATTCTGCGCGTGCAGCCATTGAGCGCATTCGGCGAGCCGAAGACGTCGTGCATATCGCCATCATGCCGGATGTACATTTGGCTGGCGACGTCTGCGTTGGAACGGCGATGGCCACCCGCCGACTGCTGTACCCATCAGCAGTCGGCGGGGATATTGGCTGTGGAATGCTGGCAGTGGCGTTCGATGCCTCTGCCGATGTTTTGCAGAACGCCACGTGCGCCGGCACCTTGTTGCGAGCACTCCGTGAATCGATCCCCGCACAGCGACGGCATCGATCGCACACGATTCCCTTTCCACGCATGCTCGATGTCCGTGACCTGACCCACCCTTCTCTCCAGGCCATGGCCAACGACACCGCCAGCCTTCAACTTGGCACGCTCGGCGGTGGGAATCATTTCATCGAAATGCAGTCCGATGAAACGGATCGGCTGTGGGTTATGATTCACAGTGGTTCGCGAGCCATCGGGCAGGAAATTAAGTCGCATCACCTGGCCGGCGCGACGATTCGATCGGCATCGCTCATGGCTGTCGACGGCGACACACCGGCGGGCCAGGCGTATCTGCACGATCAGGAATGGGCCCGCCGATTTGCCGACGCGAATCGTCAGGCCATGGGTGAACAAGTCGTCGAAGTTCTTCGCAAACATCTTGGAATCCATCCGATCGAATCACTGACAATCGGCTGCGATCACAATCATGTCAGACAGGAAACCCATTTTGGCCAATCCGTATTTGTTCATCGCAAAGGTGCAATGCCGGCCGATGCCGGTTTAGCCGGCGTCATCCCCGGGTCGATGGGCACACAAAGCTATCATGTGGAAGGCCGAGGCTGCCCGGATGCCCTGCGATCCAGTGCCCACGGTGCCGGTCGGCTGCTCTCCCGCCATGCCGCGCGCGAGCGGTTTCATCGCACGGACCTCCGTCAACAAATGCAAGGCGTCTGGTTTGATCCCCGGCTGCACGATGCTTTACGAGAAGAATCACCGCAGGCGTATAAAGATATTCGTTCCGTCATGCGGGCGCAGGTCGAACTGGTGAAGGTGACGCGTACACTTCGGCCTCTATTGGTTTATAAAGGACGGTGAATGAACACGAAACAAATCATTTCCTGAAATGCTTTACGGATGAGTTGCCCGGCAGGTTACAATTGAGTAATGAGGCGTTGGCTCGTTCCAATCATTCTGGTATTGGTCGCCGTGTTATTACTGGGCGCCGGTCTCGCGTGGGGCATCGCCACCGGCGTGGGGATCCCGTATCCGGATCCGACTCCAGCGCAGCGAGAATACGAACGCTTTCACATGCGGATCTGCGATGGCCTGCTCGCTGGCGCATTCTATCTTCTCGCTGCCGCTGTTTTGTCGGCGATCATTCTGTGGTGGAAGGCGAGTTTGAAGCGATTCTCAAAAAGAACCTCGACCGGCACTTAAATCTCCTTGGCGATCGAGATTCCATTTGTTATATTGTCTATTTCCGGGAAAGCACGTCGAGAATCGTCGGCAGAGGCTAAGCTGTTTATCGAATTCGCGTGCAGGCTTTGCTTCTATTTTGCGTTTTTCCGTTCAAGTCCTTAACCTTCCGGCTCCATGATTGAAACCAAAAGCGAGGCGTCCCGGACATTCAGCGGTCCACTCAGCAATCCCGCCAGAGATGCGGCGATTCATACTGAAGGGCTTACCAAGGTCTACAAAGACTTCTGGGGCAGGCCCAAGGTTGAGGCCCTGCTGGATCTGGATTTGACCATCCATCGAGGTGAGGTGTTTGGATTGCTCGGTCCGAACGGATCGGGCAAAAGCACCACGATCAAGCTGCTGCTCGGTTTGATTTTCCCTTCCAAAGGTCGCGGATTTGTGCTGGGGCAACCGGCGGGCAGCACGACAATCAACGAAAAAATCGGGTTCCTGCCGGAAGAATCGTACTTATATCGCTTTCTGAACGGGGAAGAGATTCTCAAGTTTTATGGACGGCTCTTCAAGATCCCCCGTCGTGAATTGAACCGTCGCGTGCCGGAGCTATTGGATATTGTCGGGCTCGATGCCAAGAGCCGTAAGCGCAAGCTCCGGGAGTATTCAAAGGGCATGGCCCGCCGTATCGGTTTGGCCCAGGCGATGATCAATAATCCGGATTTGATTCTGCTCGATGAACCGACGACCGGCCTCGATCCGATCGGCACGCGTGAGATGAAAGACCTGATTGTCTCACTCAAAGATCAGGGCAAAACCGTTTTGCTTTGCAGCCATTTGTTGGCCGATGTGCAGGATGTTTGCGATCGAATCACCATTCTTTTCCGCGGTCGAATGTAAACGCTCGGTCAGGTGAAAGATCTGTTGCAGGTGAAAGATGTCACGCAAATTGAAGCGCGCGGTTTGACGCCGCGACAGATCGAAGAAACCCGCCTCTTTATGAGTCGCATGGGTGCCGGCGATGCCCAAATCACGCACCCCACCACGACACTTGAAGAGCTTTTTGTTCGGGTCGTCCAGAATAATGGAGACCCTGCCAAACGCGATCTGCCCACAGCCAAATAAAATGGAGATCCCATGCTTCTTGCTGACCTCCATCTTCCGGCGTTTATCGATGCTCACCTTGAGTGGTATGTCGCGGCGGCTTTGATTGTTGTCGGATTCCTGGTTTCCGGACTCGGTGACATTTCCCGATTGAGCCTGACGCGCATCTGGGCGATTTCCGGGGTCTGTTTTCAGGAATCGATTCGTCGCCGCGTGTTGTGGATCACACCGCTGGCGATTGTCGGGGTCATTGTCGCAGTGCAGTTGCTCAATCCGGTTGATGAGCAGGATGCCATTCGCCAGACGATTAAGTACGCACTCTTTGCCACGGGAACATTGGTCGTCCTCGTGACGATCATTCTTGCCTGCACGAATCTGCCCAAAGAAATCGACAACCGGGTGATCTTCACGATCGTAACCAAACCCACGACGCGTTTGGAAATCATACTCGGCAAGATCGTTGGTTTTGCGCGCGTTTCAGCAACGCTATTGCTGATCATGGGAATCTTCACCTACGGCTACGCTCAGATTCGCGCGAGTCAACTGCAAGCAGATGCGCGCTTGCGGTTGGAAACGCTTTCGGCAACGGACCCCGGGCGGATCGCAATCGAACATTATGCGCAACAAGGATTGCTGCAATCAAAATCATACGTTCGCACGGTCGATTTTCAGCAGTATGTCGTCGTGCCAAAACCAGAAGACAAAATCCGTTGGGCCATGGGGGATGATGAGCAGAGTTTCACGGTCGGCTTCGATCTGCCGGCGGCGATGTTTCCGGACCCCGCTGCGGGACAGGATAACGGTGGGCTAATTGTCGTGGGCAGTATTGCGTCGGCGTCTGACAATCCCGAGCAAGCCTGGCATCCCACGCCATTTCCGGGCGATATCCCAAATCCCACCGAGTTTAAAGGCTTCTCTTTGAAGAAAAGAACTCGACCTACTGTCAATGTTGAAATTGAAGGCCCGGACAAATACAACCTGATTCCTCCCACAGAACTCCTCAACGGCGGTTCTGTTGAGCTGGTTGATTCTCTGAAAGCCGTCGGTCAACCGCTTGCGAAAATCACACCGACTTCGCTTGATCGCCTATATCAACTGCCGCAGGAACGTCGGCGGATTTTCGTGAGGATCCAGGGATCCGGTCCGATTCGGTATGGGGCTGGAAGAAATAGCGTGCATCTGTTCAGCCCTCGGTTGAAATCCCTGGGTCAAAACGAAGTGATCGACCCGATCAAAGATGCGGACGGTCAATTTGCCTGGCCGATGTTTCGCGGTCGCGAGGTCACGGGCAGCCAGCAGTTGAAAGGCGTCGACGATCTTTCCAAGGCGGCGATCGGCGTTTTTTCCTTTCGGAATGTCTCGCTACCTCCGGGGGGTGGATCGATGCCGGCTGAGCTTCGAGTGGGAATGGAAGGGTCCGGCGACGAAGCCTCTGCCAGCGAATCGATCACGCATGCGGTCATCGAAGTTTTCAATTTAAAAACCGGAAAAACAACGCCGGCCATGGATTTCCCAGTGGAATCGAATCGAACTGTTTTCTTCAATATTCCCGCGGAATCGCTTGCCGGCGGAGACTTTGATGTTCACCTGAGATGCCTCGCACCCGGACGATACCTGGTGCTTCGCAATGGTGTGGCCAATTCGGCGTTACGAATGGTCGTCGGGCAGGAACCCTTTGCCATCAACCTGTTCAAGA
>JBBRMF010000186.1:0-10440 GCA_038230975.1 Tepidisphaerales bacterium
CTCAATTATCTCAGAGAGCGATCCGTCAAAATAACGATTCACTTCGCATTCTGGCGAGCTGATTCTTCTCTCAGCCTAGCTTCCTTCTCCCGCAGTTCAGGTGTCAGCGCTTCGCCGAAATCTTCCGCTTCAAAAACCGGGCGAATCTCAATCTCGCCTTCCTGAAACGGGCTGCGATTGATCCAGGCGATCGCATCATCCATTGACTTAACCTTCCACATCCAGATTCCAGCGACCAGTTCGCTTGTCGCGGCAAACGGGCCATTGGTAACCGCGCGATCCTTTCCAGTGCATCGGATTCGCACCCCTTTTGAACTGGGATGAAGCCCTTCACCGGACAGCATGACTCCGGCTTTCACCAGTGCTTCGTTGAATTCGGTCATTGCCGCCAGGAGTTCATGGCTCGGCATCACACCTGCTTCGGAATCTTTATTTGCTTTGATGATTACGAGTACTTTCATGACATATCTCCTTCTCGTTGTGAGCTCCATCAAGCTGAGAGTAAATCGAAGTTCTACTTGGGTTCCCCGGCGATCATCCATTCCAAAACGCTGCTGGGCGGAAGCGGGCTTACACCCACGTGCCGCATCATGTTGAGGCACTGGGCGCGATGATGCATGCCATGCGTCGTGACGTGAGTCAGTACACCTCCGCGCGGGAACGTGTAAGATTTCCCGCCGCGCTCGCGGGTGACCAATTCATCCAAAGGATGGGCTCTAACCACCGCGACAAAATCGGGAATTACCTCATCGGCTAACGCACTCAGTTCTGCCGCAATGCGCTCCGTGCCCTCGAGTCGCGGGCGTTCGGGTCGACCGGCCAACATATCCGCCCAGCCTCGGGTCGATCCGAGAATGTGCGTTACCGTATCGTGCAATGAGCCGGGGCCCATCTCGAATCGTCTATAAAATTGCTCGCGGCTCAAACCGGCGCAGGCCTGAATAATGCTGAGATTCGCCCAGTGAAAGTGGGCCAGTAATACGTCCGTCGGCTGGCTCGTTGGCATGATCGGTGACTCCTGATTGAAAGTTTTGCGGAGGATGGAATATACGGGACGATTCCGCTTTTGAAAACATCGGCAGCACTCTGCGATTTGACGGATTCAACGGTAAAGTATAGGGTTGTAGGACACTGCGGGTCATATCGCATCGCGGTGAAAAGCCCAAGGAAGCGTGGCCGAGCGGCTGATGGCAACGGTTTTGAAAACCGTCTTACCCAAAAGGTAACGGGGGTTCGAATCCCTCCGCTTCCGTTAGAGAAATTGATTCAACGGGTGATTATCGGCTCACCAAACCTTGCCTTTGAGGGTCGTTCAATTCCATCAAATGAGGTAGACTTACAGGTTGAAATCTATTTTACCCCCTTTTTGAGGAGTCCCGATGAAGTTGGAAACGATTAAATGGACAGTTGCGGCGATGTTGGCGGGCGCGGTTTTGGTGGGTTGCAATAAAGAGGAACCCACAGCCACCCCTCCGGCAAAAACGGAGACGAGTTCTTCAACGGCCACAACCAAGCCTTCGATGCCCACGACGATGCCGGCCGTGGTCAGCAATGCGGTCGATGCGGCCAAGAACACGGCGACGGCTGCCAAAGATACCGCCATCAAAGACGCCACCGCCAAGCTGGATGAAATCACCGGGTTGATCAAAGACAAGAAATTCGACCTGGCTGATTCGGGTCTGAAAAAGCTTGAAGACAACAAGGCCGCGCTGCCCGAAGTGGTTGCCGGGAAGTTGCCTGATATTCGTAAGGCGTTGGACGCGGCCAAGTTGATGAACACGGCCGTCAAGGCGCCGGAAGTTCCCAAGGCCACCGATGTGAAACTGCCTGAAGTGCCGAATCTGAATAAGTAATTTTGTTCACCACGAGTTCTTCGTAGGGTCCGCTAAAGCGGACCCTACGAAAGACAAAATCAAATATTGAAAATGGCTATAGATCGAGCCGATCCACTCACCGCTTCATTCGGCGGATTAAATCCCCCATACCGGGATTGGATTCCCGGATGGACCGTAGCGGAGATTCATGCGTTGCATCGCTTTCTCCCTTCGGGGTTCCGATGCGTTGCGAAAGATAAATTCCGGAATGTCCGCTGAAGAGATAGGCCCCGAAGCAGGCGACGGCCAGATACACGACGAACCCGCCGCGCACTAACTCGCCTGCCCCTCCACCGAACAGCTCAATCCCCATAACGGTGCAGGCCAACGGCGTGTTGGTGGCCCCGGCAAATACGGCTACAAACCCAAGGGCGGCGAAGAGTTCAACCGGCGCGCCGAGCAGATGGGCCATCGTATTTCCGAGCGCTGCGCCGATGAAGAAAAGTGGGGTGACTTCTCCGCCTTTGAATCCACTTCCCAACGTCACGGCGGTAAACACAATCTTCCACCACCAGCTCCAATTCGTCGCCCCGCCGGGATGAAAACTGGACAGGATGGAAACGTGATTGGCATGATGCGGGTCGGCAGTCACGCCAAGTCCGAGGTAATCAGGGCCGATCCATTGAGCGAGCAAAATGATGATGCAACCCCCGGCGAACGGCCGCAAAATCGGCCAGTGGATCAGTGTTTTGAAGATGCGCGATAGCCCGTGAACCAGCTCCGCGAACAGAACGCTCACCCACCCAAACGCCACGGATGCGATGGCGATCTTCACCAGGAGTCGTCCACTGAATTGGCCGCCCAGAGTCACACCTGCTCCACTCAGCACGGACAGATCATATTGCGTGTGGTGAATTCCGAAGTGATGTGAAATCAGCGTACAGGATCGATCGCCGACGATTGCTGCGATCAGGCAGGGAAGAATCGACTCATAGCTCATGCGGCCGATGGCCAACACTTCCAGCGCGAAGATCGCGCCGGTTAAAGGCGTTCCGAACACTGCGCCAAAACCCCCGGCAATTCCGACCATGAGAAGCGTGCGGATCTCAGCCGTCGACCAGCGATACCATCGGTCGGTGACACGGGAGAATGAACTGGCGATACCGCCACCCATCTGTAACGCAGTGCCTTCACGGCCCGCCGACCCGCCGAATAGATGCGTCAGCACGGTACCGATTAAAATGAGCGGAGCCATCCGGCTCGGAATACCCCCGCCGGGTTTGTGAATCTCCTCCATCAGAAGATTGTTCCCGCTTTCAACCCGTTTCCCGAGCCAGTGATACATTGCCCCGACGGCGATTCCCGCCAGCGGAAGGAGATAAAGAAGCCAGGGGTGATCCCATCGCAGATGCGTGACGCGATCCAGCGACCAGAGAAATACCGCGACGGCTGCCCCGATCAAAATGGAAACAGGTGTGGCAATGACGACCCATTTGGCGGCATAGCGAGCCAGCAAAATATGTTCGCGCGGATTCCATCGAAACGGCATGAGCATTCTCTCTGGATGTATTCTGGCGAATCCGGAGACAAAAGCCAACGCGATATGATTTTCTGGTCCCGCCCCCTAAATAACCGTGCGCGCCGACGCGTGTCAAAAATGGAAGGTTCCGCTGTGCGGAACGTCTTATTTTGGCTCGCGATTCTTGTTCCGCACGGAGCTTAGGAAATTAATTGTGGTACGGGCTTCCAGCCCGTGCCACGAATCGCGCGGACAGCTCATCTATTTTGCAACAGCTCATCACCTTCAAAAATTTCCTTGACCGGCTTGCCGTCGAGCCGTTTATCGAGGGGGAGTTTTAGAACGTAGCTGGCCGTAGCAAAGGTGTCTTCTGTGTTGATGATTAAATCTGCATAGAGTGTCAGGTCGATGTTTTTGCGGACACCCGGCCCGACGGCGATCCAGGGGATGTGTCGACTTCGGGCATCGTCCGGTGTGTGAGTACGACCCGCGCCGCCATGGTCGGCGGTGAGGATGATGAAGGTTTCGTCTTTCAGCTTAAGTTCATTCAGCACAGCCAGCACAACGCCCAGTTGCGTGTCCGCGCCTTCGACGGTAGCCAACTGTTCCGGCGAGCCCCAACCTTTGGAATGCCCGACATTGTCCGTGCTCGGGAAATGGATGAACATCACCTGCGGTTGATGTTCGCGAATGATCTTTACCGCGTGCTCGGCCACTTGCGAATCATCGGTCGTGGACTCGGCGGCGATCCACATCCAATCGAGCGTGCCGGGTTTGGCCAGCGTGTTAAACTTTGATTTGCCAGCCGCCATCGCGGTGGTGTAATTTTTCTTGTGCGCGACTTCGAAGAGCGTGGGAAAATTCGGGAAAACCGGTTCGCGTAACGGCAGATCCTTGTTCCACTCAATTTCGTGCTTACGCGGAATGACGCCGGTCAACATGCTGACATGGGATGGCAGCGTGATCGCCAATGGCGTGGTCCGGGCCCAGAAACTGAAACTCCCGGCGTTCATCAATTGATGAAGATTGGGCATGTTTGCCCTAAGCGCCACGTCGGGACGCAAGCCATCAATGCTGACAATCAGCACGCGAGCAGGGCGAGTAGTCGGTGGAGTTTGCGCGAACGCGGCGGATGAGGCGAAAAGCACAGCCAGGAAGATAAGACGATTCATGGGTCTTTCATCATATTGCATCCGATCACGAATGCATGTCCGTAGATAGTGGGTTGCAACTATTCCTTCCAGCCGGTGCGTGACTGATGTAGAACCCCATCCAGCAGGATTCGGTCGCGCGACCATCGAAACTGGCGTTGCTCAGCGGCACTGGTACGGCAGGTGATTCGATACTGGTGAAATGTTCCGACCAGAATGCTATGCAGAACGCTCGGGGCAAATTCGCCACAACAAATTCCCTCGACATACTGCGGGCTGGCTTGAAGGAGTTGAGATTCCAATTCACGATGGAAAAGATCCATCGAAGAAGGGGGAACAAAAAATTCGACCACAAACTCCACCGCGGCCAACCCACCCTCGAGTTTTTTCTCGTCCCAGTGATCCACCGGCGCGGCGGCAAATACCGACACCGTGGCGCGGGACGCGCGAGCCGCCCGATCCATGGCGATATCGAGCTGTTCGGAGGTCAAAAGATCGGCCAAATGCTGGACTGCTTCAGGCGCGAGATACATAGAACGTTTGGACGGATCTATAACCGGGGTGAAAATCGAACGAGTTTCGGACATGCTACAACCTTGGCGAATATCAACAGCAACCGCTTACGTCACCGTAAAACTTAGCTGACGTTCACCAAAATCGTTTGCAGGACAGGTTAATGTTGTGTGAAGCGAGTTGATAAGTTGCCGGGGGATTGTGCGGGCTGGCGGGTTGTCCCCTCTCCTGGTACTCCGGGGGAGGGTTAGGGAGGGGGCTGATTCCAGCGCAAAAACAAGCCCCCACCCCGGCCCTCCCCCGGAGTACCAGGAGAGGGAGTAAGACGCCGCGATCGCGCGTTATTCAGCGCTTGGACAGATCGAAGCTGATCGTTCGGCCAAACACCTCGGCAAACAAATCCATCTTGCGTCGGGCGGCCCACAGTTCCATCTCGGTATCGCCGCGAGCGGTGATCGTCAATTTTGCGCGACGCGTGCCAAGGCGCACCTTGATCCCGGAAACCGCGCTGCAGTGCGTGCGATCCAACGCATCGGCAACCCGTAGAATCGCCGCACCCACCCGAACAACCTTCCGAGCCTTGGTGGAAAGTTTGGCGAAACTATCATGGGTTAATTTAGGCTTGCTCTTTCGATGATAGCGAACCAACAGCGCAATGATCGCAATCTCTTCCGGTTGAAATTCCTTCAGCGAACCATGCTGAATGAGATACATTCCGTGCTTGTGGTGATCTTCCGGGCTGATATGCCAGCCGATATCGTGGAGCAAGGCACCGTACTCAATCAACTCGCGATCACGGCGATCAAGTTGGTGAATCTCTTTGAGTCCATCAAAAAACTGTAGCGCGAGTTTGGCAACCTGCTCGGCATGCGTTTGATGCCAATCGCAGCGACGACCCAGATCCAACACACTGCGACGGCGAGGATCCGGAACTTCGCGACGAATCTGCAATTCCGGGGAATGACGCGAGAGGTAATCGACGAGGATCCCTTCCCGCAACGCCGCGTTGCACAGGTTCATACGCTTGAGATCCAACTGGTGAAAAAGTTCGCGCACGAGAACGGCACCTGCGATGATTTGATCCTGCCGTTTGGCATCGAGGCCGGGCATCGCTGCCCGATCTTTTGCACGGCTTTCAAGCAGGCGAGCGGTCAGTGCATCCAATGCGGCTCGCTCGATCACCCCCGTGACCCCGTCGCCGTTTAATTTGGTTGGCGATCCACACATCGCCGCCAGATTTTCCAGCGTGCCGCTGCAACCGAACATCTTCACGGGGTTCAACGCGCGAATGCTCTCGCAAAGCGGCCCGAGTTCCTGACGATAATATCGCAACAGCGAGGCCAGCTCCCTGGCGTCAATCGGATCCGTTTTGATGTACCTGGCCGTCATACGCGCGGAACCAAGCTTGCGGCTTTCGAGCAAGAGCGGTTTGGTGTCGGTCGCCACGATAAACTCGACGCTGCCCCCACCGATGTCGAGCAGCAGATGCGGGCCGCCATGCAGATCCGTGGCATGCCGAACCCCCAGATAAATCAATCGGGCTTCCTCACGGCCACTGACAACACGCACACGCAAGCCCAGCTCGTTGCGAACGCGCTCGATAAAATCGCCCCCGTTTTCCGCCTCGCGGACGGCACTGGTGGCGACGGCGCAAATCTTTTCACATCCTCGCTGCTTCGCCACTTGCTGGAAACGGCCAAGCGTCGCCACGGCACGATCCATCGCATCCGCCGAGAGCCGCCGTGAGGGAAAGCTGATTCGGCCCAACCCCACCATTTCCTTCAAACGCCAGAGCGTGGTCACCCCGCCCGCCGCATCGATCTGCGCGACGATCATATGAATACTGTTGGACCCCACGTCGATCGCCGCTAGACGAACATCCGCAGGCGTGGTGTCTTTCGAGACTTCCGCGACCAGGCGATTGGCGGGCCGGGGCAAACGAACTGTCGGCATGTATCTATTGTAACCGGCGATGTGAAGAAATGATTAATCGACAGGCTTATTTTAACATCCACGCCGTCACTTTTTGCAGCCTGCCCGGCTGCGCAGGTCTCTGGGCTGGAATAATCCCGTCAGAACTCCCTTCCCCCCTGCGACCGCGCCATGGAAGTCGATGATACAAACCGCCCCCTTCTTCATCGTGACGATGCTTTTTTCATGACCCCCGGTGAACCACCCCGCTAATCGGCTCAGTGAAGGCTCATGACCCACCAGCGCCACCGTCACGGCATCCAGATCATTGTGCTTGAACCATTCGACCAATTTGTGCGGCAGATGAGCCGTGGCGAGTAGTGGCAACTCGACAAACTGCGGCTTGTCATCGAACGCGGCGTAAACGATGTCAGCCGTCTGCGTCGCCCGCTTCATGGGACTTGTGGCCAGAAGATCGATCCGATCGCAAATTTTTCGCAGACCGCGTGCGGCTAGCTTCATTTTTCTTTTGCCATCGGACGTGAGCGGACGAAGCGCATCGTCTTTGTTGGTTTTGGAAAATGACTCGCGATCTATTGCGGGGCCGTGACGGAGGAGGATGAGCCGCATACATACTCGCACTTTAGTCCGCGTAAGTCGGAGCTTAAGGTTCCGCACGCCCGAACATCAGTTATTCATACACTTCGCGACGATTTGCGATCGAGAGAACTGACACTCTCTTGGCTGCATCATCCACGCGAAAAATAACGCGCCAGTCTCCTACGCGGTAACGAGCATGGCCTCCAAAATTTCCTGTCAACCGCTTGATATTGTTATGCCGGTGTGGCTCGCGCTCCAACTGCAGGAAGCACTTTGCCAGCTTACGCGCCAGCGGTTTGTCAGCGGCCGCGTAGAACCTCTCCGCTTCGGGGGAGAGGATCACCTCAAACATCTGACCGCACTTTACGCCAATTGACGCCCTTGCCCGATGCGAGGTCCTTCTCTGCCTTCGCCAGCCGCTGGGTGAGATCTGGCCGGGTGAGGAACTGCACGTAGTCGGCGAGCGAATTCAATCGCTCCGGTGGCAGTCGGTCGACGACCTTTTTAATTTCGCGGCGTAGTTCGACGGTGCTCATGTTGCAATCATATCTGAGTCAACGTTGTACGGCTAGGACTATATGGGTACATTCTCCTCCGCACGTTCCACCACATACGCATAGGACTTTTGATTGGTCATTTCATTGCACTCCTGACGCTCCACCGCTCCCCGTATTGACGACTTCAATCCCGCGCTTTTCCGCGACCAAAATCCCCGCCTGCCTCGTTCGCCGTTTGCCCTGCACGATATGCACCACTTGATCCAGAATCACGGCGATCAAAATCACTGCGCCGATGATGATGAAGGTCCAGTTGGTATCAAGCCGCAGCGTTCGTGTACCGAGCTTGAGCTGGAACATGATGATGCCGTTGTCGATCACTTTCATCATGGCTGATCCGATGACGATGCCGAGAACCGTGCCTTCACCGCCGCGCAGCGAACAGCCGCCAAGCACGACGGCGGCGATGGCGGGAAGCTCAAACCCGATGCCGACTTGCTGGCTCATCTGGCCCGTATAGGACGCGTAGCAAATGCCCGCGATCCCGCCCAACGCGGCGGAAATGACATAGGTCATCGTTTCGATGCGCTTGACGTTGATGCCGGAATAGTCGGCCGCATCACGATTGCCGCCGATCGCGTAGACATATCTCCCGAAGACCGTGAAGTGCAAAATGTAGGTCGCCAAGGCGATGACGATGAGGAAAATCAGCACGGGGTACGGGAGCAGCGGATCGCCGCGCCATTCAAATAAACCGCTATCGGCCAACTTGGCGAAAGGGATGCCGCCGATGCTGAGCGTGCCGCCCTCGACAACGGTTTGGGAGATACCGCGGATCAGCAGCATACCGCCCAGCGTGACGATGAACGGTTGAAGTTTCAGCCGGGTGATGAGCAGACCCTGCCCGAGACCAATGAGCATGGCAACGGCCATTGCAACGGCTATCCCGATCCAGATCGAATAGCCCAGGCATCCGGTTGCGTGCGAGGAAATCTTGGCGATCAGCACGCCGGTAAGCCCGATGACCGAGCCCACCGATAGATCAATCCCGCCGGTGATGATGACAAACCCAACCCCCACGGCATAGATGCCGAGCATCGAGATCTGCCGGGTCGAGTTCATGATATTGGACTGATTCAGAAAATCATGGTTGCTCGACCAGAGCCCGGCGCACATCAGCAACAGGGCGATGAACATGCCAAATTCGCGTCTCATTGTGCGTACGAACCTTTCTTGATCCGAGGCGATTGCGTTTAACGTTTCGTGGCACGGGCTTCCAGCCCGTGTTGGCGATTCAACACTCAGAATCGCGCTCATTCCAGATCCTTGAATCTGTCAGTTCGTCAACACGGGCTGGAAGCCCGTGCCACGATTAGCTTTTTGTTTTTCGACCGGTCATCAGCGACGCGATGCGCTCCTGCGACAAATCTTTGCGATCGAGAACGCCTTTGATCGCCCGCTCGTGCATCACCACCACGCGGTCGCTCATGCCGATGATTTCTTCCATGTCGGAACTGACCATCAAAATGGTGATTCCGGTTGCCGCCAGGTCGGACATTTGCTTGTAAATCTCGGCCTTGGCACCGACATCAATCCCGCGCGTCGGTTCATCGAGAATCAGGATCTTCGGCTGCATCGCGAGCCATTTCCCAAGCACGACTTTTTGCTGATTGCCACCGGAAAGGTTGACCACTTTCTGATAGATGCTTGGCGTTTTAATGCGGAGTCGTTTGACCTGTTGATCAGCAATGTAGTCTTCGCGTTTACGATCAAGCCGCCCGCCGGAAGCGTAATTGCCCACATCCGGAAGCGAAGTGTTCTGGGCGACGGTCATCGGCAAAACCAACCCATGACGTTTGCGGTCTTCCGGCGCGAGGTAGACGCCGCGACGAATGGCGTCCCGCGTATTGTCAGTGACGAGCGGTTTGCCGAGCAACGACATGCTTCCACCAAGCGCAGGTGTGACGCCGAAAATCACCTGCATCAATTCCGTGCGACCCGCGCCAACCAGTCCGGCGAATCCAAGCACTTCGCCGCGCCGAGCCGTGAAGCTGATGCCAAACGGAGAACCGGGAACCAGTAGATCCTTCACCACCAACACGTCTTCAGTCGATGGGGTTGGAGATTTTTCCGGAAAGCGGTGCGTGAACTCACGACCCACCATCATCGATACGATCTTGTCGTGCGTGGCCTCGGCGGCGGCAATATCGCCCACGTATTTCCCATCGCGCAACACCGTGATGCGATCCGAAAGATCCATCACCTCTTCCATGCGATGCGAGATGTAGATGATGCCGATGCCTTCGGTCTTAAGCTGGCGGATAATCTGAAAAAGCTGTTTGGATTCGCCGGCGGTGAGCGAACTGGTCGGCTCATCCATGATGATGATGCGAGCATCCTGCGAGAGGGCCTTGGCGATTTCCACCATCTGCATC